>JAGVOD010000082.1 GCA_020052935.1 archaeon | reverse complement strand
ACATTCACCGCCGAACGAGGATACGTCAACGCCTGAAAGGCTTGACGAGGGAGCGAGGCGGAACGGGGATTATAAGGGGTCGCAACCCCTTATCTCATATACAATTTTAATTCAATCAATAGAGACATAATCGGAGAGGTATACCAGAAACACTTACCAGAAAAAGAAAGAAAATTGTTGGGAGAGTTTTATACTCCAAAAGAAGTTGTATCCTACATTCTTGACAACATAAAACTAACGGTTGATTCGACAATTATCGACCCCGCTTGCGGAAGCGGCGGTTTTCTTATTGGAGCCTACGAAAGATTGAGGAAAGAATATGAACGCACTAACTGGAAGAGCCGGTTACGTTCAATACATGAAGAAATATTGCTTCATAACATATTTGGCATCGATATAAACCCTTTCGCGGTACATATGTCTGCAATGAACCTTGCATTGAAAGATCTCACTAACAAAACAGATTACATACATATAGTCAAAGAGGACTCTCTCAGCGGCGTAGGGCTAGAAAGATGGATAGAGAAAAAGAAAACTGATAGATTAATATCTTTTCCCTCCAAATATGATGTTATTGTTGGTAACCCCCCTTACGAGGTAATTTACTCCAGCGAACGACCCAAGGATTTTGATTATTACAAATCACATTATTCTTCTGCCGAATACAACCCAAATTTGTTTGCTTTGTTTCTTGAGAAATATATATCTTTCTTGAAAGAAGGGGGACACTTAGGGTTTATAGTCTCTAATAGCTTACTGACTAACCAGTATTTCAAAAACGTAAGAAAGATAATTCTTGACAACTGCGCAATAGAACAGATAATTGATCTTGGCGGCGGAGTTTTTGAAAAGGCAATAGTAAATACGATGATTATCATATTAAGGAAAGAGTCCGACAGGAGTAAAAGAGACAATAATAAAATAAAAATCGCGAATTATATTAAAGATATACAGCATCTTGTTGACAGGGACTTTGAATTGTCGGCACTGACTCAAAAGGAGTTCTGTGCTGCAGAGAATTATGCATTCGATTTATATCTTGCTGACGAGCAGTTTTTAAAAACAAAAAGAGAAATGGAAAAAGACAGTGTTGAGTTGGGAGATATTACGAATATCAAAAGAGGCATGGTCTTAGCAGATATCCCTGCTTGCACCTCGACCGTCAAAAAGAACAGCCAATGGAAATCTGTGCTTGTGGGGAAGGACGTATCCAGATATTATTCAAAGTACTCAGGTAAGTATGTTCTTTTTGATAAGAAATGCGCGGGTGGTGGGTGCTGGGACGAGAGAATATACACGAAAAAAGAGAAATTGTTAATCGCGTTGATATCTGGGGGTATGAAGTGCAGAATAAATGCGATGTATGATGATAATAAGTATTTCACGCTACAAAATTACAATAACTTAGTGATGACTTCTTTCGACTATTCAATTAAATATGTATTGGCGCTGATAAATTCCTCATTGTTGAACTATTATTATGAAAAGAGATTTGTGGATAAGAACATAAAAAGAGTGCAGTTGGAGAAACTACCGATAAAGAAAATAGGAATTGATGAACAATTCAAGTTCATACGATTAGTTGACGAAATCATCGAATTGAACAATCAGAGAGCTAAAACCAAAAACGCCCTCGTGCAAAACAAGATAGATATGAAGATACAAAAAATAAGCAGACAGATAGACTTGTTAGTTTATGATTTGTACGGAATTAAAAGATCTGAAAAAATAGATAAACTTGTTGAAGAACAGGAATTTACATCTTGATAATTCTGCCGCAATCTTTGCATGAGTCATCAATAGAATCATAGTCATCAAACTCAGGATTGAATCCCTTGATAAGTTCCGTCATGTATTTCCAGTACTCTCCGAGGTCTCCCTTGCGTTCGAGAAGAAGAGGGCGACGCGTGAACTGGTAAAAGTTGAAATACACAGTTATTGTGTGTTGTGTTTCGTGAATTGTCAAGTCCTTCTTGTATTTGTGATGCTTCCAAAAGAATTTGATCAGCCTGCGCAGGATCACTTCATTTTTCTTGCTAAATTCGAGGTATGGCCACTCTTCAGTTCCTTCATGCCCAGAGCAGCAACCCAATGTTTCGAGGTCTAGTTTTTCATTTAGGTGGATTATCAAATCAACGAGAGGCACATCTACTGGAACCTGCTTTCCTCGAAGTAAAAGAAGCTTCTGGTTTGCCATGTCTTACCCCCTTTGATTGAAGAAATAGAACTATGTCATAAATTTTACTGAGAGAATATAACACGCCTCCGCTGGGAGTCGAACCCAGGTCTCAGGTTGTTTGCAACACGTATTGTGTGTTACCGCAAACCCGAAGTCTATCCATTAGCCTACGGAGGCATTAAATAGGCTTATAGAGGTTAATTTAAAAAACTTTGCTGTTACAATACCTTTTTATACCCCTTGCTGTCTCCAGAGGGTTTCTCGTAAAGGAAGTTAGGTGTTGACATGAGGAAGACGTTAGAGCAGATACTGGATATTGGAAGTCCTAGGGAGCTTAGGCAGTGCCTTGGCAGGTTTGCCTTGCAGAAGGCTGATGAAGCTAGTGATTCTTTCCTGCGTTCTGATGTAGAGGACAGCTGCAGGCAGTTCTTAAGGTCTGTCTACGATGTAGCTTCGTTATCTTTCGCCGGCCTTTACATAAATGGTTCTTTGGATATCCGGTTGGAAGTCGATACTGGCGAGGTCAGGCATGGCCGCAGGGATGAGTTCGATCCTTCCAAGGCGTCGTATATTAAGCCGGTCATTTCCCAAGAAAACAACAAATCGACTTTGGTCTGTCCTGTCCGTTTCAGGGACGTCGCCAGCTACGGAGTTGCAGTCTTTGAGAAACCCACATTCACTGCAGAGGAGGTCGCTATCCTGCGTCACGTCGTCTTCAAATTAGCGAACCACATGAACAATATAGGTGACAAGCCTGAGATGAGACGAAAAGCGTTCACTGATGCGGTTACAGGGATGTATAACAAGTGGAAGTGGGAGCAGGACTACCCTGAGCTGCTGATGCGCTGCAAGGACAAGCGTCAGGAAGTCGGCGTCATATTCTTTGACTTTGATTATTTCGGTAAGTTGAATTCCACCTACGGCCATATCTATGCTGACGGTGTGCTGCGTGAGGTCGGGAAGATCATGCAAAAGACCGTAAGGGAAGACACTGACCTGGTCTATCGCTATGGCGGCGATGAGTATGTCATAGTCGTGCCTGGCGCGTCTGCCGCCAAGACCGAGACCATCGCGAGGCGTGTGGCTGACAACATACGCGAACATGTCTTCGAGAGCATGGGCGACCTGCCTCCTCCGGAAGTCACTGTCAGCGTCGGCTCTGTCTCCAGCGGCGAGGAAGGCCTTGAGTCGAATGATCTTGTCAGCATCGCAGACATGCGTATGTTAAGAGCGAAAGGTTTTGGCAAGGACATAGTTGTCTCCAACGTTCCAATAGACTCTTACACAGGCATAGCCAGCATGCCTCTTTTCCTTCCGCACCTGAAATCAAGATTGAAGCAGGCGAACAGGGAGTCTGGCGGGAATGTCGGCGTGGTGCTTTTCGACATCGTCGGTTTCGGCGATTTTGTGCGTTCTAAGGGCGGTGATCTTTCCTGGGACCTGTTCAAGCAGGTCGCCAAGTGGTTCTATGACGCGAGGAGTGATTTTGACTATGTAGCAAGGGCGTATAGCCGTGACCAGATGGTTGTCTCGCTGGTCGGTGCGCAGAAGCCGGAAGAGTTCCTTGCGCACGTCACTGGCCTCGCCTCTGATTATGTCAAGAGGGCAGGTTCTGTCGCTTTCAAGTATGGCGAGAAGGATTATCATTTCAAGTTCGCTGCTGGCGGTGTCGTCTACTCGCCGACAAGGCATGTCTGCCTTCTTGAGAACCCTGACGTGCTCTTCACCTCTGCTGAGAATGTCTCGGAGCGCGCCTCTAAGGACCATACCAAGGTCATCATCGAGGATTATTGCTAGCTCTTCGTAGCGATGGTTGAAGGGCTCCTTCTTCCGACGCATGGCCCGTCAGCTACAGAGAATCCAGCCTCTTTAAGCGCCCGTCGCACATTCCCTGCGCAGCTGTACGTCGCAAGCACGGATTTCTTCTTCATAACGCGATATATCTCATCAAAGAATTCCTTTTTCCACAGCTCAGGGCACTTGGAAGGCGAGAAAGGGTCCAGGAACACGACGTCAAATGATGTTGAAAGCTTTTTGATTGTCTCCCTTGCATCACCCATGATGAGTTCTATTGATATCTTGTCATCCTGATATTTTTTATCTGCAGCAACTTTCCTGATAATCTCAGCGCACTTGAACGGATATTCTATCTTCATTATCTCCGCGACTATCTCAGGGTCGTTCTCCAGCGCAATTATCTTCATCTTCTTCCCAGAGAACATGTCGATTGCAGCAGCAGAATTATATCCAAGCCCGAAGCAGATGTCCAGCAGAGTGACTTTCTCCCTAGAATCTATCCCGCACGGCCGAGAGTATTTCTCCACAGCCTCTTGCTTGGCGCCGGACACAGAATGATAAGTCTCGCCATACCACTCAGAGTGGTAAGTGACGCTCCCATCTTTTGTCTTTATGCTTTTCATCTGTTCATCTTGATGACTGGAGGTTTTGGCTTCTTGGAGTCTATTGTCATCTCTTTGACAAAGCTCCTTCTTGATATCGCGACCTTCGGCTGTTCTGCGGGCATGACGAGCCTTTTGGTCTGTTCGCTCACCTGCTGCACTGTCCTCTCGAGGCTGCCGACGCGTCTGCCGAAGTAGTTCTCTGTTATCGTCGTCACGGCGAACACGAATATGCTCACGCCTGCGAAAGCGAAGAACATGGTTATGACTTTAGATGCGGTGTGCGTCGGTACCAGGTCTCCATACCCTATGGTGGTCAGCGTTATTGTGGTGAAGTATGCCGAGTCGATGAGGCTCCATCCTTCGATGATGCTGTATAGCACAGTCCCTATGGTCAGCAGTATCATTACGAGTAGTATAGCCGCTGCGACCTTTGTCTGGAATGATGCTGGCTTCATGTCTTTGCCGTCCTGCCGCAGATATTTAATGTTTGCGATTGTGCTTCAAGACAACATTTATATACCTCTCTCCCGCATATCCTATCATGATTTACACCCCAGGCAAGTATCCGAAGCAGGCGATGATCCTTGTTGCAGCAGTATCGATCATAGGCATCATCGCAGGATTGTTCGTGAATGCTTTATTCCTGGTCGCGGCATTGATCTTCTGGATGCATTACACTGCCATCTTGTCTTATCTCCAGTTCAAGAACAGGCGGAAGCACAAGTGGAAGAGCATCACCGAGGCGTTTCTCCACCCTCAGCTGAGGTTCTTCATCTTCGAGTTCCTCGCAGCAGTGGGTCTTTTCGCTGTGCTGAAGAATGATGGGCTTGCCATAGGCGCTTCAGCTTTGTTTGTCTGGTTCCTGTTCAGCCTCAACTTCTTTGTCTACTACAAGAAGTTCAAGAGGTATGAGTGAGGCATTTCGCGCTTATTTTCTCGTTTTTTCAAGGTAATCTTTATAAAGTCCTGGAAAAAACTCTATATATAACATATCTGAAACACATTGGGTGCTGTGTTACCCATCTTTGATGCGTTTTCTCTTATGTTGCTAAACTGGAGGTTATTATGGGCAGGTCAAACAATAGGCATGAATCAAAGGGTTCGCGGCAGCAGCCACGTGGCGATTTCAAGAAAGATTTTGTCAGCAGTTTCTCCAGGCCTTTCAATTCAAGTTTCAGTGAGGGTCCTAGGCCATCCCATGACGCAGTCTGCTCAGACTGCGGCCAGGCATGCACTGTGCCGTTCAAGCCGGTGGAAGGCAAGCCAGTGTATTGCAGGCAGTGCTATGCTAAGCACAGGCCGAAGTTTTGATTCATTTATACCACTAGTCTGCGACTGGTGGCGCGGGTGGGATAAATGTGCTCAAAAGCGAGCATGCCACCGGTGGCAGTCGCGAGCTTTTGACAGTTTACGGAGGGATGCACATGTTTGTATGCAGAAGATGTAGGAGTAACAGCATAAAGTCACGTTCTAACATAAGGTTCGGGAAGAATTACGGCCCGATACCTGTGCGTTGCAAGAAGTGCGGCTCGACAGAGATAGATCCTGTTGAAGTGAGAGAGAACAGGAGGCGTGGTTGGTCTCCTCAGGGCCAGAATAGGGGTCCAAGTGCTCCCGCGCAGGGTCAAAGGCCTGCTCCTAAACGTCTTTAAGCGGTTTATTCTGCAGATTTAGGCCTCGTGTGCCCTTTTCAAAAGCCTTATAAACCACCTAGGGAATTATTGCGTATCTCTTTTTATTCAATCGATGGAGGTCTTTAAAATGGTGACTGGACATTGCATGAGATGTAGTGCGGCGCGAGAGATCAAGGATGCGAAGGCTGTCAAGATGAAGAACGGCCGTGACGCAGTGAAAGGCATCTGCATCAAGTGCGGCTGCAAGATGTATAAGATAGGCAAGATGTAAGTTTTTTCTATTTTTTTCTTTTTTCTATTTCTTTTTTTCAAGTTATCATCTGTTTCTCGGCCAGCGATGCGCCTTACTCGGCTCCGCCTCGCAGAATTATATCATATGACTGATTGCTCTACGGACATCAGAAATCTTTTGTAATGATCCGGATTTTCTATTTTCTCTCAGTCTTTTTGTGCTTCATACTCTAAGTCACCTATTTTTCCTTTGATGTACTGTATGAGCACTGTTCGTGAGGTGTCTTCTTCGAACGGTGAGTCAAGGACCACCCTGAATTCCAGGTCTGCCTTTTTATCCTTCGATTCATGCAGCAGCACCCCTGCGATGCCATCCGTGGTGGTTTCTTCATTAGTATATACAAAGGGCATTCTTGCTTTTCCGTCAGACAGCAATCCAGCATATCCGCATGCAGTGGTGTGCACCGTCTCCACTTTTGCAATCAAAGAATACTGCTCATTGTCTAACTCGACAGACAGTAGCTGGGAGATGTCCTTGGTCTCAGGTCCATCTTCTTTGCTGTCGAACTCGCCAGACAGAAGATCAGGATCCATGACGCCTGTCTCGCTGACATCTGGGCAGTCTGTGTCACTGAATTCTATGATGCCTGACTGGACTGGTGTGTCAGGTTTTGATACGGGAAGGTCGTATCGCGGGAAGCATGTTGGGCCCATAGCGTGTCTTATCTGGCCTCCTTCAGCAACAGCTGTTGGAGAGAAAGTGATTGGCTTTGTATCCTCATCAGTCTCATTTGATGCAGCTTTGCCAGTCTTCGGGTTGGAATATGGTGTGCGTTTCTTTCGAGTGATGTGGCGTACTGTAGCATAGGCTGCTGTAGCCGTAACAACTGCCAGGCAAGCAGCATATGGCCAACAGCTATTAGCTACTTCTAATATGTCCTGTCCTAATATCTTATTATCCATATCAATCACTCTCCATAGGTGTTCCTTCCAGGTGTTCCCTCACCAATTCTTTTTTCGATGGGACTGCTCCCAGGTTTCTGAATGCTCCTGATTCTAGCTGTCTTACTCTTTCGCGGGTTATTCTCTCTTTTCCTGTGTTGTTCCCGGGCTTTACCATCTGGCCGGTCTCTTCAAGAGTGTGTTCTTTCCCGTCCTTGAGTCCGAACCGTATCATCAGCACTTCTTTTTGCCTAGGGGGCAGTGTGTCGAGGAGGCGGTATGTTCCTGCCCGTCTCTCTGTTTTTATCATCTCTTGTTCAGGGTTTGGTGACCGCGTGTCAGGTATCGCTCCCATGAGCGTCCTGTCTGTGTCACCCAGCTCGGCGTCAAGGGATCGGGTGTTTCCGTGGTTCAGCAGGTGCACGACTTTCTTTGCAGGCATCTCTGCCAGTTCTGCTATCTCGTCGATGCTCGGCCGTCTTTTGAGTTTGTGTGTGAGGTGCCATTCTGCCCTCTTAATTCTTCTCAAGGCATCGTGTGCATGCACCGGCAGCCGGATGGTCTGCCCGCAATCTGCGATTGCTCGGTCTATGTTCTGTTTTATCCACCACGTGGCGTATGTCGAGAACTTGTACCCTCTTTCGTATTCGAACTTGTCGACTGCTTTCATCAGCCCTATGTTGCCCTCTTGTATCAGGTCGAGGAGGTCCAGCCCTCTGCCAAAGCGCCTCTTTGCTATCCACACGACGAGCCGCAGGTTGTGGTTTATCATCTCTTCTCTTGATTCTTCGGCTGCTGAGAATGCTGCGTCCAGTCGAGGGTGGTATGCCTCCACATCTGCGGGTTTCATCTTAAAGAGTGATTGCCACACCCTCATGTCGCTCTTTCTGTTGCCTACTGCCAGCGTCTTGTATCTTCCGAGTTCAGCGAGCAGGGTGGTTGCTACCTCTTTCCTTTCCTCGCTCTTGAGCCGCAGCACTCTGAGTATCTGCTGCATCTCTTCCTTGTCTGCTTCCGCGAGCCTTTCCACATATTGCGTCTCTGCTCCGCTCTCTCGCCCCTGAAGCTCCATGAATTTCTCGTGGACATCGACTTCGCCATCTAGGATGCACTTTGCGAATTTGTTCATGTTCTGCCTGAAGTACTCTGACTCGCACATTGTTGCATCGAGCGCGCTTTCTCTTCTCGCCAGCTCTTTTACCAGTTGCAGCTCTTCTTCCCTTGATAACACAGGATGTTTTGCAAGTTTCTGCATGTAGACCCGTAATGGGTCGAATATCATGTTTGATGGCAAGGCTTTGTAAGGGTCCAGGATCCTATCCACGCTCTGTATGGCCTCGTCTGTCACTCCGGACGTCTGTTCACCGACATATTTTACTAAGTTGTTGTTCAGCAGTTCTCCGTCTGTTGTCCTGGCTGTCTCGCGCAGGTCTGCGATTATTGAGTCGTAGAACATCAGGAGCGTTGTCTGGTCAATCTGTTTTTTCCTTGTCATCGACTTGTGGCCGGGCACTCCGTTTGCCCTGAGCCACGAGCTTGGTATCGGGTCTTTCTGCTCGCTTATTGCTGCCCTTATGTTCTCGAACAGTCTTATCGTGCCGTACAGCGATATCTTGATGGGTTCGTAGTTGAGGTCAGGGATAGTGTCTGCTGGGATTATCCTCTCGAATGTCTTCGGGGACACGTTCAGGTCATACGCGTAGATTATCTCGTCTAGTCCGAAGAACCGGAAGTTTCCCATCATTGATTTATGCACTGCTGTGCCGAACGCCTTGCCCCCTTTCTCTGCGCTCAATGAGCACATCATTTGAGGGTATGCTATCCCTACCCTGGTGATGTGGTCGAGAGGTATGCCGTATTCTTCCCTTGCTCTCTCTATTGCTACGAATTTCCTGTCAAATTCCCCTGCAGAAATCCTTTCCTCGAGTCCGTCGTGGTCTCTGACGTATATCTCCTTGCCCATCAATCTCCCGTCTATGTTTGGTTGCCCGTCTCTCTGATCAGCGCATCTATGATTCCACCCTGATACATCTTTGAGTGCGTTACCTGGTTTTCTCTTACTGACTTTCTGAATCGCTCATCCTCCCCTGCGCTTTCGAGCCTTGCGAGGGCATCTTTCGGATCCATTCCTGTCTTCTTGATAAGTATCCTGGCTGCGTCCATGGTCGTGTACCACTCATCGTCCGTCGTGCCGCTGTCTGTCGCGCGCTTTTGTCTTGGTGATGCGGGTCGCTGTCTTTCCTTGCTCTCGCTGCTTGCCTGGCTCGAATCAATTCCCAGCAGTTCCTCCAGCAGGTTTACATATTTTTTTGGGATTGCCAGTGCGATGTGGTCGCCCCGGATAAGATTTACTCCGTAGCCACGCACAGCCCCGTTTTCAATAGTCACCCTCGCGTGTCCTTTTTCCAGTGCTGCCTTGTTATTCGAGATGTATGCTGACATCGATGCCTGCTGGCAGCCTATCGCCTGCTCTATCTGTGCGTAGCTGTAGTAAGTGTCAGGGTCGAGTTTTTTAGGTCTGTGTTCCAGTTCTATCTTGACTACCTTGTCAGAGACTGTTGTCTCTCCCTTGTTCCTAAGCAGCTTCTCAAGTCTTCCCTGCTGTTCTTCTGGCAGGATGCGGGTCAGGAATTCTCCCTTCACCGATGCAGGCATTTCTTTGGCGATTGTCCTTGGCAGGTGCACTATCGCATCGGGACGCGTCTTGAATCTGTTGTTTTCTTGGGCACTTGAGATGGCTTCTTCTGCATCGATGCCGAATGCCTCTTCTATCTGTGTTGGCGTGTAATATACATCAGGGAATATTCTGTCTGGTTTCGTTCCGATGTACAGGAGTATGGTGCCGCTGCTGTCGGTGTGTCTTGCCGCGGGCCTTGTTATTGGCTGCTTTTCTTGAGTTTTATGGTGGCGCGTCTTCTTCTGCTCTCTTGTCTTTTCAGGAGAGCTTGTCTGGGTGCGCTGTTTGTCTGTCTTGCGTGGAGACTGTTCTCCTACCATGTTTCCGAACCCGTGCAGTATCTTTTCGAACCGGTTTCTCAGGTAAGATACTCTCTCAATGGCTGCCTCCATTGCTTTTTTCTGGACTCTGTCCTTGAACCTGTTAGGCGTGTTTTGGATGATTTCTTTCAGGTAGTCGGTGTATTCCTGTCCTTTTTCGGTCAGTGCCTCGATGACCCGGGTGAAGTCCTCTGCAGCATATTCGCCGAGGTCCATGAACAGTCCTACTGCATAGCTCTTGTCCGCTTCTGTCCGCTCGCCCATTCCTTCAGCGAGTGCAGCGCCGAGTATGTTTGTCATCGCATCCAGGAATGGTTCGTAGTTCCTTGTAGAAGTGAGGTGTTTTTGGGCTTCTGCCACCTGTAGGGTCATGTCTATGGTGGAGTCTGTGCCTTCTTCCTCGAGAAGCCGTTTGGTCCTTTCCAGTGCCTGGAAATATATCTCTTCCCTTGCTCTCTTTATCCTTCTTATTGTCTCGTCAGAAGTTGCGGTCTCGCCAAGCACATTCTCCAACTGAGATGCTACTGTATCGCTGCCTCTTGTTGCCAGCATTGTCTAACCCCCTAAAAACGCGTCTGTCCGGTTTTATTTAAAAGCCGTTTATCCTTTAAAAAACGTGTTTATAGACGTTTTAGGGTTTTGGACTGGTTTAAATAGTTTTCGCTAATGGAATGAACATGTCGCCACAATTTCGCAAGAGAAAGAATAAGCAAAAGCCCTGTTTCTGCTGTTCATTCACTCACGCACCAAAAGTATTTAAATAAAGGTCGTTGTTTGTCTGTCATGAAGACAAGTCTGTTTTTGCTGTTCATCCTGATTCTCTTTCTAGTCCCTATTGTCTCTGCAAAATCATACACACTTGACCATGCCAGGATTGACATGGTGGTTGATGATGACGCAGCCATAATGGTGAATGAGAGCATCACTTTCTCTTTCAGCGGGCCTTTCACTTTCGCGTTCCGCGACATCGAGTACGAGGATCAGCAGATATCTGATGTCGCTGTCTATGAGTCCACTCCATCAGGCCTCATCCCGTTGAAGTTCGAGTTCACAGACCTGAACAGCAACACCAAGCGCATAAAGTTTTATTATTCAGCTCAAGACACCACCAAGACATTCCTCATCTCATACCGCCTGACCAACGCACTCACAGTATACAGTGACGTCGCTGAGTTCAATTGGAAGATATGGGGCTCTGGCTGGGACCATCCTTTGGGTGGCATCGAGGGCACGTTCAAGATGCCGAAGAGAGCAGCCAGCAATTTAGATGTCTATACCTGGGGCCATCCTGATCTCAACGGCAAGATAGCTATCAAGGACAATCAGACAGTCATATTCCAGGCGATGGGCGTCCCGTCGAACCAGTGGGTCGAGCTGCATATTGCCTTTCCCTCGAACCTGTTGAAAGGCGCACTCGCCTCGAAGATAGTCGACGAGCCAGGCTTGCAGAAGATTCTTGACGAAGAGAAGGATTACGGCGAAGGCATCAAGTTCCCTTGGGAAGATATCGAGAACGCGCCTACTTGGGTCGTTGTAGGAGCCTTCCTGCTTGTCTTAGGCCCGACGATATTCATCATCGCGTTGTTCCTCTTGCTTTATTTCCTCAAAGGCCGCGAGCCAGAGGTCAAAGGCTACAACCAGCTCTATGAGCGGGACATACCTTATGATTACTCGCCTGCATTGGTGACGGCGTTGATGCGCCAGCATGACAAGAAGCCTAATGCGCAGGACTTTGTCGCCGTGATACTGAGCCTCTGCCTTAAAGGAGTCTTGAAGCTCAACGTCATAAAGCCGAAGAAGATACTTGGCATCTTCGGCAAGGATACTGATTATGAGATAGTGTTCCAGAAGAAGGAAGTGAAGCTTACAAAGCAGGAGCAGATGGTCCTATCTATACTTAAGCATTTCTCGAGGACAAAGATAACATTCTCGGAGCTCCAGTCCAAGGCAGGCATGGAGCCATGGTATTTCAGGAAGGCTTTCAAGGATTGGCAGAAAGAAGTCAAGGAAGAGGCCATCGCAGAGGGTTTCTTCGCAAAAGGCAACCTCTTCACGATATTCAATGTGCTTAGCATCGTCTTTCTCATCATCGGCTGCATACCTCCGTTCATCTTCATAGGCTTCCTTTTCGCAGGCATCATAGGCCTTCTCATCAACAACATCGCAAGGCAGGCCCTCCCAAGACGTTCAGAGAAGGGAGCTTTGCATTACAAGAAATGGAAGACTCTTAGGCATTTCCTCAAGGATTTCCGGGTGCTCCAGAAATATCCTCCTGAGTCAATAATAATCTGGGAGCGCATGCTGGTCTATGCAGTCTCTCTCGGCGTCGCTGACAAGGTCCAGAAGGCTATGAAGCTGATGATACCAGACCAGAGCACACAACATTCAGCGATATTTGTCGGCGCTGTTAATTATCACGCATTGAGCACAGCCAACTTCGTCTCGTCGATAAACAGCTTCAGCACTTCTTTCGCAGGCTCGTCAGGCACAGGAGGCAGTGGAGGCTTCAGCGGCGGAGGCGGTGGTGGTGGAGGCGGTGGAGGAGGCGGAGGGGCAGGATAGATTGCTGAAGTGAGTTGCAGAACCAAGATTGTTTTTTCTTTTCATGAATCAGCAGGCGCTTGCGCCATTAAACGCTTCACCAAAGTTTTTCATAGAGGATAGAAAGAGAACTGGGAATTGTATCTAAGCCGCTTTACGATCTAAATGTGAGAGTATTCCATTGGCAATTTTTTCCGCAGCTATTGTTCTCGCTGCTTCTTCATCTTCGTGACCATGATTATATAATGTACCAAAGATTCCAAATTCCGCACCAGCATTAACCTCTAAACAATAGAATCTTCCATCTTTTCCTTGGATCCAATCCTGCCCCAAAACATATACTCCTTTCTCGCCAAAAGCTTTTGCTGCTAGAGTTGCCTGTTCGGCCAGTTTTGCCGGGATTTGTTGGTCTGTAATGCCATGTTGTTCTAACAACCCTCTTTCATAATTAGTGATTTCTCTTGAAGCGTCATTCGGATTTAGAGGGATTTGATTTCCACCACTCCCTTTGTTTGATACGATTTTTCTCCTGTTTAAGAATAATGGACTTTTGATATCACCATAGACATCACGAATATGAACATCATCAAAAGCTATTCTTTCATCTTCACTTTTTCTTGAAGCAGAATATGATAATACGGCGCCAAGGATAGTTCCATCTCCTAATGTGAATACACGACAGTGAGTATAATGATCACTTGGGCATTCTACAAATTCACGCACATCAAAATAATCTCTTGAATTTGAGAATCTTCCAGAAGTTGAATTATTATCTCCGACTATGTATTCAGGATCAAACATTTTTCTGAACTGATCATCAGTTTCTAAGAAATAAATTCCTTTTCCCTGACTCGTATCTTTCATCCTGAATACAGCAGGAAAAAATTTATTGGCTTCCCATTCATCAACAGTCATGCGCTTAATTCCTGGTGATCCGATTCCATCTAAAATTGTTTCGACTTCTCCTTCATCCTGCAGAAAAACATCAGCATCCAAGATCACCCCAGAACCACGCATGTTCGTGACATATTTATCTAACGCCTTTTTGAATGTAAATCTTCTGACTTTTTCGGGATGTGTTTTTGGAGCCCAATAAAATGCCATAAATTCATTCAAATCTTTTTCTTCTTCATAATCTCCACCTGCCCAAGCGAAGAAAAATCCAGGTAAGTGAACGACCATATCAGCCCCTTTTAATCTTTCTTTGTAGGTAGATAGAATCTCATCAAGACTTTCCGGGTCAGGATGTGGAAGAATGTCTAGTTCTACACCCGCCTTTCTCAAATTATCAAATACTAATGTGTACCTATTATCTTTCAACCTTTCTGGATCAAACGTGGAAACTACTCTGTGCGCCATCTTGATTAAAAATATATTTCTTGGTTTGTTATGTTGGGCAACCTCTTTGTCTTACTTGTGCAAATAGCTCTTCAACACTTATAAAAATGATTGCCGGCAAGCCTAAACTTTGTGCTAATTCTTTTACGCTTTCAACAGAGAGTCGAGGAACCACGCGGTAATGTATTTGATTGTCATGTAAGTATAGAGCACTAAAAGTTGGTTCTCTGATTGCTACTTCATAAAATTCGGCGGACTCGAGTTTTTCTTCTAAAGGAATCTCAAGTTCTTCTGGTTTTTCTAGTATCGGTACTCTGTCTCCATTGCTTAACCTATTGGATAACTGGCTGCAAGATGTTATTCTTCCATCACTAACAACTAAACCAACAGGATACCAGCAAGCAAAATCTGAAGAAGTAGGATATATCTGTTTTGCTGCTATGTGCGGCCGATTTTTAACAGCACACGCTACTCTCTCCTCCCAAGTTCTAGGATAACCAGATCTTATATCTAAATCCGGCGCATCCATTGTACCATGGAGAATAAGTTGGTTACGTTGCGATCTGGTTAAATATTGTCTTAAGTTTATCCCATCTTTCGAATTACCTGTTTCATTCATATAAAAAGACAGGTCCAAGATGTTTATAAATCTTTCGGTTTGTTACCACTATCAAGTTAATAATAGAAAGCGGCGTATACCGCTCCCCTTGGTCATTCAGGGCGGTTCCGGGCAGGGGAATGACATCGGTCATATTCGATATTTTTGTGGGCTTTACGACGAAAAACGTGTTATGTTATTACGGCAAAGGGATGTGAACTTTTCTATGTGCACATTTAACCGAAACATTTAAATAGTGTGTGCACATATATCATCATATGGCATATCTGGAGACTATGAAGCAAGGGAATAAAGAATACTATTACTTGACTAAGAATATCAGGATTTCTATCAACAAATGGAAAAAGATCAGGGTGTTCATTGGTGATAAAAAGCCTTCTAAAGGGGGATTGGGCAGGTATGCTGGAGAGATTGAGGAAAAGGCAAGACCCTTTGTAAATCGGTCTGATTACTTGTATCTTTCAGAGCATGACGCAGAAACATTGCAGGATTTAAAAGAAAGTTATACTTCCTGGCTTAAGCATGTTCCTAAAAGCGTTAAAGAGAAGCTAAATGAGGATTTTGTGATAAGATTCACGTATAACAGCAACGCAATAGAAGGAAACAGGTTGACATTGAGGCAGACTGCTTTAATCCTTAAAGATAAGGTCATCCCTTCTGGAATCAGGGCGGAAGATTATAATGAAGCAATAAACGGGAAAGAATGCTTAGATTATATCAAAACCTATGGAGGAGATTTAAATACTAAGTTTCTTGAGAAGATAAACGGGATCCTGACCAAAAATACGGGAGTTGTTTATGGCGGCAGGATAAGATTTTTTGATGTCAAGATATCCGGTTCAGATCATGTTCCACCAAAACACACTGAAGTAAAGAAGCATATGCTCAATTTCTTTAAATGGTACAGTGCAAACAAGAATAAGCTACACCCATTTGAATTAGCTTCTTTGATTCACGCAAAACTGACTTGGATACACCCATTTGAAGATGGAAATGGAAGGACTTCTAGGACAGTCATGAATTTCATTTTGATGAAAAAAGGATTTCCCATGTTCTTCATCCCATTCGAAAAAAGAGAAGAATACTACCAATCACTAGATATTGCAGATAAAGGAGAATATAAGGGATATATTTCTAGGATGTTGCAATTGATCATAGATCAGATTAGAAGTTATGGGCACAACAAAAAGGAATAATTCCTTGATGTGTGCACATAGACTTTGCCGCGTCGCTCCTCGCCCCTCTGTGCTCTCCCCCTTTCGTCATTGGGACACATGATGTTGGTGTGGTGAGGCAACTTATTTAAACCGCCCCCTTCTCCCACAATGCATGAAAACCTTGCTCGTCTATCCGCCGTTCTGCACTCCTGCGAGTCCTCCTTATTCCATAACATATCTCTATGCTTTCCTGCGTGACAACGCAACCCAGCACAAGATAGACGTCCTCGACCTGAATCTTGAGTTCCACAAGTTGAAGTTCAAGGAGTTCCAGGAGTATTTCCAGAATCTCAAAGCAAATTTCGATCCAGAAGAGTACTCCAAGCTCTCATTAGAATACCGCAGAGCAACTTCAGAGTGCTATTCGCATAACAACAAGTTTGTCGTAGAAGGAAAGCAGCCAGAGCTGTTCAAGGAGATGCTAAATAGCATAATCAAAGCAAAACCCGACATCGTCGCCTTCAGTATTGTCTATTCAAGCCAGTCATTCTATGCCTACGCCTTGTGCGCAGAGCTGAAGAAGCTCGGCATAAAGACCGTCGTCGGAGGCCCGGCAGCCAACACAAAACTGAGCGAGGTCGCAGAGCATCTCAAAAATGAAGTAGAGCTCTTGGAATACGTCACGCAGAAGAAGCCTGCCCATGAATCATTGAACTGCGACACTATCTTGGACTTCAGCATCTTCCCGTTGAAGGATTACTTCACTCCAGAGCCAGTCATCCCGATAAAGACGTCAGGCGGATGCTACTATCGCCAGTGCGCGTTCTGCACGCATCACCACAACACGAGCTATTACGAGACAAAGATTGAGAACATCGCTAAAAGCATCAAGCAGTCGAAGGCAAAGCACGTCTTTTTCATCGACGACCTTATCCATAAGAAGCGCCTTCTCGATTTAGCGAGCATCCTCAAGCCGCTCAAAGTTGAATGGACCTGCCAGCTCAAGCCGACAAAAGACCTCGATAAGGAAACGCTGAAGATACTCGGTGATTCCGGTCTTAAGATGGTGCTCTGGGGCGTCGAGTCAGGCTGTAATAGAATATTGAATCTCATGCGCAAGGGCACTAACAAGGAGGATATAGCAAAAGTTCTGAAAGATTCCAGCGACGCAGGCATAAAGAACTGCCTTTTCATCATCTTCGGCTTTCCTACAGAGACAAAAGAGGAGTTCATTGAGACAATCGATTTCCTGAAGCAGAACGAAGCATGTATTGACCTCATCTCGACGTCGATCTTCGGCTTGCAGAAAGGCACCCCGATATGCGAGTGCCCTGCTGATTTCGGCATAACCAAGATAACAGAGACGAAGAGGACTATCCTCGAGCCCAGCATAGAATACGAAGTCAGTTCAGGCCTCACCCAGAAGCAGGCTAACCTTGCGAGGCAGCGTTACAGGCGCACATTAGAGAAATTAGACAAGTACCCGAAGGCGATGAACTTCTTCAGGGAGCATATGCTGTGCTTGGTCTGATTCTTAATCATACCTCAGCGCATACTCACTTACGTTCGTAGCTTTGCGACACTACTCGTATCGCAAAGTCTGTCACTCACTCTGTTCGTTCCTTGACTTTGAGGCACTCATCTTATTCGTACCTCAAAGCATCCACTGGCTTCAGCTTCGATGCCTGGTATGCTGGTATCGCCCCTGCTATCACTCCGACTCCTACTGATACTGCTATCGCCAGAAGTACAGAATTCAGTGAGACCAGCGTCCCGCCTCGGAGCATCATCGTGCTTCCGAACAGCGTCGGTAGCAATCCGGACAATATTGATCCGAGGACTATCCCGAGAATCCCGCCGACAAGGCCTATCAGCGCTGCGTTGAACAGGAATATTAGCATTATGTCGCTGTTCCTCGCGCCTATGGCTTTCATTATGCCTATGTCTTTTGTCTTCTCCAGCACCGAGGTGAACATGGTGTTTGCTACTCCGACAGCGCCTACTATCAGTGACACCGCTGCTATTGCCAGCAGGAATGTATTGAGTGTGGACAGCATCGCTTCTCTTGTCGCCGCCATCAGTTTGCTTGATGTCAGGCTGAAGTCCTTGGTCTTTGCGGTGACGTGCCTTATTATCATGAGCTTCTTCTCTATCTTTGTCATCGTCTCGTTCAGCTGGTCCTCGTCCTTGATCTTTATGGTTACGGAATCATAGACGTCCATGTCCTTGTCCTCAATCACGGTGTATGCTGCCTGGATAGGCATGTATATGCTCCTGCTGTCGTCGTCTAGTATGCCTACTATCCTGAATGACCTTCCTTCTATGGTCAGTACCTGGTTTATGCCTAGCGGGTGGTCGAAGAATGATTCTGCGAGACTGCTGCCTATGACTATGACGTTCTTGTCTGCAGAGTCGAGGAACCGTCCTTCCTTGAGATTGTCAGTGGTTATCTGCGACCACACCTTCTGGTCTATGCCTGTCACAGACACCGAACCTTCTTGGCCCATGTATGATATGTTCGCGTTGCCGCGTATCTGGGGGTTGATCAGCAGTATCTCTGCTATGCTTTTGAGCGCCTGTACATCTGTCTTGTCAACCACTATTTTTTCGCTTTCCTTGGTCGCTTTTCCGCCGCTGCCACCTCCACGGTCGCCCCCTCCTTCGCCTGGAGGTCCGAACATGCTCGCTCCTCTCGAGTAGCCTGCGCTTAGTGTGAGGATGTCTCCGGCCATGGTGCTCATCCTGGATTCCATCTCTGCCTGCATGCCTTCGCCTATGGAGACGATCGCTATGACTGATGCGACGCCTATCACGATGCCTAGTATGGTCAGCCAGCTTCTCAGCTTGCTGTGCATCACCATGCTGAATGCATGTTTTAGGCATTTATGGAGCTTCATCTTCTGTCTCGCATCCTCTTGGCTCTTACTGCTTGAATATCCCTTTCAGGCTGCGCAAGAGCCCTGCTTTAGGGTTCTCTTCTCTGTATTTTCTGTATCGCGGGTATGCTACGACCGCCACAGCTATGATGACGAGGCCTAGGATGTACCACTTGTATTTCACGAGGAAGTTCTGCTGCTGTGTTGTCCTTGTGCCGTTCCGCGAGAATCCCGTGGCTGTCGAGTTGTTCAATGCGCTCATCGATACGGATTTCTCGACAGTGTTCCTGTAGCCCATCGTGTCCGTGTACATTATCTGGACCTTGATTTCCTGTGACGACTGGCTGGGCATGGTCGCGTTCTTTGCTGCGGTCTTGGTGGATGTTGTGGATGTCCTGCCAGGCATTGCCGTCGGCATGCTCATCCCTTGCTGTATTGTGAATGTCGCGATTGTGTAGTCTCCTACGTTCAGGTTGCCTATTATCGAGGAGCTGGACCCGGTGACTGTCCAGCCGTCCTGCTTGGGCACGTTGACCGAGACAGAGTATGCTGGGTTGCTGCCGACATTGGCGACGCTGAACGACGTCTCTCCGCTGGATGCTTCAGAGAAAGCGACTTCGAAGTCAGTGATGCCTCCGACATATATCCCTGCGTTGTTTGTCACAGTCGTCAGCTCTCCAGTCACTGAGTCCTCATACGTCAGGATCATCACTATCTTGTATAGGCCGGGATCGGAGTTCGTGTCTGCGATCGCATCGTATGTGACAGTGGTCTTCTCTCCTATGCCGAGGTACTTGATATACTTCGTATCGCCTGCTCCGACAGGGAGGATGATGTCATCTGCGTTGCTCCATGAGAATGAGAGGTCTCTCAAAGGAGATGAGCCGACGTTGTTGATGGTGAATGCGATTGGTGTCTGCTGCCCTGGTATCAGCTTGACCTGGTCTATATATATTATCTCAGCGTTTTCCCTGCTGCTCACCTCTACGCTGAGGGTCTTCTTTATGGTGGCGTATGCTTCCTCTCCTGGTGAATATATGCGCACGTTGAGGTCGTAGTTCCCGTCCGTGGCGTCTTTGTCGACGCGGACCTTGAACTTGAGTATCTTCTGCTCGCTGTCTACCTGAAATCCCTGGAACGCGCCGGTGTTCTGTACATATTCTTCTCCAGGCACTTCCTCGAATGGATAATCAAGCAATAGCTTGACATCGTAGCCGTCTGAAGGTTCAGAGCCCCAGTTCTCGACCGCCACTCTCAGCTCGATGATGTTGCCTGCCATCCCCGGGTCCGGGATCTGGTTCAGCAGGCTTGCTGTGACTATATCACTCGGCGATATGTATGTGTATTCTGCGTTTGCAGAGGCTGCCGCGAGCAGCACGAATATCAATATCATGTAGATTGTTTTATTCATTTCCTTTCACCCTCGAGGTTTCTTCTGTTTCTCGTTCTTGGCTATCTTGATTATCTTGCCGTCCTTCAGCTCGATATGCGTGTGGGCATATTCTGCGAGGTGGAGGTCGTGCGTGACCATTATGACTGTCTTTCCTTCATCTTTCCAGAGCCTGTAGAGCGTCTCTATGACCTCGCGTCCCGTCACGCTGTCGAGCGCGCCTGTAGGCTCGTCTGCGAGTATTATCTCTGGGTCTCCGACGAGGCTTCTTGCTATCGAGACACGTTGTTGCTCTCCTCCTGATAGTTGGGATGGCCTGTTGTGCATCTTATCCGAGAGGCCGACGAGCTTGAGGACCTCTTTCGCTCTCTCTGACGCTTTCCCGTCGCCCATGTCCTGGAGCTCAAGCGGCAGCAGGACATTCTCGAACGCTGTCATGTTCTGGAGCAGGTTGTACTGCTGGAAGATGAAGCCTATCGTCCTGCCGCGAAGCGCTGCAAGGTCAGACTCTGGCAATGTCGTTATGTCCTTTGATTTCAGGAATATCTTTCCTTTCGATGGCAGGTCCAGGCAGCCTACTAGGTTCATCATGGTCGACTTGCCGCTGCCTGAAGCGCCGATTATCGCCACGAAGTCGCCTTTATTGATATCGACATCCACCCCTCGTAGCGCAGGCACCTCTACCTCGCCCATCTTGTATATCTTCCAGACTCCGTCCAGTGCTATCAGCGTGTCTTTCATCTTCAGTTCATCTTTCTTTTCTGAGTTGCATGCCTGGCATCCACCACGGCATCATTCCTCTTGTGGGCCCGGCCATCTCGCGTATCCTGCCGCATTCTGGCTTCCTTTCTTTCTCGCCGCAGCCTTCTTTGCCCATCTGATCAGCCATCCATCCGTATGTGTCTGTCTGCGAGTGCATGACTATCATGCCTGCTTCAAGGTCTATCATGTAATCGTGCTTTGAAGAGTTAGAATATGCCCTTGCAGGCAGCATAGTCCTTCCCGTGCCTTTCTTGTCCATGTCATGTATCCTGTCAGGCACGGTTATGTCATAGTCAGTGATGTTAATGCCTCTTGCCTCAAGGTCTGCTGTTACAAGCATTTTTGCAGCCTCTATCTGTGCATCTGTCGCGGGTGTGAATTCTGACTTGAACTTGTATAGCCTCATCACGCCTCCTGCGAGTATCAGCAGGAATACGATGACGACCACTATGGCGAATATCTTCCATATGTTGCGTCCGCTTTTGCGTACGATCTTGGGTTCTGGTTTTGTCTTGGTTTTCATATTCATGACCTCGTGATTTTAGTGTAATATGCTTCCTGAAGCTACTGTGCCTGAAACAGCATATATATTTTAGCTGT
>JAGVOD010000097.1 GCA_020052935.1 archaeon | reverse complement strand
GCCGAGCTCATAGGTATGATAATCCTGCGAGCATACACCTCTTCAGGCATCATCTCAGAGATAAGGTGATTAATAGCGACCCAACCCGCATCAAGGCTCGTGCCGAAGCTCATGATTACAGAGACATTCTTGCAGTCAGGACGCACATGATACGAAACATGAGACTCACAGCCCACACAGACATAGCCAGCCATACCCCGCGGCTCAAAATACCTCACTTCATCACGACCAAGAGTGAACCCCTCTGCGAGAAAAGAGTCGTAGACAAGACGATGCAGACTAGGCCCCTCATTACCTGGAGAGTGATATCCGACCCCTGAAAAGCCAATCACAGGCCTTCCCGCACGACTATCCTCATCAAGCCACTTCTCGCCAACTCCCAATGCAGCAAGCGTAATGATGCTGCCTCCATAAACCTGTTTAGGTCCTGTCGATTCTGTTTCTTTCATCATCAAAATACCCCCCACAACATACTCAGAAACTTCAGTCTCTGGCCTGATGCTCTGCCTTGTAGACCATCTCATCATAACAGCGAAGAACCTTATCCTCTATCTTATGCAAGAACTCTCCTGAAGTAGGGCAGTCCAGCACCATGATAGACGCGGCGGCTTCCTCCCTCGCCGCCCTCTCGATAGGCACGATGCCGATATGCGCATAGACACCATCGCTCGGCGCAATCTCACGCACCATCGTCGAGACAGTTATCCATCCAGCATTAGGCCCGCGGCAGGTATTCACAGTCGTCTCGATGCTGCCCCGCTCCTCATAGGTGTGGAACGTCGCATCAGACTCACCGATGACTATCACGCCAGTGTAGCCAGTGCCTTTCTCATTTTCAAAAGGATGCACCTTCTCGCTGACTATCTCGTAGCGCTCCGCAAGAAGAGCCTTCCTGAGAAGGTCCATTATCTTAGAATCATCACGATACCAAACAGAATCTACACCATAACATACAAACTGTATGCAGTTTCCCTTGTCAAAACTTGTATCATCCATCTTAACAGCGCGATAAAATCCCTACCCTCCTTCTGGTCATCAACAAATCCACCAACCTGTTTAAAATAAATATAAATAAGTCGTATTTAAAGGTTTCGTTTATACGGCGTTTAAACGCATTATAACATGGATAAAACGGGTGAGAGGTTTTGAGATATCTTCGCAGTGGCGTGCCCTACTTCGCCTCGCAAGCTCGGCTCTCGTCGCCGCCTCGCCCGCGTAACTATGTTTTGCGAAGCTAATACGAAGAAAACCTATAATTTCAGTTACTAAATTCGCCGTATTAGCGGGCTAATTGGCGGCGACGGTCACGCCACTGCTAACAAAACTTTTAAACCAGAGCTGTTTTCGTATGCTTCATGGAGCTAGACAACATCATACGCAAGCATGCGCTGAAGAACGCGCTCGACTTCAAGGGGAAGGCAAACCCCGGAGCCATCGCCGGAAAGATAATGGGGACGCATGCTGAGTGGCGGGAAAAACGCGCAGAGCTGATGAAGAAGGTAGAGATGATAGTGCATGATGTGAATAAGCTATCGCTCGAGCAGCAGACCAAGGAATTGGAGAAGCTCGCGCCAGAGATGCTGGTCAAGGAAGAGAAGAAGGAGAGGAACATCTTCGAGTTCCTCAAGATAAAAGAAGGGGAAAAGATAGTCACAGCATTCCCGCCAGGCCCAGAGAAGTACCCGCACATCGGGCATGCGAAAGCACTACTGCTGAACTACCTCCTGGCGAAGCAGTATGGCGGAAAGTTCATACTTCGCTTTGAAGATACCAACCCCGAGCTGGTGCAAGGCATATTCTACGAGATAATGCAGGAGAACTTCAAGTGGCTCGGCGTAAAGTGGGACGAGCTGCAGTACGCGTCAGACAACATGAAGCTGTTCTATGAAAACTGCGAAAAGACACTCAAAAGCGGAGACGCATACGTCTGCAACTGCGACGAGGAGAAGATAAAGCTCTCGCGGGAGAAAGGCATCGCTTGCGACTGCAGAGACAGGTCTGCGGAAGAGAACCTGGAAATGTGGAAGGCGATGCCGAAAGCGCCCATGGGGCATGCGATAGTCAGGCTCAAGATAGACCTGAAGCACCAGAACTCCACGATGCGCGACCCGACGATATTCAGGATACTCGACAAGGAACACGCCCGCCACGGGAAGAAATACAGGGTATGGCCGAACTACGACTTCCAGAACTCCATCATGGACGGACGATATGGAGTTACGCACAGGGTACGAAGCAAGGAGTTCGAACTGCGCAGCGAGCTGCAGAGATACATACAGAAACTGCTCGGGCTGAGCATCACGACGACATACGAATTCGGAAGGTTCGAGCTCGTCGGAGTAGAGACCAGCGGACGCGCGATAAGGGCCAAGATAGAGAAAGGAGAGCTCACTGGATGGGACGACCCATCGCTCGCGACACTAGTGGCGCTGCGCAGACGCGGGTTCCAGCCAGAAGCGATAAAGAACTTCGTCATATCCACAGGCATATCAAAGGCAGAGGCGACGCTGACATGGGACGATTTGATAATCCACAACAAGAGGCTGCTTGACGCATCAGTGGACAGGCACTTCTTTGTCAAGGAGCCGACCGAGCTTTGGGTAAAGGGAGCTCCGAAGCAGACAGTAGAGCTGAACCTGCACCCTGAACACCGCAAGGGCGGAAGGAAGTCAGAGACTTACGACATGTTCTGGGTGACTAAAGAAGACTTCTCAAAGCTGGAAGAAGGAAAGATGTACAGGCTGATGGACTGCCTCAACTTCAGGAAACAACGCGATGGATACGAGTTCGACTCGCTCGAGGTCGCAAGATTCAAGCAGCACGGCGAGAAGATACTGCACTGGCTGCCCAAATCAGAGAAACTCCTTGATGTAGAAGTCATGATGCCAGACAAGACAGTCGTGACTGGACTGGCAGAAGAGAGCGTCAAGAAAGTCAAGATCGGAGATGTCGTGCAGTTCGAAAGGTTCGGATTCTGCAGGCTAGACTCGCGGGAGAAGAATGACGCGGGCAAAGACAGATACGTGTTCTGGTATACCCACAAGTGAACAGAGTCCAAATTTCTTAAGTTCATAACCGCAGCACCACGCCAAGCTACGCTCCCCGTACTTCTTACAGATAGCACGACACCCCGGATGGGGCATCCCCCGTCGTGCTGTGATAGTAACGCAGAAAGCCGCTCCGCAACACTGGCGGTGGTGCTGCTAGGCTTACCTCTTTAAATACCTCTTAGAAAATTTTAAATATCCCGCCAGCCAGGAATACATACGTGATAACACAATGCCAGAACTCGTGACATTCCCATGCGGATCAAGCGGACACCCTGACTACTGCCCGGGCCAGTGCCAGTTCGGCAGGTTCTGCAAGCTTCTCAAAGAACAGAAACCACCGAAACCACGCGGGGTGCCGGTGCCAACGCCAAAAGGCAAGGACAAAGCACCTGAAAAAGTCCCTGACGTAGAAGAATATTACTAAGAGGATTTATAAGATAATATTATTTCTTAGTTATCCATGGCTGTGAAGCACCTACCTACAACAAAGCAAGAGCTTGATAGTCTCGGCTGGAAAGAGCTGGACGTGATAATTGTAAGTGGGGATGCATACATAGACCACCCGATGTCTGGGACTGCGCTGATAGGAAGGCTGCTCGAGTCCCGCGGATATTCTGTCGGAGTGATAGACCAGCCAGACTGGAACAACACAAAGGATTTTATGCGACTTGGAAAACCTCGACTCTGCTTCTGCGTCACAGGCGGACACATGGACTCCTCTCTGGCGAATTATACTCCACTCAAGAAGAAACGCGAAGTGGACAAGGCATATGCAGGCGACAGGGGAAGGCCTGGCCGCGCTGTCGTGGTGTACTGCAACATGCTCAGGCAGGCATACAAGGACACGCCACTAGTGATTGGAGGCGTCGAGGCGTCACTTCGCAGACTCGGACACTATGACCTATTCGACAACGATGTGAGAAAGAGCATAATAATGGACTCGCGCGCTGATTTGTTGGTGTACGGCATGGGAGAGAGGCAGATACTCGAAGCGTGCGACAGGCTGAGCAAAGGAAAGAATCTTGATGGGATACGCGGGACAGTTGTGCGGCAGAAGGAAGCTCCACGCGATGCAATAATCCTGCCCAGCTTCGACGAGATAAAGAAAGACAAGAACAAGTTCGTCGCGTCATTCAACATACAGACACAGAACTCAGACCCATTCACAGCAAAGACACTGGCTGAGAAATACGACAATAATTTCGCTGTGCAGTATCCGCCGGCGTATCCACTTTCTACCGAAGAGCTGGACTTCGTGTATGAACTGCCATACTCAAGATCACAGCATCCAAAATACAATTATCCTGTGAAGATGCTCGAGCCAGTGCTGTTCTCTGTCGTGACACACCGAGGCTGCTTCGGCGGGTGCAATTTCTGCGCAATAAACTTCCATCAAGGTCGCTATATACAGAGCAGGAGCAGGAAGTCTGTTGTTGCTGAAATCTCGCGGATGACAAAGCACCCAGGGTTCAAAGGAATAGTGTACGACATCGGCGGCCCTACAGCAAACATGTACGGCATGAACTGCAGAAGCTACAACAAGGGAGAAGAGGAAGTGCGAGTGCCGTCGATAATCGACGGGAAAGACGTATTGTTCAGGCACATACACGGATTCGACTGCCACAACACATGCCTGCCAGGCCCATGCAAGAACCTCAACTACGACCACAACGAGCTCATATCCCTCATGAGGGAAGTAAGGAAGATCCCTGGCGTCAAGAAAGCATTCGTAAGAAGCGGCGTGAGATACGACACTGCGCTGCTGCAGCCAGAATACCTCGAAGAACTTGCTGCGCACCACATCTCCGGGCAATTGAAAGTCGCGCCAGAAGACTCGAACAGACGCGTCCTGGAGCTGATGAACAAGCCAGACATAAAAGTTTATGAAAAGTTTGTTCTTGAGTATGAAAGAATAAACAAGAAGCTCGGCAAGAAACAATACCTGGTGCCGTACTTCATAATCGCGCATCCGGGCAGCGGCGAGAAGGAAGCCATGCAGCTACGCGAATTCATCAAGAAGAACAAGATACCCACAAAACAGATGCAATTATTCACACCGATGCCGATGACAGTCTCGACATGCATGTATCATACAGGCATCGAACCCAGGACAGGGAAGAAAGTGCATGTGCCTTATACTTATTCTGAGAAGAAGAGACAGAAACAGATCGTTATGGATTAAAATCCTATACCATCTTGATAAAGAAATTCCACGCGCCAGAGCCGAACAGGACTATCAATGTCACGGCGATGGCTGCGATAAGGACGCCGATGACGTTCGCTATGAAGAACTTCTTATATCCTAGCCCTAGAAGATAAGAGCCTAAAGCGCCAGTATATACGCCAGAGCCTGGCAGAGGGATGCCGATGAATACCGCAACTCCTAATGTGCCGTACTTCTCGACATAAGGATGTATCTTCTTCTGTGTCTTTAAGACAAAGTGCTTGTATATCCTGTCTATCCATTTGACATGCACTACCAGATGCACAAACTTGTCCAGAAGGAAATAGACAATCATGCCGATGGCGATGTTGGCCAGGACTGCTATGATGAATACAGTGAGCCAGTGCATATGATAATATAATATACCGTAAGGGATAGATGCCCTAAGCTCAAAGATAGGCAAGAAGGTTATTCCGATAAGGATGAGGATCTCTTTCAGCATGGCGAAGCGGGTTGGATTTTTGTTTAAATAACTATCTTTTCGACCAGCACTGTTGAAAATCTCGCCTAGTTCTGGCAGCACCACGCCAGGCTACGCTCCTTTATGTTATTGCTGACATCGACGTTCCCCGTAGGGGGCATCCCCCTTGTCGATGCTATTCTTTCACTGTTTGACGCTTCGCAAAAGTGGCGGTGGTGCTGCCTATCTTTTCAATCATCCTTTCCAGACCCTTTATAAACCAAGCTCTTAATCAGGCCTCTACAGCGCCTAAAATGCCATAATTCGCATGCTAAATTCAAAAACTTTAAATATTAGAGGGGCTTAAAACCCGCCTAGGAAGCTTAAATCGAGAGGTTTAAGGCTCACAATCAGATACAAACAATGGGGTGAAGACGAAATGACAGACCTTTTAGTTGTCAAAGCAAAGATGAAGGATGCCTGCCCTGGCTTCAATGTAGCAGGAGACCTAGCAGAAGCATTGAGCGACAAGATCGGCTCAGCAGTTGCCGACGCTGTGAAGAGAGCAGACTCCAACGGAAGGAAGACAGTCATGGGCAAAGACGTGCCTTTCAGCCTGGTATGCACTGCAAAACACGGCGACAGCCTGATAGTCAAGGCAAAGCTCAAGGAAGCTGCCAAGGGCTGCAACGTGGCTGGAGACCTGGCCGACTCACTGAACTGCCTAGCGTATCAGCTATTGAAGGCAGGCTGCGAGAGAGCAGAATCCAACCAGAGAAAGACAGTGATGTCGAAGGACCTGTAAGGGTCTTTTTTATTTAATTTTTTCAGTTCTATTTTTCTAATGGTCTTGTAAAATACTATTTCTCACACCAGGCTTCGTGAAGTGGTCTGAATAACAATAGTTGGATTTTGGTGTGATTAGATACTAATACCAAAATCCAAAGAAAGGATAATAAAAATACAACAGAAAGGCTTAAATATTTGTACGTATTATACATAATAAACATATTAAACGTAATACACAGGTGAGACAAATGGTAAGCATAACATTATCGGTGCCGGAAGAGCTGAAGAAGGAGATGGACGCAATCAGCTATGTGAACTGGTCAGCGATAGCCAGGGAAGCGATAATGGAGAGGATGGCCATACTGAAGAAAATGGACCAACTGCTCTCCAAAAGCAAGCTGACAGAG
This sequence comes from archaeon, assembly GCA_020052935.1. Taxonomy (GTDB): domain Archaea; phylum Nanobdellota; class Nanobdellia; order Woesearchaeales; family UBA11576; genus JABMQF01. Next base: position 3,280 of record JAGVOD010000097.1, on the reverse strand, counting down.
AAGGACGCGCTTGAACTCGGCAAGAAGGTCAAGAAGGCAGTATCCAGAAGGCTGATAGAAGGCGCATAATTGGAGCTCGTACTCGATGCGAACGTCATTTTCGCAGCGCTGATAAAGGACGGCGAAACAAGAAGATTCATACTCCTTAATGACCACTCATTCTACATACCTGAGTTCTCATTCGATGAGATGCTGGAACACGCCAAAGAGCTCGAGGAAAAGATAGGATTGCCTGCGAACGAGGTCGGACTGATACTTGAGCACATAATATTCACGGCAAAAATACGTATCGTGCCATTGTCCGAGCTAAGCGATTTCACGAAGAAGGCGATTGATGTCTGCACCGACCCTGATGACACTGCTTATGTGGCGCTTGCTATGAAACTCAACATACCTCTTTGGTCTAATGACACAAAACTGAAAAAACAAAACGCTGTCAAGGTCTACAACAGCGCAGAGATACTGAAACAGAAATAATCACTTCTTCTTGGATTTCTTAGGCTTAGACTTCTTAGGCTTGGGCTTCTTGATCATCTTAGGCGCGGGGGCTTTTGTGACTAGTAGAGGTATGCTCACACCCTTCACAACCGCCAATGACTGCTTGTGCCTGTCTATCATGCTCTTCAGCCTGTCCAAGTCGTGCTTGCTGTGCTTGCCCATCTTCTTCAGATTCGCGTGCTGCTCCTCGAGAGATGCGAGGTGCTGCTCGACCTCGGAAATCACTTCATGCTTGGCCTTGGGCCTTGGAGGAACAGACTGGTTCTGCTTTATCTTGCGCTCGATGTCCTCGATCTTTCTTTGGCGGTCCTCGCCGGACTCAGATATCTTGATGTGCGCAGTGGCAAGCGCTTCACGCAGCTCCATTATCTTCCCGTCCTTATGCTCTAGCTCCTGCGCGTATTCGCGCCCGAGCTGGATCATCTTCCTGGACAGTTCCTCTACGGTCTTGCGCAACTCAGCTATATGCTTGGTCTCCTTGCGCTGCTCCTCAAGGATCTTCTCCTCATCCTTGATGACGTCATGCACAGCAGACTCGAACGTGCCGAGCTCTGCCTCGATCATCTGCTTTGTCGAGCGCTTGTTCAGAGATATAGAACGTATCTTCTCCAGCTTATCCTTGATAGTATTCTTCTTGACAGAACGCTCCTCAGCTATCCTGGCTGCTGAAGCCAAGTGAGCCATGAAGCGGCGCATCTTGATAGGATGGATGTCGTCCTTGTCGATAGGCTTGCCTGAAGAAGTGTCAGCGGACATTTTACTTCATCAATCCGCCCATGACATTCCTGCGCTGAGGCGGCCCCACAGGAGGCAGGCCGAAGTCAGGCTCGTCCATTCCTTCAGGAGCGTCCAGAGGAGGCAAACCGCCGAAAGACGGCGGAGCGCTAGGCGGAGGCCCCATCGGAGGCATACCACCGAAATTGGAAGAGGGAGCAGGAGCTGGAGCAGGCCTATACGACGGAGCAGGCGCTGCGCCGAGCGGAGGAAGCCTCGGCTTCGACTCAGCCCTCTCACTTATCTCCTCAAGCTTCTCCTTCACCATGTCAGCGATGGCGACTATGCCCTTCGCGATCTTCTGGTTCTGGTCGATGAGCGTCTCGATCTTTTCGTTGATAGGGCCGAGCTGCTTCCCGACTGCCTCGGTGTCATGCTCTTCCAGCTTCATGTCCTCAGCAGCCTGCTTGAACACCTCAAGCATTATGTTGAGGCTCTTGTTGAGATTATCAATGCTGGACTGGAGATTCTCTCCAGACTCAGAACCCTCCAACGGATTCTTCTTAAGCTTCTCAAGCTCTTTCTTCAGCGTAAGGAATTCCTTCTTAGAAACAATAGCATATTCATCTTCTTCCATTTAGGCACCCCTTTTTTATTTGCATGATGAAAAATAAAACATAAGTTATATGGTAAAAAGGGCACACGTAATTTATAAACATTTCTGTTTTTGGAAGGGCGTTATAGGCGTTTTCCACTTAGAATTATGAGAAGAGAAGGCTTATGGGCACTGCCGCGCCAGGCTACGCTTTGCCTCGCAAAGCCACGCCCTATTTCGCTTTTTGCTCCCCAGGTCGCAAAAAGCTCTCATCGCCGCCACGCCCGCTCGACCATTTCTTGCGAAGCTAGTCTGAGAGATTCCTATTATTTCTCTGACTAAAATTGCCGCAATAGCGGGCTAATCAGGCGGCGACGGTCGTGGCTTTGCTCGAATTATTGTCGGTGGCGCTGGCGCTAGAAGAACTAGACAGGCATCAGATTTATAGAAATGTCCTCAAACACGGGTATCATCTCATAGTTATCTATTATCTGGAACTTATCACGCAGGTCTATTATAAGACTCTGAAGCTTCTCATTGTCCTCTATGCGGATATGGAGAAACAGGTCCCAGATGCCGAACAACCTCACTGTCTGTGTGACTGCATCGTTCTCTGAAAGATAAGATAACAAGAGCTTCTCTGACTTCCTGGAATAATCCTTGAAAGAGAGCAGGACGATGAAGGGACGTTGCGACTCTGACTTCATGAACATCCTGTAGCCCAGTATGATCTTCTTCTGCTCCAACGACTTGATACGATTTATTATCGTCTTGTAAGAGACATCCTTGCCCTTGGCCAGCTCCAATGCAGGAATGCGGCAATCGTCCTTGAGCCTGCCTAATATGTACCTATCAAGGTCATCTATCTCCATAATCTTATCATTGTAGCCATAGCTCAATTCTGAACGCGCATTGCTCAGCTGCTTGTGCCTGTACATCCAGTGGTTGATCACATAGCAGCTCTTGTAGTCCTTGATGAGGCCGGGAAACTTCGTGTTGAACCCGTCGATGAAGTTGTCGAATGCCTCGAAGTCCCTGACAAAAAGCACGACGACAAGGTCATACTTCCCACCTATCCTTGCTGCCCAGTAAACGCCGCAGCTCTGTCTCAGAAAATCGAACACCTGCCTCTCGTCGATGTCCTTCTTGGCATTGAACGTGAAGAAGACACGGTAATGCTCTAGCTCTAGCGACTTGAGGTTGATGATGGCGCCGAGCTTCGTGATATGGCCTTCCTTGAAAAGCCTCTTCATCCTGTAATCAGCGACCTGCTGCGATATCCTCAGGCGCTTGGCAAGATGCGAAAGCGGAGCACGGGGGTCCAAATCTAGCTCCCTGAGCAGTTTTAGATCGATCGCGTCCATATGTTTGTTAAATGAGATAAGGGGTTGCGACCCCTTATAATCCCCGTTCCGCCTCGCTCCCTCGTCAAGCCTTTCAGGCGTTGACGTATCCTCGTTCGGCGGTGAATGT
>JAGVOD010000083.1 GCA_020052935.1 archaeon | reverse complement strand
AATTATCAGCAGAAGTGGATTAATTTCACGCATGACAGGAATGCTTCAGACATCAACTCTACTGAGCTTAATATGACCTCTGGCACGGTCTATTACCTCACAGTCCGTGCTAAGAACCATGCTGGTGAGTATGGCCAGGTCAAGTCCAGCGATGGCATATTGTTCATAGATCCTACTCCTCCTCAGCCTAAGTATATCGACGACCATGGTCCCTGGAGCAACTCTAACTCGCAGCTCAGGGCGAACTGGCTCTTTGAGGACAACGAATCAGATATAATTGAGTACATGTACACTTTGGGCAATGCTACTTATCCGAATCCAGGCTATAATTCCATAAGAGGTCCGCTTTTAGTCACGCCTAACTCAGTCATAAATGATGGTCTTTCATTGACAGAGAACGGCACTTATTATTACAGCGTCAAAGCGAGAAATGGCAATGTCGCTATGAATTATTCAGGCAGCTGGTCTGCTTGGTATACTTCAAATGGAGTCCAGATTGACACGTATCCTCCGTATGGTGGCTTCGTGAGGTGGCAGAACTTCACTTACGCGACTTCCGGCTTCGTTACTATTTGGTATGATGTCGGTGTTGATGCGCCAGGCACTAGCGACAACGTGAAGGGACTGCTCGAGATAGGTCGTGGTGTCTTGGACCACGATATCTGCCAGCCTGTTTCTGACTTTGACTGGTACAACATTTCAGAAATACTCACTAGCCAGTCTTACAAGGACGTTAATGTAACTTCTGGCTACTGCTATGTATTCAGACTTTATGCCTGGGACAACGCGTCTAATGGTGTCACATATTACATGCAGAACGAGACCTTGCGCGTCGTCAAGGTAGATACTACTGCTCCTTCAGATGTCGCTCCAGTTGTGGATGACGGTTTCTATACAAACAGTCGTAGCAGCCTCCACGCGCGATGGACAGCCTCCACTGATGCTGAGTCTGGCTTTGACCATTATGCCTGGAGGATTGTCGGAATGCCGGTCTTGTTCCCGAACTGCGTAGTCAACACTACTGACCCGATTGGCACGAACTGCAGCCAGGTGGCCAGCGGCAACTCAACGACTCCAGAGATAAGCATCAACAATCTTAACCTCACTCACAATCATAAGTATTACTTTGAAGTGCGTGCGTGGAACAAGGCATTGCTGAACTCCACTACAAGGTACTCTGACGGCATCATCTATCTTGACAACGCTCCGCCAGGAGACCTTATCATCCTCTGGATAAATGATGCTAACCATTCTGGCTCGCCTTATCCTACTACTATAGAGACTAACATAATCAACATCACAGCAATAGGCGACTTGGATGGCTATAACGACATTGACAACTGTGTCCTGCTGAACGACAACATAGACTATACCGAGTCTGGTCCGTTTGCAGTGAACTGCTCAGAGTATCCTCATAGCTATTACTATAATGCGACGTATCCGAATGTGACTTGGATAAACTGTACTAGGAACACGACCACTTCACTTCCTGCTCAAGGGACTTGGTCTTGGTACCTGTCTTGCAGAGATCATTACTGGAATACCAATACATTCACACAGAACCAGCTGGTCTGGTTCACTGTCGATTGGCCAGAGCCGCCTGTGATAACGATTGACCTCCTCCCGGTGCAGGCATATTCTGGAGATGATATGACTTGCAACGCCCTGATTTCAGACCCTGAGGACGACCTTAACTTCACGAACATAACATTTACCTGGTACAGGAATGACGCATTGATAGCGACGCATTACTCATCAGCATCCGACCCTGACTTGGATGGCATATACACCGCGACAGATTACCTCAGCTATGCATACACCTCTAGGGGCAACAGCATAAACTGCACGGTCAGTGCTGGAGACGAACAGGGTGAGATAGGCATCAACTCTTCTGCTGTCACGATAAGGAACACGCAGCCTTACAGCCTTTCGATGCTCTTGCCTAATGCTGAGACTGTGCATAATAACATGAGCTTCTCATGGTGGGGTCCTTTTGATGATGTCGACAGTGACTTCATGACTCTGGAGATCCAGGTAGATGATGAGGAGAATTTCAACGCATCGAATAACCCCACATTGTCGTTCAATCCTGCTTTGCCGATGACTGTCGGCGGCCTAGCCATACCAGGCACTCAGCGCAATGCTGATGTCTATGGTACAAAGATAGTCTATGAGGACAATCGCGCAGGAGGCAGCTGGGATATCTATATGTATGATACAGAGACTGATGAGGAGAATTCCATCGCGACCTCTTCGAATCCGGAGATAAATCCGAAGATATATGGCGATTTCGTGATTTACGAGCGCGACCTTGGTACAGGCATGTCGGAGCTGTACTTGCATAATCTCTCAAGTTCAGTCACTACGCTGATTGTCTCGTCGATAAACACCAGCAGCGCAGACCTGTTCGGCAATTACATAACATATAATGATGGCAGTAAGGTAAGATTCAGGGACATAAGGAGCATAAATGTAGAGCATTCTGCCAACGGCAGCTCATCAAACGCTTCAAAGACCGTAGTGTACGGCAAGAACATCGTATGGCTCACGTCTGATGGTAATGCCTGCTTGTACGATCTTGTCAACGCTTCGCCAACATGTTTTTCCACTACTGACCGCAGGATCTTGTTGTTTGGCAGCCTCTTCGTCAAGGAGGATCCTCTCGGATTGATTTATGTGATAAATCTCATGAACAACAGTCTTTTAGGCACATTTACAGGCTCGAATGCTTCAATCTATGGTGGTTTGTTGGCATACACCAATTCTTCAGGGAATATTGCAGTTTCCAACTTGTTGAGCCAGAATCTTTACAATATTTCCCTCGGTTTAGGCGATAATCCTGTGATATATGACAAGCTTGTCGTATTCGAGTCAGGCACTGACCTGTATTACGCGACAAGACGTCCTGTCCTGCCAGCCACTTTCATAGTCGAATCCCCAACATCTTCCTCTTATGTCTATACCGTCAACACCCTGCTGTCACCTGACGCTACTTATGTCTGGCGCATCAAGGGCTGTGACAACGCATTCGCGAACAATTCCTGCGTGTGGGGCCTGAACTCCACCTCGCTTCCGGATCCGCTCGCGAAGAACTTCACCTATTTCACCATAGATAATACCGAGCCGGTGATAAGCAGCGTCTCGCCTGCTGATGGCTCTGTTGTGGCAGGCCAGTTCCGTGTATACGCGAATATCGTCGACAATCTTGGCGCAGATGCAGTCACTTACGCCAATTATAGCATCACATACCGGAATAACGGCACTGTAAGGTCGAGCGGCTCATTGTCACGCTCTGGAACTGTGTGGAGCTCGCCTCTGCTCAATTTCCTTGACATAAACGTCTCTGAATTCAATCTCATCATCCGGGCGAGGGACACGATGTACAACCTCGCCTCCGCCCAGGTGAACTTCACTGTCAACAACAATACTCCTTGGTTCCTTTTCGGCACAGGCATTGATGAGATGACTGAGGATGGGCAGAAGGTCTTCAACACAGTTATAGACTCTGATTTCATAGCATTCACGGTCTTGACTTCGACAATAAGGATGGTAGGTCCTCTTCCAGCTACTACGCAGAGGTTCATCCAGTCTAAGACCAACCTTACTGTCACGAACCATAACTACTCTGATCCTATCTCGACGCTGACTTGGCCTGATGGCAACTACCGGGTTGAGTTCACCGGGACGAATCTTGATGGTAGCAACCACGCCAACCGCACGTTCTACGTGGATAGGAATTATCCTACTTGGTCTGGAAACCAGACCATCCCGAGTGTTGCATATGCTGCATCAACTCTCACGTTGTCTATCAATTGGTCAGATACGACTCTGAGGCAGGTGAACATCACTCATAATAACTCGAACATCTCGAATCCTGCTCAGGTCACTATACCAAGCAACACCACGTCGAGCGGTGTGTTCAATGTTACAGCCATAGATGTCTCTGCTTACATCAACAGAACATTCTACTGGTACTCGACAGCGGTAGATGGTCTTGGCCGTGTCAACACCACCACTCCAATCTTTGAGGCTTTCATCAATGACAACCCGCCGAGCTTTGCAGGCAGCATACCGACGATAACAGTGAATGAGGACAATTTCACGACTTCAGGCCTGCCTAACCTATCTGCTTACTTCAGTGATCCTAATGTCGGCGGCTCCAACAGCCTTGACAACCTGACATTCACGGCGACTTACGACCCGACCAACTTGTCGGTCATCGTCAACGCCACGACAGGCCTGGTGCTCAACGTCTCAGCATCCAACAATTTCAATGGCAACCGCACGGTAATATTCAACGCAACTGACAAGTATGGCAAGATGAACTATTCGAATAATGTCACGATAGTCGTGAATTCAGTCAATGACGCTCCAGTCATAGCAGCCATACCTGATGTACTGACAGAGGAAGACAATTCCAGCGGAATAAATTACACTCTCTCAGCCAGTGATGTGGATCTCGATACAGTCACGTGGCTGATGCCTGAAAACGTGAATGCTTCCGTGTTCAACCTGACCAGCTACAATCTTGCTACAGGCAGGTTCAACTTCACGCTCATGCCGAACCAATTCGGCGTCTACAACATCACTTTCAGGGCCACTGATGGCACTCTTATAGCTAAGCGCAACGCCACAATCAACATCACCAATGTCAACGATATCCCTCTGATAGGCAACTTCACCACTCCAGGGATAGGCACCAACAATAGTGGCTCAGTCTGGTTGTCTTGGTCTACCGCCAGTGACCAGCCGAACGAGGGCCAGACCATGAGCTATAATCTTGATTATTCGACAGATGGCGGCCTCTCCTGGACCAATATCGCACCGTACGCTACATTGCTAGACAGCCTCGCTTATTCATGGGACACATCTCTGATGACAACCAGGGTGAATGTCACCTTGCGCCTCAATGTTACAGATGGCTTAGCGATGAATTACACAGAATATGGCAATTTCAGCGTCGATAACCAGAAGCCGACGATTACGATCAACTCTCCGACTACGATAATGGTCGGTCCGTGGTTCATCACGAACATTGTCACATCAGAGCCTGCCAGCTGCATCTTCACCGTTAATGGCACTGTTAGCATCGTCCCGCCGACCACTACCTTGACGACCCTGCACGCAGTGAATATCTCCGGTTACACCTATGACCTCGAGTACAACCTGACTGTCTCATGCACAGACAGCACCGGCAATTCCAACTCCACTTCCAGGTTGTTCGAGCCCCGCTCATCAGCTCTCAGTTTCATACGCGCTTATGCCTCTCCGTCTTGGCTCTATCAGAACCAGCTAGTTAACATAACATTGGAGATAGCTTCGAATAGTACTTGGAGCGCTGTCTTGATAGATGTAGTGCCTCCATCAGGATCTGCGCAGACACTCACGCTGGCTAACTTCACCCCGACGATAGATGCTTCAAATAAGGTCACGAGCTTGGACAGCATCACTGTGATATCGACATCAGCCATAGGCAAGTACAATCTTTCGATAAACAGCCTTTGGAACATCGATGGCATCGGAGTTGCTCCGCCGCCCATACTTATCCAGGACCTATTCGAGGTCTTCGAGTCTGTCAACCAGACGCTTAACATAGAATGAACATGAAAAACAAGAAAATTTCAACGATGTTTGTATTCTTGGTGTTTTTCCTAGTCCTCGCTCTCTCGGCATCTGCAGAGAACGTGACATATGTCTACAGGACGCTCTCTGGCGACCTGCTGAAGCAGAACTATACTGGAAGCGAGTCCCAGGTCAATGTCACGCTACCTAACACGACATGGAACTTCGACATCATCAGCAACAATAGCAAGTTCAAGGTTGAGTTCGAGCAGATAAACATAAGCTATGCCCCTGTGCTTGACATAATCGCGAGAGAAGTCAGTCTCGGCAGCCAGGTCTATTCAGGCGAGGTAGGTACGACAAGCGCATTCAGGTACATACCTGTCTATGCTTATGCATTGAACATATCGCAGCTCGCGTCCAAGCCATATCTAGTCACCATAAACTACGCAGCCTATCCTGGACTTGTCACGCCGAGGATATTCAAGTGCGATTTCAACTTCACTTCAAACATGACGAACACATCGTCCTGCGTACAGCTTTCCACTACAGATAATGATTATGCTAAGACCGCATCAGCTTCTGCTACTGGCTTCTCGTCATTCTTCCTTGCCGAGGACCATTGTGCTGACGGCATGATGGATTATGGCGAAGCTGGCATTGATTGTGGCGGAGTCTGCACTGCCTGCGGTGGTGGTGGAGGCGGTGGAGGCGGTGGCGGTGGCGGTGGTGGAGGAGGCGGTGGTGGTGGCAGCAAGCCTCGCATCATATATGTGACCCCGACTCCTGAGGGATCTAGTGTCCAGGTGTTCCAGGGCGACACGCTTATTGTGCAGTTCAAGGGTAAGGATTATAATTACAAGGTCGAGTCTGTCGGTCATCTTAAAGTCACTCTCAGGTCCGCAAAGAGCTACCTCACTTATGATTTCGATTTCGGTGAGACAAAGGCCATAGGATTGGAGTCTTACTTCAGCAATGATGTTGATGTGAGCATGCATGTTTCCAATGCGTTTGCGATGCTTACCTTCACGACGCGCGAGTCTCCGAGATTCACTTTCCCGCTGCTTCCTGCAGCTACGAAGAAATCACCGTCTCAGCCAGCAGCAGTCCAAACTCCAGCTCCAGTCTATACTCCAAGGCCAGTCGCGCAGACACCTGCAGGTCAGGTCGCTGGAGAGACGCCGCAGGAGCTGCAAGTCCCAGAATCTCCCATTAACTTATGGACTATAATCTTTGCAGGTGTTTTCGTCATATTCCTAGTGGGAGGCGTGGCCCTTTACCGGGCTAGGCTTCATCACCTGGAAAAACCCCCTACTGTAACTAGGACAGGTTTGGAGCAGACTGGTTTACCCGAAACTTCTTCCACGAGCTCCAAACCTGCTTTTGTTTTAGGCGAGGTTACGAAGGAGGTTGCTCCAGTCAAAGAAGAGAGGTATGTTATAGAACGGCCTGTCAGTACAGAGCCTGTCCACGAGATCTCTGCAGCGAAGAAGCTTGAACTGGAGAAGTACATCTTCCATGCTTTCAGCGCAGGGTTCAAGCAGGACCAGATCAGGAAAATCCTGATAGAGAAGGGCTGGCCTGAGGGTCTTGTAGATAAGGTATTTTCGGAGATAAAGAAGAAGTAGTTCTAAAATGCCGGCTAAGATACTGATACAGAAAGGGAAGAAGCAGTATTTCGATGACCTTGCGAGAGATGTCACGATAGTCAAGGAGAAGAGCTACTACATTGGTGATATATCTAAGGATTTCTCGACGAGCGGCGGCACGATAAAGAAGTCTGAGCTGAAGAAGTCTGGCATTATCAAGTCGTTGCAGGGCAAGGAGTTCCGCATCTTCGACGCGAGTTTCATCGACAATTACCGTCGCATAAAGCGTCTTCCCCAGATCATCCCGCTTAAAGATATCGGCTTCATACTGGCCAAGACAGGCGTCGGCAAGGACTCGGTAGTCGTAGAAGGGGGAACTGGCTCTGGTGCTCTTGCAATCATGCTCGCAAGATGCTGCAAAAAGGTCTATTCTTATGAAGTCGAGAAGGAGCATCTTGACATCGCTGCTGAGAATATGAAGGCCCTCGGGATTAAGAACATCGTGCTCAAGAACAAGAGCATGTACGAGGGAATCGACGAAAAGGCTGTTGATGTTGTGTGTCTCGACCTTCCCGAGCCTTGGAAAGCCCTCAATCCAGTGTCAAGATGCCTGAAGCTGGGGGGTTTCATCGTGTCTTACTCTCCAACGATCGTCCAATCGGCTGATTTTGTCAATGCTCTCTCGCCCAGGGAGGATTTCATCCATCTGAAGACGGTTGAGGTCATCGAGCGGGAATGGGAGATAGACAAGCGCAAGGTCCGTCCTACATCGAAGTCTATAATCCACTCAGGTTTCATCTCGATGGGCAGGAAGATATGATTATGAAGCGCGAAATCCGTGTTTTGGGCATTGATGATTCTCCTTTCGACAAGTTCAAGGACCGATACGTGATTGTCATCGGTGCTTTCTTCCGTGGCGGCAATCACATGGATGGCGTTGTCTCTACAAAGATAAGCGTAGATGGCAACAACTCGACGAAGAAGCTCGCCGCGATGGTAAATTCCTCAAGATTCAAGGCCCAGCTGAAGTGCCTGATGATTGACGGCATCAACATGGGAGGCTTTAATGTCATTGACATCCACGGTCTTTACAGGCTGACGAAAGTGCCTGTGATTGTTGTAGTTAGAAGAAAGCCTGACCTGCCGAACATAAAGCGCATCCTCGCCAGGCTCGGGATGTCCCGCAAGATAGCCTTGCTCGACAGGGCTGGCGCTCCGTTCAGGTGCGGCAAGATATACATACAATTCGCAGGAATATCATTCGATGAGGCCAAGGAGATTGTTGAGATAACAGCCACGCATTCCTATCTTCCAGAGCCAGTAAGGGTCGCGCATTTGATTGGCGCTGGCCTTGCCTTCGGCGAGTCCAAGGGTAATGCTTAAATAATTGTTCATCGTCGTGTCTTCAGAGGTGATTATGTGCCCGAGTCTTTGTCAAAGTTCAGGAAAGAGCTTATCTCTTCTTTCTCTCCTGCAGACAGGGTTCGCTTCAAGTTCGTGAAGAAGAGGCGCCAGCATCCGAATCTTCATCCGGAGTGCAAATTCTGTCAGAAGATACGCGCCAAGCGCGACATAATCTTCGAGAACGCGCACATTGTCGTGATGTTCGGCAGGCCTCATCATAAGGGCCACATTGTCGTCATGCCCAAGGCGCACGAGGAAGACCTTCTGAAATTGCACCAGAAGACTCTCGACTCGTTCCTTAACGACACTATTAAGATAATGAAGGCCCTTGGCAAAGCCATAAGGCCGAATCTGTTCAATCTCGAATACCTAGATAACTGGGACCATCACGTGCATTGGAACATCTACCCCCGTTTCAGGTCAGATCCTGACTATGGCAACCCTCCGAAGATCCCTGGAAAGGGCCAGAAGTTCAATCCGAAGCGTCTTTCTCCAAAAGAGTTCAAGGTGCTTGAGTCAGAGATCCGCAAGATAAAGAAGGAGTTGTGGTAGATGAAGTGTAAGTTCTGTGAGTGGCAGAAGAATTTCAAGAAGATATATGAGAACAGGCATTGTGTCGCGGTCTGGGGCTCTCCATATGTCCGAGGCCATGTCAAGGTCATTCTCAAGCGTCACGCAGAGAACCTTACAGAACTCTCAGTCGAGGAGGCCGACTCGTTGATGGATGCCTGGATCAAGGTCGGCAAGGCAATCGAGTCTGTTCTACACCCCGATATAATGAACTGGCAGATAAACTGCAACTGGACAAGGCATATCCACGGTCATATCTATCCCCGCTGGAGAACCGATCCAGACTGGGGCGAGCCTATACATCTTCCCACAAGAGTGCAGGCCGACAACAAAGAGTATCATCCTAAGCCGTTGTCACATGAAGATATGTTGAAGATAGAAGATCTTTTGTTTCATAAAAACTGATTCTACGGCCAGAGTCGTCGCCCATTAGCTGGCTTAGTTTGGTCATGGTGGGCACCTCTTAGAAATTGTGAATATGACTGCAGATGGACACTGTGGGCGTCTTTTGAGTTCTTTTTATTTTATAATTTTCCAGAGGTAATAGAAATACTTTCTATAATTGTTAGCTAATGTTCTGTGTTTTGTAACAAAGGCTATCGGTTTTTCTAGCCACAGGATATTTGCTACATAGTCTCCATAAATGTAAATGACATTTAACCCGCTTAGTATTTTTGGGAGGATTTTATATTCATAGTAGTAGGACTTTGTTATTGGCTTATTTTTGGCTTCATGCACCAAAAGCAGTTTCCATTTGCATTTCAGCCTTTCTCTTTTTTTGTTGTAGTGGGGCCAGAAATAGGGCAGGCGGTTTTCAACATCTCCTGTTGCTCCAATAAACAGAACCTCATTGTAATTAAGGCATTCTTTAAGTATTGTTTTGATGCCTTCTGTTCCGCGATAGATTTCAGACTCAATTTCTGGGCTTAGCGAATTAAATTTCGCTTTTAATTCAGGAATTGACTCTTGAATTTCTTTTTTCCGTTCATCTATCTTGGCTTTCTTTTCTTCCAGATAATTTATGAGGTTATCTGGGTTTTTTGGCTGAAAAAATTTAATCTTATTCTCAATGACATACGTGACCAGGCCCTTTTCTATAAGCTTATTTAGGGCGTCATAAAGGTTTTTTCTATAAATGCCTGTTTCTTCTACGATCTTTCCAGCAGAAGTTGCCCCAAGAGTCAACAAAGCCAGATAGACCTTGATTTCTGTTTCTGTCAAGCCAATCTCTTTCAAAACTTTTGTGTTCATAAGGTCAGGGCAATCTTCTCTGTATATAAATATTATGGTAGTATAAGACTACTACAAAATTTCTTAAGGTGGATGGTTGTTACCTGAGAATCGTAAAATGGAAAAGTTACTTGTTGGGTCGGCACGCCATCTAGAAGTGGCTGGAGGGTTAAGGGGGTTGGAGTATCTGATGTTAAATCTCCCTTACGCCTGTAATTATCGGTGCTCAAAATGTTGCAATGATAGAAGGGAGACTGCAGATTCAGGTGACGCACTATCCCTTTTCGAGATTAGCCAATTAATGGAGGAAGCAAAGGATTTAGGGATGCGGGTATTAGTGATTGCAGGAGAAGGAGAGCCATTGTTAGACGTCAGATTACCAGAAGTAGTGCGAAAAGCCGACGAAACTGGATTAATTCCTTATATTTTCACAAATGGAAGCAGGTTGGATAAAGATTTTTCTCAATTCTTGAAGAATCATAATGCTTCATTGGTCATCAATGTAGATTCATTGAGAAAGAAAACTTATGAAGAACTCGCAGGCACAGATGGGAGTTTTGACGATGTTATTGAAAACTTAAAAGTTGTTAGAGACGCCTTTGTAGAAACCTACTCACAGATTGAGCATTATGGCTTACGCAGGATTGCTATAAACGCTGTTGTATCTAAACGAAATATGTTGGAGATATTCACAAGAAAGCAATTATGCGGTGAGGAAGATGCAATAATCCAACCCTTTCAGGATTTTTGCGGAGATGATTTTGTATTGGTTTATAATCTCCCAATTACCATAGGCAGAGCATCTGCAGATAGAAATTTTGATTTGTCCGACGCTGATAAAGAATTGGTACATCGATTGTTAGAGGACCTTGTTCCACTTGGAACCCGATCTGACGGGATTTGGTGCGCCTATATGCGGAATGGTATTTCTGTAGGAGCCACTGGAGAAATTCTTACGTGCGCATATTCTTTGGAGAGTGCAGGATTATTAGGAAATGTCAGAGAAGGGGGGTTAAAAGGGCATCTTGGTGTAGCAAACTCGGTCACTGACAACTTTTATGGCCGAAATGGCCATTCAAGATGTATTCTGAGACATCCTTGCTACGGTAAGTTTATCCAAGAATTACAGGTCTTGAAATGAGGACTGAAACAAAGGCGGTTCATGCTGGCGAACGAGAAGAAAACAGGCAGCATAGATCGGTAGTTACGCCTATAGACCAAACTGCTGCATACTATTTTGAAGATACACCGCAAGTAAAAGATTTCTATGAAGGCAAACTTGCTGGCATAAAATACGGAAGGTATGGCTGTCCAACACAACATGCTGTTGAAAGAAAACTCGCAGATATGGAAAATACCGAAAGAGCATTGCTTTTTTCTTCAGGGATGAGTGCAGTCACAACAGCAATTATGGCTTTAGCAAGGGCGGGCCAGCACGTTCTTTATACAAATGATTGTTATAGAAATATAAGAAGATTTTTTGACGAGATTTTACCAAACTTCGGAATAGAAACAACAGAAGTTCCAATTGATGACATGAAGAATATTGAGAAATATCTTAAAGAAAATACTGTTTTATTCTTTTCAGAACTACCGACAAATCCTTTCTTAAGAGTTATAGATTTAGAGCACGTAATTACTACAACAACGAAAAGAGGGATTGTAAGTTTAATTGACTCAACATTCGCGACTCCTGTGAATATCAGGCCTGCTGAGTATGGCGTAGACTTAGTTCTACATAGTGCAACAAAATACCTTGGTGGGCATCACGATTTATTTGCAGGTGTCGTAGCAGGGAGATCAAAGTTTATTGAAAAAGTTCAGCAATATAGAGACATTTTTGGAGGGATTGTCGACCCGCATACTTCTTATCTTCTTTTAAGAAGTATGCAAACATTACCACTAAGAATGAAGGCGCATAACAACAATGGTTTAGAAATTGCCAACTGGCTAGAAAAACATCCAAAAGTAGCGCGGGTTTGGTATCCTGGCTGCAAATCCCATCCGGATAATGATTTGGCTGAAAAACAGATGAGTGGCTTTGGCGGTGTTATCACTTTTTCATTGAAGGCTTCAGAAGAAGAAACAAGCAGATTTGTAGATGCTTTGCGAATACCCTATATTGCAACTAATTTTGGTGGACCACAAAGTCTAATAGAGCAACATGCGATTCTAACATTTTATAAAGATAGGGTGAGAGCTGAGAAAAGAGGAATTACCGGGAATCTCTTAAGATATTCTGTTGGATTAGAGAATGTTGCCGATGTTTTGGAGGACTTTGAAAATGCCTTTAGAGTCTTGGGATAATATTGGCTACGGATTACATCGTAGCGGAGATCGGCTCCCTAAAATAATATCATGAAAACGTCACTCAAAATAGACCTGGAACGTGAATTCTTCAGAGTAGCTAAGACCCTCGAGACTAAACACGCTGTCAGGCAAGAGTTTCTGGCAAGAATAAATGAGCTATCAGAAGATTGGATTGATAATAAACTCCGCTGGGACATAGCTGGCTTGAAAAAGTAATTTATTAGTCTTGTTCGTTATTCCATCACACATAATACAGCTTGTTCTCGCTTCTCTGTTCGCGGTCTTTCTGGCTTCCTGGCTTGTTTATCCTCGGCCGCAATGACTCTTCGTCGCGCCTCATGGTTATCTTCAGCTCTGTCAGGAAGCGGTTCATGCCTTCTTGCATGTCGAACGGCCCTGTCACGCTGCCTTTTATGGCTGGTTTTCCTTCGAAAACCATTATCTTCTTAGAAAGGTAGTCTGCGAATAGCAGGTCGTGGTCGACTACCAATGCTGATGTCCCGCGATGCTCCATCATGTCTGCTATGATTTTGGATATGCGTATCCTCTGCTCGACATCTAGGTATGCTGATGGCTCGTCCAGCAGGTAAAGGTCTGCTTTTCTCGACAGGCACAGCGCTATTGATACGCGTTGCAGCTCGCCACCGCTTAGCTCACTGAGCTTCTTCATCAGCAGCGGCTTGATGTTCAGCGGTCTTATGAGCTGGGCGTCATGCTTGTCTAGCGCCTCGCCCAGCGCTGCCATGACTATCTCATCGCTGCTTTCTAGGTATTGTGGCTTGTATGATACGACTATCTTCTCGTTGACTGTCCCTTTGTCAGGCTCCAGCACCTTTGCGAGTATCTTGACGAAGCTGGTCTTTCCTATGCCGTTCTCTCCCAGGACGCCTATCACGTCGTTCTTGTGTATCTCTCCTTCCTTCGCTTCCAGGTCGAACCTTCCGAGTTTCTTCTTGAGTTCTTTCCAGCTGCACTGCACTTCTTTCCCCGACTTCTGCACAGGCGGTTTTGCCTCGAATTTTATCGGGTAGTCGCGGAATCTTACGTTCTCCTCACGGAGATAGCCGTCCAAAAAAGTATTGATTCCCACTCTTGCTGTCTTTGGTGTGCTTACGACGCCGAAGCAGCCTTCCTTGCCGTACATTATATGCACAAGGTCTGTTATGTAGTCTAGTATTATCAGGTCGTGCTCTATGACCAGCACCGCTGTTTTGGGATCTGCCAGCTCGCGTATGAACTTGCTTATCTTGATCCTCTGCTTTATGTCCAGGTAGGATGTCGGCTCGTCGAATATGTACAGGTTGGCCTTTTTCATTACTGTCGCAGCTATCGCCACGCGTTGCAATTCTCCGCCTGATATGCTTTTTATCTCGTTGTCGAGTATGTCTTTGAGTTCGAGCGATTCGGTTATCTGCTCGAATATGCCTTTCTGGTCTGCTTTCTTCAGCAGTTCGCGGACGCTTCCCTTGAACTGTTTTGGGATGTAGTCTACTGTCTGAGGTTTGTATGACACGACTATCTTGCCGTCTCTTATGTTTTCGAAGAAGTGCTGTGCCTCTGTGCCTTTGAAGTATTCTACCAGCGCCTTATGCTCTGTTTCCTTGCTGTCTATCCTGCCCAGGTTGGGCTTTAGCACTCCTGCCAGTATCTTTATCGCTGTTGATTTGCCTATGCCATTTACGCCGAGTACGCCCACAACTTTGCCGAACATAGGCGTTGGCAGCGAGTATAGCGCAAAGCCGTTCTGCCCGTACCTGTGTATTGGCTCCTGCTTGAGCTCTTCTGGCAAGTTTATTACATCTATCGCGTTGAATGGACACCTGTTGATGCATATTCCGCAGCCTATGCATAGTTTTTCATCTATCTCTGCCTTCCGGTCTATAGCTGCCGGTTTTATGCACGCATCTCCCTTCCTGTTTATGGGGCAGGCTTTTGCGCACAGGTATTCTCCGCAGCCTATAGGGTTGCATTCCTGCTTCTTGACTATTGCTATCCTTGTCATAAAAGCGTTAGAATTGGCATGCTTTTAATAATTTTGTGGGTATTTGGCTTTGTAGAAAACTGCGTTGCCGCCTTCTTGCGGAGCGAGTTATTGCTATATTATTCACACAGGACAGGGGGATGCCTCCGACCGAAGGGAGCGAGATGCCAAAAACCAAAGGTTTTTGAGCACCCCCTACGGGGATGCCCTGTTTCGTGATGGTCTGCGCCGAGCGTAGCTTGGCGGCAACCCTGCGTAGCAGGAAGTTTTCTACAGGGCTGTTTGTTTTTGTCTGCAGAAAGAATAAGTCTATTGTTCCTTGGATTTGATCATTTCTTCGCCAGCCTCTACTTTCTCGGCTGTCGGCTGCTTTATCCTGAAGTCCTTTATCGAGAACTCTCCTTCGAACGTCTCGTCGAATATGTCCATGAGCTTCTCTTTGAGCTCGTATGGCACTGTGACGCTTTCGTACTGTGAGAAGTATTTCTTGTGGATCTTCTTGAAGTTAGACTTGATGGTCTCATATGCAGGCATCTTCTTGAATTCCTCTATCAAGTCGCCTTTCTCTCCTCTCTCTGCCGCCATGAAGAACGCTAGCTCTTGCTCTTCTATGCCGCTGCCGAGCACTTCCTCGCTGTATATCTCTCCTCCGCCGAATATCGAGAACTGTTTTGCGTACTGCTTGCTGAACATGTCATGCTTGAATCCGACCTTCTCTGTGTTTATCCCGACTCCTTTGAACAGGGCGTAGAGCCAGGCGCATTTAGGGCAGTTGCCGCACCATATGTTGTGCTTGCCTTCTTCTGTGTCTGAGAAGCAGGATATCTGGAACTGTGCCAGGTATGGATAGCGTTCATGCAGTATCTTGATTATGCCTATCTCATATAAAGGGTTCACCAGGCTGCAGACCTCTGTATTGTTGTTGGTCATTATCTTGGCTACTGTACTGAGCTGCTTGGTCCATTCTGACCTTTGGTCGAACCAGAAGGTGCTCTTGAACCCTTCCTTGTCATAGCCGAATTCGTCGCAGCTGTACTCATTTCCGAAGAATATGTAGTCTGCATCGAAATATGTCGCGAATGGTGCCAGTTCGAGCACGTATGACAGAAGTTGGTTGCCCAGTCCCCAGTTGTTTTCAACGTCATCCACGAACCTGAGTTTCTTGCCGGCCTCGCTGAGGAGCCTATATACCTTTATGCCATACTCTGCTTCTATTATCCTTATTACCTTCTCTTTGTGCTTGGTCTCGGGGTGCTCCGGGTCCTCGTCTATGTATACGGGTATGGGCCTTATCCCCATCTCTAGGCACAGTCCGAGCGTAAGAAGGCTCTCTTTTCCGGCTGTGAAGGGTATTATCGCGGCGGGTTTCTTCTTCGTGCTGGCCTTCCTCTTTTTCGATAGGTCTGGCATCACGGTGTCATAGCTCGCGAATACGAACGTGGAGTTGAAGAACCTCTTGAGGTATTCTGATGTCTTCTGTTTGTCTATCGATGCTGTTGATGGTATGTCATACATCGTTGACTTGAATGCGAAAGTCTCGAACAGTGGCATCGCCGTGCTGTACACGATGCCTTTCTTGTTGTTCGCAGCAGCAAGGTAGCTGGTCTTCATGAAAGTCAGGTTGTCCAGCAGCACTTCCTTGTTCGTGTCAGAATATTCCTGCCAGATCTCTTTGGGATAGACTATCTTGTATTTTCTCCCTCTTGAAGAAATAGTGATTCCGTCGTCGGTGATTTCGGATTTTATCGCTAAAAACTCTTCCTTGTTGATTTTTGGGTGGGTCATATTTACCTTGTGGTAATTATCTGCTACTCAGGGTATTTAAATGTTTTTATTTAAGATTTTTCTCGTCGGAAAATTTTTTTGTTTTTTTCTGTTATTTTCATGTGTATTTTTTTCTGTTCTTCTTTTTGGCTTGTTCTTTTTGTCGCTCTACCAGGTCGGAACACTAAAATTTAAATAGTAATCCTCATCTTTCCGTCGTATGAAATGCGAGATATGCAAGAAGAAGGTTGGGGAGACTTTCCTCAGTAAGCCCATCGGCACTTACGTGAAGGACAGCAAAGGCAAGAAGCACACAGTCTGTGATGAGTGCCAGAAGAAGTTTCCATCAAAAGAGGAGATTCTCGCTAACTTATGATGCCCCTGTAGCTTAGTCGCTGGAGCGGCTGTTTCGATAAGAAGCCGAACCTCGTACGCCTATGTGCTGTGAAAGCAGCAGGTCCCGAGTTCAAATCTCGGCAGGGGCTTTTATTATTTTTGCAAGGTGTTTTTGGTTAGAGAAGCCTATTTCTTCCATGAACTGAGAAATTCCTTGTTTGCCGTTGATTTGGACCTTTGTGCTCTTAGTAGTGATCTTTGATGGTACACCAACAGATAGCAAAGATTCATGGACCTGTCTTACGAGCGGTTCGTTGTTTAGGTGTAGGTCGATTCGGGGGTATGGTACCTTGAATATTTTACGTTTATCAAAGAAGACAGAGCCGTCTGTGTCAAATATGCCTCTGATTGTCGCTCTTAGAAGATTTTTATCAGCCAGGATCGACTCAGGTATAATTGCTGTTTTAGACTTGTTTTTTTGGTTAAAACCAAGATTCTCTAAGAATTCATACATTTCCTTAGAGTAAACCAGCACCCTGATGGTATTTTCATCGTTTCGGCAATAAACTCGCGGATTGGACTCTGGAAAGTATTTAGTGATCGTTCCTGCTAATTTGGTAAGGTATTCTGCATCTAACGTCTTATGACCGACAAAACCTACAAGATAGGTGTTCTTTTTCTTGCCATATCTGCCAAAATGTCCATCTCCAATGAACGCGCCGATAAGTTCGCAGATTTCACGGTTGAGGTTATGGTCTGACATATTAGAATTAAAGCAGAATTGTTATTTATATCTCATCCGAGCATGTCCAGTGGAAAGTGCACCGAAGGCTTTCTTTGTCTTTTCCTATCCTTTCCTGTGTTTTTGCATGAACTCGTTATGGTGGTGCTCGCCTTTGGGCTTTTCATAGAACTTCTGTGTCCTTGCTGCTGCTTTGAGGAAGCGTGGCATCCTGAACAAGGGCCTTAGGAAGCGTGCGAATCTTGTAGACCTTTCTATCCTTCCGACTTTCCCTGCTTCTTTGGCTATATTTTCTGCCTCTCTTACTATCCTCGCGCCTTCTTTCTCTACTTCTAATCCCTCGTGCAGCAGCATCTGTGCTGTGTCTGCCCCTTCAAGGATTGTCTGCGAGAAAAGCCCTATCGTCACTTCATAGAACCTGAACATCAGGAAGAATGGGAACACCGCGAGTATGTCTAACCAGTACTTGCGTAAGAACTGGGGTATGTGCCTTGTCCTTATGTACTTGAATGCCAAGTCCGTTACGAATAATGTGATTATGGCCCAGTCAGCGATTTTGAGGTATGTTGCGAGTCCATGCTGCTCTACGAATTCCTGCATCCCGAGTTCAAGCACGATTATCGCAAGAAGTACGATCAGTGAGGGCGCTATCGCCTTGTCAACGACAACCTCTATCTTATGCATCCACCTCTTCATGATTTTCTATCAGTCATAAGAATTTATTAATGTTTTCTTTAAAAAGGTTTAAATATGGAAACATTATCTGGTTGATTGATGAAACAGAAGAAAAAAGAGGTTCCTACAGTCAGCACTATTGTCAGATCTGAGGTAAAGGCGATTTCTAAGATTCCTGCTTTTATCCACGATTTAGAAGCAGGCAAGAAGGACATCTCGATAATAACCCTGCTGCAGTATAATCTCATATTCTTCATCCCGACGCTCTTTTTCATGATATTTGCCTTGAAGATCGGCACGGTATATTCTGATTATTTTGAGGCATCTCCGTGGGTCGTGGCGAAGATATTGATGGTCCCGTTCATGCTGATAGTCTTTTACTTCATAATACCCTTCATCAGGGACAGGGAGAAGATCGCGGGCATACGCTACTCGCTGCTGGCTTTCATCATAATAGGTGTGGGCATAACCCTCCCTTCTGCGATTCGAGGCAACTATGGTTTCCTTCTCAGCCTTCCGCTGCACTTCGCAGGCTATATCCTCATGACTTTCTTCTTCTGCCCTGAGGTCTTGGGCATAGAACGCACTATCAGGGACTGGTTCAAGCATAAGAAGCAGATTTCCGTGACGACAATCTATCTTTCTGTCGTCCTTCTCTATCTCGTAGGTTTTGGTGCGCTGTACTACGATGTATACAATGATCCTGCGAACCCGCACGCATTCAAGTTTGATACTGAGAAGACACCCGCTCTTGAGACATTCATCTATTACAGCATGGTTTCTTTCAGCACTACTGGCTATGGTGACATAATTCCCGTCTCTGCCGCTGCAAGGCTTGTCTTCTTCATAGAGTCTCTTCTTGGATTGGTGATAAATGTCCTGTTCATCGCGATACTTCTCGTCTTCATCTCGAACGCAGAGTTCCTCTCACAGAGGTCTGAGGAGGCAGAGATAGCCAAGGAAGTAAAGCAAGAGGAGAGTGAGATAAAGAAGGAGGAGAAGCAGATCAAGAAAGAGCTGAAGGAGATTGAGAAGGTCGAGAAGGAAGTCAAGGAAGTGGAGAAGGAGGAGAGTGTGTTGTCAAAGGTCTATAGGAAGCTGAATGAGTGGTAGTTGATTTATACGAATTCTGGCCAGCGCCACCGCCAATTCTGCGAAGCGTTGCACAGTTCAATACTCACTCTGACAAGGGGGTTGGCCCCTACGGGGAATGACAGACGCCAATAAAAGAATCCAGAAGCGTAGCCTGGCGTGGCGCTGGCAGTTATTTTATTTCTTTATTAAAAACTGCGATACGCGCAGTTTTTAATCCCAAAAACGTGCCAACTAAAGTGCGAGCAATAATGGTCATTGGCACGTTTTTGTTATCATCTCTCCGAACAGGAATCCTTTTGTCTTTGCGTTCTCTATGGATACGACATAGCTCTCCCCGGAGTTTTCGAGGTCTTCCATAGTCAGGAAGTACCAGTCCATGTTGTTGAACCTCACCCCTATCCATGGCTCTGCGCCGAATATCCTGCCGAATTCGCGTAATTCTTCGACCTCTTTCTTTGTCAGGTACTGCCTTTTGTCCTTTGTCGCCTTGCATTCTATCGCGAGCTTGCGTAGGTTGTTGCCTGCTATGATGTCTGGGCAGGGGTACTTTATCGATCCGCTTCCTGCCACTCTGCAGGCGCTCCAGCCGTTGTTCCAGAACAGGTGTATGACTTCTCGTTCGGCATTGATGCCTTTGGACTTGTGTGACATGCGGCAGAAAAAGCATCGCGGGGTTATATAACTTACTAAGATCTGCTAATAACCTGTAATCAGTTAGCAGCGGCACCACTAATAACTGTTCAGGCAGCACCACCGCCATTTTGCGGAGCGACTTACAGAAAGAGAAGCACTCGTGACAGGGGTTGCCCCCTACGGGGATGTCACGATTCATCAAGAGTTTATACTAGCGAAGCATGGCGTGGTGCTGCCATTTTATCATGGTTTGCCGCCGCATCTAAAGTTTAACTTTCAGAATTCCCATATGGCTTTTTGGCCGTTCTTGACAAGCTCTGATGCTTCCTGATAGGTTATCCTGCGCTTGTACATCAGCTGTCGTATCTTGTCTTCTGACATTTCTTCAGGTGTCGGCACTTTTCTTTCCCAGTTTGGCCTTTCCATGCGTTTTTCAGTATTTTTTTATTATTTAAAACTTTATCATCATTGCTTGAGAATGAAAACACGAAAACAGGTTTTGTCGTCGAGAAATCTATATTTTCACTTTCATGAAGTCAAACGCGCAGACAGTGTTCGGGAAGTGTAGCTTTGCCTCTTCTTCAAGCTCGTCTACTGTCTTGTACCGCTGTGAGAAATGTGTCAGTATGAGCTTCTTTGCCTGTGCCTGGCTTGCTATCAGGGCTGCATCGCGTGAATTCAGGTGGTTTCTCAGCTCTGCCTTCTCTTCTAGCTTTGATGCGAAGGTGCTCTCGCTTATCAGCACATCAGCATCACGTGCCAGCATAGTCGCTTCCGCACATGCATCTGTGTCTGCAAGATAGCTTAGTTTCTTCTGCGGGATTGAGTATGTGACCTCTTCTGCCTTTATGGTTCTGCCTTTGTATTGTATATCCTTGCCTTCTTTCAGCTTGCGGAGGTGAGGCCCGTCAGTTATCCCTAGCTTTTTCTGTTTCTCTACATCTATGTTGAGCCGTTCTTTCTCTATGAAGCTGTAGCCTATGCAGGGGACGCCGTGGCTCATGCTGGCGCATTCCAGCGCGTATTCCTCTGTTTCCAGGAACCTAAGTACCTCGCCTTTCTTTGGCATCAGTTCCACAACCTCGAGCTCTACCTTGTTGTCGAATATGCATGTCTGGAGCATGTGCTCTACTCTTTTCTTTGTCTCGCGGGGGCCGAACAGCATTATCTTCTGCGGCATCGCCTCGTTCCCTATTGTCTGCAGCAGTCCTATGATGCCTGACACGTGGTCTCCGTGCCAGTGGCTCACAAGTATCTTTGTCACAGAAGTGCGTTTGATGCCTGCTATGTTCATCTGTCTCTGCGTCCCTTCTCCGCAGTCCAGCAGTATGCCTTCTTCCTTGTACTTCAGGAATATGCCTGTCACGTTCCTGTCCTTGGTCGGCACCATGCAGGACGTCCCTAGGAAGGTTATTTCCATCATAGTATTTTGTGTGTGATAGTTATTTTATAAATATGTTGCCCACAACCTTTATAAACATCCCTTCTTATCTTGGTTGCATGCCTCGTAAGAAGAAGGCGGAAGTGCCCGCAGAGACCGAAATATCGGCTGCAAAGGCTGCTCCAGAGCCAGAAGAGAAGGAGTTGAGGAAGCCTAAGACAGTTGTTTCTGCAGTTTTCGCCAGGGAACGTGTAATCACCGAGTCTAGCGATGAAGCTAGGGATTTCTATGGCTCGAGCTGTTATGGTACTGTGATTGAGGATGGCAAGGTCCAGCTCTCACTCCTGGAGGCGCTCTATCTCGTGGAGAAGGGCAAGCTGAAGATACTTGAGAACAAGAAGGTGTTGTCATTCGAATCTTTTGTCAAGAAGGCGAGGAAGGTCGAGCCTAATTTCTGGATACGCTACTGCGTCTTCAAGGACATCCGCAACCGCGGCTACATAATCAAGACCGCCCTCAAATTCGGAGCTGATTTCCGCATATATGATCGTGGAGTGAAGCCTGGCGAGGACCACGCAAGGTGGATAGTCTACCCTGTGCATGAGGGGGAGCATCTTACCTGGTATGAGTTCAGCGCAAAGAACCGCGTCGCGCATTCTACGAAAAAGCGTCTCCTTATAGGTGTTGTCGACGATGAGGGTGACGTCACTTACTATGAAATCAGGTGGGTCAGGCCTTAGTTTTTCAGAAAAAGTTAAATATTGCCAAGTTCTGAAACCACTTATGGCAGAGAAGTATTCTATCAAGGACGGCAGGATAGAGGCAGTCATGTGGATTGTCTGCAGGGACAATAAGATAGCCATCGAAAAGCGTCCCCCGCATCCTACAAAGGCCAGCGTCTGCATCCCGGCAGGTCACATCAACTTGGATGTTGACAAGGGGAAAGATTACATAGAAAAAGCATTCCTTCGTGAAGCGGAGGAGGAATTTTCTGAAGGCAGGTTCAAGCCGACGCATTGGAAGTATCTGAAAGAGATAGATTTTGAGGAGACTGAGAGGGATGGCTCGGTGACGAAGTTGAAGCTCCATTATTTTCTTGTGACTGGCTGGTCGGGGGATGTTCCCAAAAATACTGTCGAGCGAAAAGGCAAGCATGCCGATTTGGTCTGGTTCGATATTTCTCGTTACAAAGAGCTTCCTCAATCCTGCGATCGCCAGGTGGTTGGGGAATTGGTGAAAAGATTGGCCTGATTTTGCATAACACTAGCAATTATTCTGTGCCGGTGACAATATCTGTTCGGTTTTTAAACACTGTATAGTCCCGAAATTGGTTAACATTCCTGTGGAACTTTTCTTTAAAAGGAATGGTGTGTTTTTGGGCTGTTTAGAACCCTCTTTTCTGGAATGTT
>JAGVOD010000059.1 GCA_020052935.1 archaeon | reverse complement strand
TCACAGCTTATGCCCGCATTTCTTGCAGTGTTTCCTTCCGCGCGGGTTCTTGTGGCCGCAGTTCTTGCACTTCTTCCTGCTGAACAACAGCAGCAGCAAGAGCACTATTATGATTATGGGCAGGTATGTCCACACGCTGAATGACTTTATCGATATCTCGAAGTCTCCCTCGAGTATCTTTATCAACGCATCAGACCGCTGGCCGTAGTGTGCCTTGACATGCACTGTCGGGTTCGCCTCAAGGTCTGTGTCAGCGAGGTCTGCCAGGACTATGCTCTGCCCTGTCTCCCCTACATCAAGCTGTATTGTCTCTTCAGAGCCTAGCGTGACCTTCTCGCCAGTTATCATTATGTCGACCATCTCTGTATTGACATACGCCTCTGTCTCTCCGATGTTCTTTATGTGGATGAGGAACTGCTTGGCTGTCTTGTCGTACTGAACCTTTGTTATCTCTATCTGCGCGTCATCCCCGACATCTGTCGTGGATACAGAGAAGGTCTTGTCTATGACGAACTCGAGCGCGTTCTTCGCCTCCCCATATATGACGTATGCCTTGAGTGTCATCTCGCCTTCCGGCGTCACTCCCTCGACCCTGTAGGCCATGGTCTTGACGTCGTTCCTGTCGATGAAGACAGGCTCCTCGTCGCCGAACGTGAACTGCTCGCCGTTGGCTGTCAATGTGTATGTTCCCTTGAAGTATTCTGCTATGTCTGCGTCGTTCTTGAATGTTATCTCCACCATGCCTGTCAGCTTGTTGTACTTGACCGAGATTATCTCGAGGCTCACCACAACTTTCGGCACCGGGAACATGTCGAGTCCCTCGACCTGCGCGATGTTTCCTGCGGCTGTCCTCGCTCCCTGGGCGAACTTGACGAATGTGCTTATGCCTACCTGTCTTCTTACGATGGTGGCGGTGCCGACGAGCTCATTTCCGATCAGCACTCCTACTTCGATGTCTGTGCTCTTTATGTAGTCGCTTATCTTCTGCGGCACGTTCTCCCGGCCTATGAACAGCACAGGCTCCTGTCCTGACATTATCTCTGCCTCTATGAACTCGCCGTTGGTCAGCACGACCTGCTTCTTAGGGTCGACGCTGCGGTATCTCTTGACTATCTCGACATTGTTGGCGAACCTGTCTCCATCCTTGTTTATTGTCTCAGGCTTGAACTTCTTGAGAGAGTCTGTGACCTGCCTGTCTACATGGCCGTATATTATCACCTTGTTGACTTCCCTGCTGTCCAGGGCATCCACGACGTCACCGATATTCTTTGAGTTGGCGAAGAGGACATAGCTTTTTGTGAGTACTGCGTATGGCGCGACAGCTATCGAGTTGTAGCCGTACGCGTCGTCGATGATGACGAAATCCTTGACATCGCTGGGCAGCTTGTCTACCATCTCGAGGTTCATGTTGATGAACTTCTCTTCCTTGACCGTCGCGAAGCCTGCGCTGCGTATCATTGACTCGTATCCTACCACATAAGGCTGTCTTGCAGAGCTGAAGACCTCGAGAGGCTCTGTCTTCTCTATGGCATTCAGCATGAGAGGTCCGTGCTTGTCGCTCACGAGGAATTTAGGGCGATTCTTCATTATACCGCCGTACAGCATGACGCTGTAGACATCTTTCCAATCCTTTGAGTTGGATATGTATGTGTCAGCTGCTGCGATAGGCATCGCTATCAGGAGAATCAAAAGGAATGCTAGCCACCAGTTTTTCATCTTCCAAACCACCTCATGTCTTGTTTCTTGTCTCATGATTATATAAATCTTATTCTTTTGTTTTTATTCACAAACGCTGTCTGTCACATACACTGTCTTGTTCACCCTCCGGCTTATAGTCTCCGGCTCTATGATGTAATCCAGGTCGCAGTCATCCACGTCGAGGAAGCTGAACACCGCGCTCTCCCCTGCCTCGATGCTCTTCTTCTCTTCACCCTGCTCATCCCCATCCCTACAATACAAGGTCACGCGCACCTCTCCTGTCGCGTTGTCTTTGTTCTTTACTGTTATCTCCGCCCGTCTCTCGTCGTTGATGACCTTGAAGCCGAGGTCTTCTACCTTGAGCCTGTCTATGACTGTGTCAGTCATGGTCTTTGGGCCGCGTATCTCGGTGCATGTCGTCTTCGGCCCTTCTATCTTCACGCCAAGTTTAGGCCAGTCTCCAAGGTTGAAGTTGGTCAGCACGAAGTATGCTATCGCCGCCAGCAGCAGCAGCCCTATTACCGTCTTCGTCCGGTTTTTATTGTCCTTCTTTTGCATGTTGCACCTCATACGAGCTCGATATAAAAGTAATATGTGACTGGTGTCTGGCTTCCCTCGAGGCCGGAGTCAGGCAGTATGATCTGGAAGTCGTACCTGTTGCCGTCAAAGCCTATTATTGAGTTTTCGATCAGTGCGGCATATACCATATAGCTTCCGTCGTAGAGCAGCACTTCCTCGAAGTCGCTCGACTCAGCGCTGTTGACATAAAGATTTGTCGAGTTGCAGCTGTCCGCGCTGACCGGAGTCACTCCTGCGTAGAATGCTGAGTGGCTTTTCTTGTTGAATGTGCTGGCTATGCTGTCCTCGTCGCCAGTCGTCATGTTCAGCACGGTCTGTTCGCTCTGTATCTGGGCGAGGTTTGCGCAGGTGACGCTGGTCCAGTCGACGATAGCGGATTTTCTCGTGGCGTATATCTCCCCCTCTGTCGAAGTTACATTCCAGTCATACACAGCCTTGCTGTTTCCGTCCTGCAAAGCGAGTTTTCCGCTTATGTTTCCTACGTATGCCTTCCAGTGAGCGTTCTGTGTCGTCGCGTTTATGTTCACGACGGATATCGTGCCTCCTTCTGTAGTCATGGCGTAGCCTGCTTCTGCTGCCGGGCTCTGCGAAGATATGTTGGTCATGATGTCGGGGGCGTTCGGCTGCAGTTGAGCGCATACCGTTGGGAGACTGACTAGCACGATGATTAGTAGTGCCACCGCCAATCCTGCGAAGCGTCTGACGAGATAGTGTAACAGGCTCGACGGGGGGATGCTCCTGTTTCGAATGCAGCGGCATTCGTAACATGTTACAAATCCCGCAGGGATTTGAAACACTACGGGGGTGTCGAGTTTCGAGAGAGAGTAACGTCGAGCGTAGCTTGGCGTGGCACTGCTAGAAGAGACAAACGAGTTCAATTTCCGTCTTGCTGTTTCAGTCTTCATTTGCCTATCTTCTTCCTCGCCCTGTCGCACACTGTCCATATCGTACGTTGGTCCCTGTTGAGCAGCTTCGCTATCTTGCTGTAGCCTATGCCGTATTTCTTGTTGAGATATAGCGAGATGCTTTCCAGCGCGCTAAGTCCTGAACTCAGCGCCTCTGTCGGTATCATGAGGTCTGGAGTGTCAGCAACGAAGTATTTCGCGAGCTTCTTTGCCGCGTTCCTGTATGTTATCCACACTGATGCCTGAGCCCTGCCGAGCAGCCTCGCAGTCTCTGCGTTGCTCATCCTTTCGTTTTCGCGCAGGTACTTGACTATTGATTCTAGGCAGCTGAGCCTGTTGTTGGAGAATATCGATACAGGTATGAACACGTGCTTCCCTTGCATGTGCGCGCGCAGCATCTCTGCAGATAATGGCTCTTCTGTCTCTATGTTGTGCTGATGCTTGAGGTGCTGCCTGAACAGCTCTAGAAATTCAGTAGTCTCGTTCGCGATTTGCCGGGTCATATTCTGCCTAGTAAGCAACGCCGCCGCCACTTTACGGAGCGGTTGATAACAAAGTGCTCGCTCGCGACAGGGAGTTGCCCCCTACGGGGATGTCGCGAGAAGACAAAGACAATGCTGAGCGTAGTCTGGCGCGGCGTTGCTGTTAGTTAAATTTATATAAACTTGTAAGTATATTTATATATAAATCTTTCCCTTTAATATAAATATGTAAGTATAGAAAGGAATTTATACCCCTCCCGCATCCGATGTTGCAGGTGATAATTATGGGTAAGAAAGATAAGGATGTTGGCGGAGAGAAGAAGACAAAGCAGAGGAACTCTGCAGCCATTGATGAGCGGTTCAAGAAGGCTTTGGCAATACAGCCTCCGGATGATAATCCATTCAAGATGGAGAACGATGACAAGATTGACCGCTTCAGGCCGCTGTTCAGGAATGACTGGAGCTCTCTCAAGGATCAGAGCAGGCTGAAGAGGCGCGATGCGAGGCCCAAGAAGCCGAAGATGAAGTATTTCTAAATTTTTTTTATTACTTATTTATTTTCTAGTTCTGCTTTATTCACCACGAATCTCGCCGTGTTTTCCGTCTCTTCTTTTATCTCGTAATCTGTTATCTTTATCCTTTTCTTGAACATCGGCGCATCGAGCACAAGAGATTCGAACTCTCCGCCCTCGCCTGCGATGTTGAGTCCGGACTTCTTGTTCAGTAGAGCCAGCTTGTCCACATCCTTCGCTGTTATCTTCCTTCCTAACCAACTCTTGTCCAATCCTTCTGCTGCTACGCTGCTGAGTATGAACTCGAATCCCTCCTCGAGCAGCTGCCTCATCTCCTTTTCCTGGTCGAGGTGCCACAGCGGCGAGAATACTTTGAGGCCGAGCGCGTCGCAGACCTTCTCTATCCTTTCGCGCTGGTATTGTGAATACAGTGCGCCAGTCACCACTCCATCGATGCCATACTCTTTCTTCGCCCGCTCTAGTGCTTTCCTTAGATCGTCAAGCTCTTTCTCCTTCTCTCCTTCTGTCTCCTGCACGATTATCGGCAGGTTCATCGCTTTTGCCTGCAGTTCTGCGAGGTGTATGTTCGGCGTGTGGAACATGTATGAGTCTGGATTGCGACTTTTCAGCGTGATTAAACAGCGTATAGGATAGTTCTGCTTCATCATCACCCACAGCGCGTATGCCGAGTCTTTTCCCGAGCTGAACATCGCTCCAAGCACGGGATTCCTGGAGTAGAACCTGTCGAGGTATGATGATTTTGATTTCATCCCGCTTTTCGCAGCGAGCTTCTCGATCGCCTTGTCGAACCTGCTGCCATACTGCGCAGCTCTTTTCTTGCGCTGCGCGAATTCTTCAGGCACTCCGAGCTTCTCGGCCACTTCTCGTATTATCTTCTTGTTCTGTTTGTCGTCGAGCTTGTACTTGGCAGGGATTTTGAGAGAATATTCCGCGAGTTTCTTGTCCAGGAAGGGCAGCCGCAGCTCGATGTTGTTGTTCATCGTGATTACATCATCCCTGTAAGTGTCGCGTTCATAGATCTTTCTAAGTCCAGACAGGCATTCGTTATTTACATTCGATGCGTCCTTGTGCCTTTCATACCCCGCAAATAGTTCCTCGCTGCCGAGCCCTGAGAATATGACCTTGATCCCGTCTTTCTTCGCCAATTCGCATGCGACGTAGAACGTAAGTCCCACTCCGACCTTCACAACATTATTGTCTTCTATCAGCGGCACGACCTTTTTGAGATAAATCTCAACCTCTTCGAGCTTTATCGTCTTTGTCTTCAGCTCGAAACCGAGTTGCTTTGCGACTTTCTTAGCCATGACGAGGTCTTCTGCCTCGACATCTGACTCCAGCGCTGCAGTGTAGCAAACAAAGTCAGCTCCGAGGTCCTTGCATATCTTCGCTATCAGCGTGGAATCTATGCCGCCTGAGAACAGTATTCCGAATTTATTGTCAGGGATTCGTTTTGCGACCGCGTTCAGTGTAAGTCCAGTCAATTCCTCGATAATCTCGTCTTTCCCCTTCTTGGTCTCGGGCTTGACGTCGAAGAAGCCTCTTTGACCCACCTTGTATCCTCTCTCTTTAGTATTATAGATCATGATTTCCCGTGGATTAAGTTCCTTGGCGTCCGAAAATCCGATCGCATCCAATGCTTTTCTTTCAGAAGCGAATGCGAATCTTTCTCCTTCGACAGCATACCAAAGAGGTTTCACGCCGAATATATCCCTGCAGAGCACTACATTGTCGCCATTCCAATAGGCAAAAGAATAGACTCCGTCCAGCTCTTCTAATGTATCTTTTATGTTTGCAAAGCCTTTTTTCTCTATCATTTCTATGATCAGTTCAGAATCATTGCGCGCATCAAGAGAATATTTGGCGTTCAGTTCCTTCCAGTTGTATATCTCGTTGTTCGCAGCGAGTATCCCTTTTTTCTTTATGGGCTGCTGTACGAATCCGACAAGGGAATGCAGGACATGGCCCAGTGCGCACGTAGTTTCAGATGTTTTCAGCTCCTCGACCTTCTTTGCATACATTACCCTGCCGTCGTAAGCTATGCCGCATCCGTCTTTTCCTCTGTTCTGTATGACAGACAGCGCCGTGACTACCTTGGCTGCTGCTTCCTCGTCATTGAACACCCCGACTATGCCGCACATGCCCAGAAGTAATCCTCTTTTGTTTAAAAAGGTGTATGTCTTTTTCCCAAAACATTATATACTGTCCTGGATTGATGCCTTCCGAGGTGATATTATGTGCTGTGATAAATGCAAGGGAATGTGCGGAGGTTTATTGCTGATTTTCGGCATCTTGTTCCTGCTGCGCGACCTTAACGTCTGGAACTTCTGGAACATCCAGGCATGGACAATCATCTTCGTCCTCGCAGGATGTGGTATGCTGTGCGCCAGCCGCTGCCCTGAATGCAAGACAGAAGTGAAGAAGAAGAAGTAATTATTTTTTAATCCTTTTTTATATTTGCATACAAGTAATCATCCACGAATTTTTCTAGAAGTTCTGCTTTGTGTTCCTTCACTTCTTTTGCTCTATCCTTTTCTTCTGCTTTGTAATATTCAGGAAGTTGCTGCCTGAGACCAGTGGCCTGCCGGTCTTATTCTCAATCGCTTTCCGCGTGTCGTGCGCAATCTCTCCGCCCTCATTCGCAGACTCCTTACACTGTTCAAATCCTTGCGAGTCCTTTGCTGTTGTTATGTCAGTCGTTGCCTTCTCGCCGACCATCGTTAGTATCAGCTCCCAGTCCGTCATGTGATCACGCAGGCTCTGGTTCTTCTTGGGCAACCCTTTGAATTCCTTGTATTCCTGGACTGTCTTGCCGAATGTTGCCTTTGTGATTTCATTTGTTAGTATTGCGAATTCCTTCTCCTCACCCACGTCGCGGTTCTTCCATTCGTCCGTAAGCTCTTGTCGTATCGCTATTCCACGCAGTCTCTTGTCAACCCATTCTTTAGGGTAGCCTTTCATTTCATAGTAATGCTTGACTCGGTCCTGGGCAAGCTCCGGATTCTCTATTTCCTGGACGCGCTCATAGCCGACTTGAGCCAGCCACTGCTTGAAGGGTTCTGCTTTTGGTGAGGGTATAGACTGGATTATCCTGAACATGTTCTTTGTGTTTGCGCAGTCGGTTAAGTAATATTTGCCATCTGATGATTGCAATTTCAGTTGTAAACAAAATGTTAACAACTGGGGCTCTCTTCCTTTTAAGACTCCCCAGTATTGGCGGGGGGCAGGGCTATCTGTGAGTGCTTCTACAACATCCACGACAGAGAAGAACCATTCATTGTTATGTCTGGTTCTTCTGATCTTCTTATCCTGGAACACGACCAGGGCGTTTTCCTTATTCATCTCGTCCTCCAACCGCTGCCAAGATAAAAAGCGTCGCACCTTATTAAATCTTTTGCTGGTTTTTCCGGAAACTTTCCGACGAGAAAAAGAAATAAAATTATTTTTTAATCCTTTTTTATCTTTGCATACAGGTAATCATCTACGAATTTTCCCCTTAGGTTGAATGCGTGCCTCAATATGCCTTCTTTTTTATAACCAGCCTTTATCGCGACGCGCTGGCTTGCCTTGTTCTTGACGCTCGTGCGTATCTCTATCCTTTCCAAGCCCAGCTTCCTGAAACCTATCTTTCCGATCTGTCTGACTGCCTCTGTCGCTATGCCTCGGCCATGATAGCTCTCATCCACGCCATATCCTATCTCGCCGATGTGCTTGTGGTGCGGGTCCATCTTCATGCCGATCACTCCGACGACATAGCCGTCGTATAGTATCGCGAAGTTGTGCTCTATGTTCTTCTTTCTCCTTCCCACGTTGCCTCGGAGCCATTTCCTCTCTTCCTCTACGCTCTTCACAGGTACGTGGGTGTGCTTGAAGTTGGGGTTAGTGATTATCTCGAAGAACCTCTTCGCGTCTGATACCCTCTGCGGTCTTATTGTCACTTTCGGCATTTTTGCACCTCTATTGTTGTAGCAGTCCCTTCGGGAACAGGTTGAACAGTACTTGCTCTTTGACGATGAGATAGTCCTGCTCGTCTATGATGTCCGAATAATCTTTCCGCAGGTTTCTTGATAAGTGATCTATCCCATCCGGAGATCTGAACGCGCACATGAAGACGATGTTGAATCCGGTTATGTCGACGAACGCGTAAGTGACGTTTGTGTTGGTCTGTATCCTTTTATTTATGCTGTCCATCCTCTCGAGTGATGCATTCTTGAGTTTTATCGTGTATAGGTACTCTGTATATCCCAACGCAGGCAGCGATATCTCTGGGAAGCACTTCACGAGTATGCCTTTCTCCGCCAGGTTCTTCATCCTGTATCTCACGACATCTATCGTCAGGCCGAGCTTCTGCGCAATCGTCAGGTACGGTAATGTCGAGTCCTGGTTCAGGAGATGCAATATCCTCTTGTCTGTCTCATCCACTCCATATTTCTCTTTTGTCCTTGGCTTGAGCGGCATCGGCTCAAGTTTCAGGTCTTCGTAGAAGTCTGCTATGAGGTGCTCTACTCTAAGTGTGTCGTTTGATGAGAATAATTGGTATGTGCTCAGCGTTCCGCTGAAGTGGGTTATGATGCCGGATATTATCTGCATCAACTGGCCGAAGTCCTTTGCAGTCACCTCAACGAATATGTCCCAGTGTCCTGAGAGCGTGACTGCCCAGTCCGCGAGTTCATGCTGCCTGAAGTACTCGATTATCTCCGGCTTCTCATAGATGTCTTCGTTGAACTTCAGCAGCAAGGTAAAGGTCGTCAGCTTCAGCGCTCCAAGGTTTGTCACGCAGGCGAACTGCCTGATCACCCCTTCCTTCTTCAGCCGTTCTGTCCTGTACTTGACAGAGTTCTTGCTCAGCCCTACGCGCTTGGCAAGCTGCGTATCGCTGGCTCTGGCGTCCACAGAAAGGTAGTACAGCAGCTTTCGGTCTTTCAGGTCTAGTTTCGCCACAAAACCGCATTAATTCGTTCTTACTTATAAACATTTTCCTAAAATTCGCAACAAATAGCACCAAAATTAGATATATTAGGTAGTATTACTACTACTTAGTTAATACAAATGAGGTGAGGCAAATGGTGGTCGAAAATCAGATGGTCGGTGTCAAGGAAATGCCTTGCATGGCTGATTACTATCATAACAGGTTTGCAGGAAAGGTCACTACAGATGGCCTGTGCGACCTTAAGGCATTGAGCATGGAGCTTGGCGGCCACGCTGTGTGGAGAAGCTT
Organism: archaeon; assembly: GCA_020052935.1. Lineage (GTDB taxonomy): Archaea > Nanobdellota > Nanobdellia > Woesearchaeales > UBA11576 > JABMQF01. Next base: position 1,931 of record JAGVOD010000059.1, on the reverse strand, counting down.
CGGAAACTGAAAGAGGTGCAAAGATGTCTGACAGCATCATAGAAGAGTTCGTGCTTTGGAAGCCGATCAAGGTTGTGAGCGTCATCCTGTATGCGCTCATAATAATCATCTTCCCCTTCAATGGCTTTTGGGCTACGATATTGCTTTTCGCGTTGATATGCTTTTGGAGCAGGATCCCCGCGATGATCTCTGTCTTCACGAAAGAGTGTGAGGTCATCGATTTTTTCACAGTGATACTCGCTTTGGATGTCGGCGGTTTTTTCGCAGGCGTCTTCGGCGCATCGCTTATGATGTTCACAAGGATCTTTGGTCCGAGGGAGTGGTTCCCTTTCACCGTGAGGAACACCGTAGGAATGTTCCTGGGCGGAGTGTTGAGCCCGCTGGTGTATGAGATGTGCGGCAGCACGCTGATCACGATGTATTCATTCACGGCGATAAGGTACGTGACATTGATTGTCATGTGCGCGATTTTCGAGCCTGAATTCCTGATGCTGGAAATCGGCCTGAGCTTCACGAACGGCATATCTGCATACATATCGAACACGTTCCTGGTGACATTGTTCGCCAAGCCGCTCGCGGAAGTGGTTGCAGACGGCGCCGTGTTCGACATGAAGCTGTTCCTCATCGCGACATTGGTCATAGGCGGGTTCTATGCCGCCAGTAAGGTCGCGAAGTGGCTCGAGGTCAGGCGCATGAGGCAGATCAAGGCTGGCGTGATAAAGCCTTGGGCGAAGAAGATGATATTCGAGCTCGACGCAGAGGTCAAGCCGATGCCGCTGTTCGTGCAGACCACGTGAAATCTTTTTTCATTTTTTGATATTCGACGAGAGGATGAGAAAACAAGTTGGGAGGTGCAAGAAAAATGGAAGGACAAGAAGGAGGACGATGCCTTGACATCATGTTGGGGCACAAGGATAGAGTAAAGAAGCAGGCAGAGGTAGTTGAGAGAGTCATAGACGCCAAGCTGGCGGATTACATCGCTGGCGACGGAGGCACAGCCTTGCGTTGCGGAGATACCATCGCATTACCTGTCGAGCTTCGTATGCCACGTGAAGTGTTGGCTGGCCACGAATATGCGCTTGCGCAGGTCAAGGTGGCTGTATGCATGCACTACTTGGACCAGGGCTGGAGTATCAGGTTCAGCGATGCGCAGGATTTCATGGAAGGTGATGACGACCGGGCCTGTGTATTTACGCCTAGTACAAAGTACATGGTGCGTGTCAAGAAAGCGGCTCAGCTGCCTGAGCTGATAGATTAGTGATGTAATCTTTTTTTCATTTTTTTGTTATTCAAGAAGAGACGAAACAACAATGTTGGAGGATTGAGAATATGAGTACTGACGTTGATTTGGAGACTTTGATTACAGGCATGGCTACTGATGCCGGCAGGGCTAGTTTGGTCGGATCGCTGGTAGCTAAGAAGCTTGATGTTCCGCAGAGATACATGGAGGAGGCTATCTCGTTTTTTGAGAATGCGAAAGAGTGGGCTTCTGCTGCTCGTGTTGCTGATTATGCTGGTTTGAAGGATCGTGCTCGTGCTTTGTATGTCAAGGCAGTTGATCATTGGGAGGCTGAGGGAAATTTCAATTATGCTAAGGATATTGCTCGTGAGGCTGGTTTGACAGAACGTGCTGAGACACTTTATCAGATTTATAATTTGAGTATTGAAGTTAGGTATAGTAAAGTTGATTTGGAGACTTTGATTAAGGGCATGGCTACTGCTGCCGGCAGAGCTATATTAATCGGTATACTGCTGAATAAGAAGCTAGTGGTAGCTGAGAAGCTTGATGTTCCACAGAGATACATGGAGGAGGCTATCTCGTTTTTTGAGGATGCGAAAGAGTGGGCTTCTGCTGCTCGTGTTGCTGATTATGCTGGTTTGAAGGATCGTGCTCGTGCTTTGTATGTCAAGGCAGTCGATGATTTGGAGGC
>JAGVOD010000099.1 GCA_020052935.1 archaeon | reverse complement strand
TTTCTCAACATCTCTTTCTCCATAAAAAAACCACCCTAAAATCCAGCAAAAACCCAGGATTTTAAAGGTGGTGACATATGTCACTTCAGAGCACAGGTATATGATGCTTAAATAGCCTTTAAACCAAACCTTTTTGCTTCGCAAAAAGCTTTGATGGAAAGGGTACTACTCCTCCCCACGGTCGGAGTAGCACGAAACTGGCTTAAACATCCTTCAAGCCACTTGTCTCCACCATAAAATTAGCTTCTCCGTCAGGCAGGTTCGGGGCGTCTATAAGCTTCGCAACCCTTGAGCCTTTCTTGCCCTTCCTCAAGTAGATACGGAAGGTAGAGGCGTGCGCAACGATGTGGCCGCCAACAGCCTTTGTCGGGTCACCGAAGAACTGGGCAGGATCAGACTGGACCTGGTTCGTGACATAGACACAGAGGTTGTGCATGTCAGCAAGCTTCAGCAAGGTATGCATGTGCCTGTTGATCTTCTGCTGTCTGTCTGCCAGAGTACCACGGCCGATGAACTCAGCACGGAAGTGCGCTGTAAGCGAATCAACGATGATGACCTTGACATTCAGCTTGTCCTCGTTGATCATCTCAGATATCTTCTCTGCAAGAAGCATCTGGTGGTCAGAGTTGTAGGCCTTCGCGACCTTGATGTTCTTCAACACCTTATCAGTCTCGAGCCCAAGGCCATCTGCAAACTGCTTTATCCTTTCCGGACGGAAGGTATTCTCTGTATCTATATAGATGGCGTGAGCTGTCGGATCCATCTTCTGACAGTTGACAGCCAATAAGTGACCGATCTGGGTCTTGCCAGAACCGAACTCGCCGAAACACTCAACAATCGAGCCAGTCTCGAAACCGCCGCCCAGCAACGCATCAAAAGACTTGCTGCCTGTGGATATCTTCTGCACCCTGGCGCGTTTCTCAAGAACTTCCACACCAGAGATGAATCCCATCTTCAATGAATCGCGAGCGAACTGTATAAGCTTCCTCGCGACAGCATCTGAAACACCCGCGTCCTCAGCAAGCTTACCAGGCGAAGATACCGCGATGCTCATCACACCATCATAACCCGCTTCCTTCAACCGCTCGGCTGTGGCTGCGCCTACACCCGGCAGATCATAAAGCGTCAGTTCCTTCTCCTTTTCTTCGTTCTTCATCTTCTTCCTTGACTTCTTCTCAGGCTCTTCCTTGACAATGACAGATTCTTCTGAAATACCGACCAATAAAGAATCGTCCCTGCTTATAGCTTCTGCATCCATTTAGTACCACCTCGTATTTTAACTTTTATGTTTTGATAAAAACAATTTAAACAATTATATCTCAGCAGCCAGATTGCTCTGGCTGTTAAGAAGAACGTATTCGTAGGCTTTGTTAAGCACGAGAACCGCTTTTGGCAGATCATTAGCCCTGAGCGAATTCGACGACTTCCACTGGTTAGTCTCCTTGTCGAGATAACGACGGTCAAAAGAGACAGACAGAACATCGCCGGACTTGCCGTCCTTGCCTGTGAGCGTATTACGCCACACAGTGGCGCTTATCACGCCAACCTTAAACTTCATCTCAGGCGGATTGCCTGGAACTTCATTCTTTTCATTCATGTTACAACACCTCGCGTTGCTTATCGCATCTTATTTCAACCCGAATCGGCTTGGTGCCTTTGGCACAGCGTCATTTTCAGACCGCGATGACATAATAGAGCCCGAGGTCGTTTAAATAGCTCATCCGGGCATGTCCAGTGACCAGTGGAAAAGGTAAAATGGCTGCAAAACCAGAATTCTCAGCAATAAGAAGCAGGCGAAAGGATTGCGGATGGGGAGTGGTCAGATGACAAAAAGCAAAAATATGTCAAATGCCAACAGAACAAAAAACAACGCATACTCATAGAATGCACCAGTATGCATCATGCCTCTTATCTTCGACTTTATTATAGGATGGAGAGGCATTATGCCCTGGACTGTCAATGAGTCAGCGAATATGTGCGAGGCGTAGCCGAGAAGGAATGCTACTGAGTAGAGCATCGAGCCTGAGATGAGGAAAAGCAATCCTGTGAATAATGCGATGCCGAGAAACGAATGGAAGAAGCCACGATGCTCAAAGAAGACTGAGAAAGGCCAAGCCATCTGGCCGAGCCTTGATTTAGGATGGTCTATGTCTGGAAAAGCCGCGCCGATGAGCAGGATGAAAGTAAAAAGAAGCTGATTCTGCGGAGAGAGGAACTTCAAAGCGATGATAGCAATGAGAAAAGCGAACGCGAGATGGGTGTGGAGCATCATTGTATCGGGCAATAACTCTGCTGCATTAATAAAGCTTTTTTATTGACACCGGAGCAGGATTACAGAAAACATAAATATATAAATACGACATAAAGAAAACACGTGTCTTGTTTTGAAATGGGGGTTGGTTGCATGATAAAGCTTGATTATGCGCAGATTGTCGCGAAAATAAAAGAGAAAGCAGGAATTTCTGAAGCAGAGATAGAACAACGCGTCAAGCAGAAGATGGACCAGCTCGCAGGACTCGTCTCTAAGGACGGCGCGGCGCACATAGTCGCGAATGAATGCGGCGTCAATGTATTCGAGGACGTCACAGGCAAGGTAAAGATCGACAAGCTGCTGCCAGGCATGAGGAACGTAGAGATCGTCGGCAAGGTAAGGGCAGTATACGACATAAAGGAGTTCTCAAACGCAAAAGGCAGCGGAAAAGTAGGAAGCCTCCTGATAGCAGACGAGACAGGCATGTCAAGAGTGACGTGCTGGCACGCTGTAACAGACAAGATGGCAGGCATAAAGAACGACGACGTAATCAAGCTCAAGAACGCATACGTAAGGGACAACAACGGAAGGTGCGAACTACACCTCAACGACAACAGCGAGATAGAGATAAACCCGCCAGGCGAGACAGTCACTGTCACAGAGCGCTCGATAGAGAAGAGGGCAGAGGCGCAGAGGAAAAAGATATCAGACCTCACAGAGAACGACACCAATGTCGAGATATTCGGCACAGTAGTACAGGTATTCGAGCCTCACTTCTTCGAAGTATGCCCCCAGTGCGGAAAAAGAGCGAAGCAGAAGGAAGGACAATTCGCGTGCGACACCCACAACGCAATCACGCCAGACCACTCATACGTCACCAACGCCATAATCGACGACGGCAACCAGACCATAAGGGCAGTGTTCTTCAGGGAGCAGGCAGAGCAGCTCATAATGAAGCCTCGCGAAGAGATAAAACAATACCGCGAATTCAAAGAGAAGTTCGACGAAGTAAAGATAGCCCTGCTGGGACACATGATAAAACTCTCTGGAAAAGTCACAAAGAACGCCATGTTCGACAGGCTCGAGTTCGTAGCAAGGACAGTAGACATGAACCCAAACCCTGAAGAGGAACTCGCGAAGCTCAACAAGCAGCTAGGAAACGAGACAATAGCTTAATTCTCGATTATGAAAGGCAAATACCTGCAGCTCAGCGTAATCATCCTGGTATTTATCGCTCTTCTAGCGACTTTAATCATAGGGATGATAACCAAAAGACCTTCGGAAGAAAGATACGTCCTCCTCAGCTTCGACGTCGAGCCTGTCGACGGAGAAAACAACGTCACTGAAGTGCTCAGGATCCTCGAAGATGCTGGAATAAACGCGACTTTCTTCGTGACAGGAGAGTACGCGGAGAAATACCCTGCCGTAATGAGGAGGATGGCAAGATACGAGATAGGATGCCACGGATATTCACACAAGAAATTCACAAAAATGAACACTTCTGAGAAAGAAGAAGAGATAGACCGGTGCAGAGCAGCGATAAAGAAGGCGAGCGGCAAGGAAGTCGCAGGGTTTAGGGCGCCATACACGAGGATAGACCACGAGACGATGATGCTTCTCGACAAAGAAGGATTCACGTATGACGCGTCAATCATAACAAGCCTTTCTGTCTTCTATCCTGACGCCACAGGGCACAACATAGGAGAGATACCAGTGTCGAGCGTGCTCGGAATACCCCTGGAAGACGTGATATGGACGTATTATCTCCGGCTTCCTAGCGTTTTCTTTTACCTAATCAATAACAAGGATTCGGAGATGGAATCATACCTGTTCCACCCGCACCACATAACACAGTATAAAGATGAGTTCTCTAGTTTTATAAACCATTTAAAAGAGCGAAACGTAATGTTTATAAGCCACTTAGGACTAATCGAAAAGCATGAGGGGGTTTAGACAGGTAGGGATTCTAGTTGCACTAGTGCTGATAATACTCATCGTAGCAGGATGCTCGAACAAGTGCGCGCCGACAAAGACATACGAGAAAAGGCCGGTGACAAACACTGTCGAGCTGTTCTCAGAAGAGCCATACACTGTGCAGGAAACGCGCGTAACAGGCCAGAAATGCATAGAAAGAGACTACAGCGAGATGAACAACTCAAGATTCAACATCAGCATTGAAGAAAAGGAATGGCTCAGACAGCCGCCAGTCATGAACGAGACAAACAACCTGCGGAGGATAGTCACGATATTCAACGGACTGGACGAGATAGACGCAGTATACCTCGACAAGGTCTACCTATACGACGGCAATGAGACAAAACGCTCCAAGACACCGATGATGTTCCTCGTAGACCCCAAGTCCAGCAGGACCCTGTACGTGATGTGGGACACGCAGTACGACCCGCTAAAAGACGTCACTGTAGAATTCACCAACAACACCGCATACCTCGGATTCGAGACAACGACGATGCGGATGTGCATCAACGAGACAGAGAAGTACAACACGACAGAGTACAGGAAAATCAAGACAGGCACGACAGAGGAAGTGCAGGGCTACAACAACGTCGTGAAGGTAAAGCTGAACAAGAAGTGCTGATTCTAGGTTTTAGCAGAGCAACGTCATTCAACAACTAGGCAGCTCCACGCCAGGCTACGCTAACTAGGCAGTGGCACGTGAAGCTCGGCGTGTGTTGTTATCGGCGTTATCCGACATCCCCGTAGGGGGCGACCCCCTGTCGGATGTGTATATTTCAGAATTAGCGCCTGCGCAAATTCACGGTGCCACTGCCTCAAAAATTAATGGCGGTGGTGCTGCCAAACATCATCAAGGCAGCGTGACCTGAAGGAAAGAACCGCTTGAAACCTCTCCCTGATAGAACTGGGTCGGGCCTTTTGTCGCCGCGACAACTATGTTCGCGACCTTCGGAGAGGACTGAAAACTGCAATAAGGCTCAAGGTCTGACAGCGGGATGACAAGCCTCGTACCACCGTCGACAAGGCTCTCGCCAGATACGGAGAGAGACCGCCCAGACGAGAGCGGCACAGTATCAGTGAAGGTCGCCAACTTCGCAGACTCAAAGCAGTACAGCATGAAACCAGTTACTGATACGGGATCGAGATATGACCCGTCGATGTTGCTATTCACAGGCGCGACAGGCAAGATAAGATTGCCACCCTCGATGACAGGATATCCTATCGTCGCGAGGGCTGGAGGGAGGTCATGCACTGAATCCTCCTGCTTGCCCTCGCCAGGCTGGGTGTAGCTAGGGCTCTCAGTCCCATCGCTCTCAGTGGCTGTTATCGCAAAGACATAACGCGGGTCATTATTGACATCAGGCATGAAGTAGAAGAACCTCTCGTCGACACGAGAATAATACAGCACGCCAAGGTCGAGAGGCATAGGCTCTGCAGGACCGGTCTTGGTAGTCACCTTGTACTTCATCTGACAGGTAGTGCCCTCGACGATGCATATCGGCGACAACAAGTCCGCTATCGCGACGTCAGCATAGGTCTGCTCTGCAACAGGAAGAGGACCAGGACCAAGATGCTCAAGGTCAGTACGCAGCTCAAGAGAGATATCCGCAGGAGAAACCCCCTTAAGATTAGCTGCCATGGAAAGATTGTCAGTGTGGAACAGGTTATACTGCTCAACATCTGCGCCGAGGACAGGTTCCCACATCACTAAAGAGGTATTCGTCGCCATCCTCGCGTCCTTCACCTCGAAACCCTTTACATCAGTCACCTCAGACTTGAAAAGATAAGAGAACTTCAGCACAAGCTGCTGCATCCCCATCTTGTTGTCACGCTGGTTATACGCCATGAATGTCTTGTTCTGGATGATGCAGAACTTCAGCACCTTGTTGTGCAGCTCACACTGCTTCTGGGAGGTGGCTGAACCTTGGCTTCCTATAGAGATGTTGTTATTATTGTCCTTATACAAGTCAAGGACAGCGCCTGCGCTGGAGACATAGTACTTCAGGGTCTTCGAATTGTCTTCATAGCGCCAATCAGGCGCGACAGACTTGAAATCCGCGTTGTCAACGACCTGCGCCTCCCGGCTTATCGGAAGCGCCACACCAAGCACATCCACAGTAGAAAACAGCGACACCTTGAGGCCTGAACCGGCTTTCTTGAAACCCAGGATCCTATAATCCCATTCCTGGCCAGAGAGCTCCCTGACCGACAACAAGCCGATGCCCAAGATGCTGCTCGTGAAACTCTCCATCTCACCAGCCATCAAAGACTCAAAAAACCAAGAAGATATCTCTTCAACACGGACAATAGGCAAGGTGTAAGGACAGACACAATCCTTGCTCTTGGAACGCGCACACGCATCTATCGCCTCGGCAATGGAATTTATCGCGTGCTGCTCAGGGTCCTCGCAGTAAGCTTGCCAGTGAGGATACTCCAATATCCCTGCCTTATCGCGGCTCACTATATTGCCACCATAGCTCACGACCCAGTTCAGGTCCTTCTTCTCCTCCTCGATTAGCGAGACATTGCCGGTTATGCAATCAACATCATCCCTGCAGCTCACAAGCTTGTTGATGTAGCCAGGCATCTCATCGTAGATAGCAAGATCATACGGGACAGTGACAGAGAATGAAGGATTTATCGAGTAAGGAACTGTGAAGTAAGGATGCGTCGGCTTGAAACCCGCTGCTTCAGCAGCCTCTGGAGCAGCACCTTCTTCAGAAGTAACAGCTGCGCCAAGCGTGATGGGCGCGCCCTGGTCGACTACCTTGCCTCCGGCGTTCTCGCACGCATCGACGTATTCGTGCCACCGCTTATCAGAGTAATGCACACCAACATCAGTGTATTTTACACGGCAATAGAACTCATAGTCACAATAATACTCGGTACAGCCATTCGCTGTCCGCCCACTCGGCTTGCAGGTAATGCCGCAAGTGCCATCCGGGTGACCATAAGACCTTGCACAGGCCTCATCGGTCGCCTCCTGGATGGTCTTGCCTTCCGCCATCCTATTCATCGCAAACTTAGCACAGGGGCCGCCACGGTTATAAGAGAACCAGCTCATCCACAGACCTTCTTTGCCAGACATTCCCTTATCCAGCACAGCCTTCAGCTTCTCCGACGTCTCTTTCATGCCTTCCCTGATCTCATCATCCAGGGTAGGACATTTTTCCGGCTCATGCAAGCAAGGCCAGTCTACCTGCATTATCCCCCCATTTGCAGTTTTCTTATTCGCAGCCTTCATCTCTTCCCGAGTCATACACGTGCTCTCGAGAAGCACTGTCGTGTAGATAAGCAAATCATCCATGCCAAGCGCAGAAAGCCCTTCCTGCTGCGCATATTTCTGGAACAGGTCCTTGAAACGCAGGCATTTCTGATAACCTTGCTTATAAGCGAACAGCTTCTCAGTATCCCAGCCGACACAATTAGGTATGCGGCTGGTGGTTGGAGTAGCAGACGCCGTAGCAGTCGCAGCGGCGTTGTCTGCAGGAGGTGTAGAGCTGGGCTGAGGCTGCTCTGTTTCCTGCGCCAAGACCGAAACAGAAGACAGGACTATCAGAACTGCAACGAAGAATGCAAATCCTATCTTTTTACCAGATGTGCTCATCTCGACCTCTGCTGCAAAGACGCAGCCTTCCTCAACTCATAGTTCTTCCTTATCTCAGCATCAATGATATTCGCGGCATCGCCTTTGCCGATAAGGAATGCGCGGACCTGCGCATAATTATAGCCTTGTGAAACCAGAGAATCTATCGTCGCCTGCAAATCAGCGGCTGGCTGTACAGCCTCGACCTTCTGCTCAGAAACTGCAAGCTTCTTCTCTGCAGAACGCCGGAAAAGCGCCACTAAGACCGCCACCACCAAGAGCAAGAATAGCAATGCCCCAATCACCAAAGTGAAGTTGAACCCTTTGATTGATTCTGGAATCTTCGGGGTGACTTTACTAACTGTGCCCAGGAAAGCCGCTCTCCTCTCCTCCTTCGCAAGATCCTCCTCGATGCTCTGTTGGAGCTTCTCCTTCTCGTCGACAGGATCCAGGTCAGTCCCTGGTATAAACGGTATGATCTCGGGAGGTTCCTCAACTTCGGGCGCAGATATGCCATAGAGAGCGGCCATGTCCTCCTGGCTGAGAGGCCTGCTGGTCTCGTTCTGCAGCTCGGCGACATAAGCATCATCGAGAGCCTGAGAAGCGTCCCACCCGCACTGGCCGACGCAGCAATACACGTCCTGGTAATACTCAACCCACCGTCCATCACAAAACTCGTAAGGATCGCAGATCTGGCCTTTCAACCTCTCAGTACAGTAATCGCCGAGAGAGCTCTGAGCAACAGAAGCGCGAAGACCTGACGGAGCTATCGTCAATAAAGGCTGATTCTGCATCTCGACAGTGCTCTCGACATACTCCCCGAGGTTGAAGCACTTGCCGCCGAGACAGCAGAAACGCATCTCCTCGCTAAGATAGACAAACTCGCCTCCTTTGCATTCCTGCGTGTCGCTGCACTCAGTGCCGCCGACATCAGGACATCCCATGTCCTTCATGTCATAATATAGGCAGATGCCATTGCACCGCGGGCAATCGCCATCCCTGTCCAGGCAGTCAGGGTCGCAGATGCCATCCCTCTCAAGGTCACAATAATGATCTGCAGAACCCGAGCGGCAATCACTACAAGTAGCGACGCTCTCTGCATTCGCGCAAGGCCAGTTGAAACAGGCCTCGCAGACGCCATCACCATCACAGAAGTTTATGCTCTGTTCGAAATATGCTTCCTGCCCGCGGAATATACTCAACGAGCCGATATTCGACTGGTCCTCGCCAAGATAGAATGTCGAGACATTGCCGGAAGCGTGATAGTATACATCCAAAGCGTCCTGCAGAGGCACTGGAGAATCGAGCAATACGCTTCCTTGACGGTCATAGAAAACCATCCTATCTGTATCTGAGTAAGCCTCATACCTCTGGATGGAAGCTTCAACATCCTGGACATAGAATGGGTTGTCATTGACTACAAAGAGCAGGTCATCAATGACAAACTGGCCTGACCAAGGGTCGATGTTAGACCTAATCAGCAGGTAGTCCACGGAATCAGCAGAGCTGCAGAGGATGACTGAGAACAGCAATGCAACTATAACAAATAACAGACTTCCTTTTTTGTGCTCACTATCTCGTCTCATGTTCAAGCCACACTCGTGGATGCCTGACAGTTCCCTCCTTTAGGATAGTACGGAGTGTCAGGCTCCCAGTATTTAGACCAGGGATTACCGCTACCACCCGCCTGGTCAGGCTTCCAATACATCATGCCAGCATACTTGCCACCGTACTTCCCAGTTCCCTCGTCCTTCACATACTCACCCTCGCAGAGCGGAGTAAGAGGATGCACGAAAGTTATCTTTGCAGGGATTTTCACACCGGTCTTGGTGCTCTTTATACGCTCGGGATACTTATCGCGCGGATATACCCAGAACTCGACTTTCTTCGATACGGCGCCGAGATAGCTTATCACAAGAGCTTCGTTCTCACCGACAGAACGGGCGTGCCTCGGAAGAGGTATATCAGGGAATTTCTCCAGCCACCAGTTCGCATCAGGGCCGAAACCCAGCAGAATCAAGGCGTGGCCAGCAGAGCCACGGTTATCATTATAGCTTATAGGGTAGCCGTGCTTCTTAGCGATGTCATCCAAGCCAGTATAGTCACCAGTGCCACCATAGAGATATGTGTAGCCAGACCACCTGTAAACCCGCGAAGTCCAATCCGCACAGCAAGTCGGGTGCTTATCCACTTCATCATATGGCAATGCACCGCCAAGGGCAGCTATCGCCTGGGCAAAACGCTTCTTCGCCTCGCCGTTCTCGCCGGCAAAGACAGTCACTTCCCCTATACCTGTAGCGGCAGCGGCAGCCGGCCTGCACCTCTGGACACCATCCTCGACGACAAGAGTTGTGCCTGCAGAGCAGGTTATACCTTGTTGAATAACTATCTGAGAAGGATCCGCCATGAACTCGAAATGCGCCGGAGACTTGACTGTCTCGAAATCACCGCCCCAGACAAAACCATACTTCTTGAAGGCATTGACGACGCAATCAGGGATGTCCTGCAACATATCCTCTGCTGACACACCCGACTGGTCATTAGGATTGGTGTCTAGATTTATGTTGACAGAGATGCCGAAAGAGCCTGTGGAGACGAGCCGCGGATCTTCTGCGACAGCATCCTTCTGATAGGAATCGACTGTCCTGAAATCATAAGATCCTGCTTCTGGACAACTCTTGGCCTCCTGCTCGACGCAGCCCAACGCAGGAAGGATAAGACGGTGCATCTGGACAGACTGGCCCATGAACCCACCATCTTGAAGCTGGGCCTCTACACCGATGCCTGGCTTGCCGTAAGTCTTCTCCAAAAACGCCAAATCGTAATCCTTAGTGGCTGAAATAGGAAAGCAATTGGCACCGGCAGATACTCTTATGACTGTCTTGTTGATGCCTATAGCGATGTTCTGCCTCGCGATGCCGACAATCTTGGTGAATCCTGCAGACGAGTCTATTATGAAATCATACAGCGTCGTGGGAAGCACTGACTCAGGGATGCAGGTTATCTGCGAAACAGCAGAAGCAGTAACAGCGCCAGCCGCTGCAGCTTCGCCTGCCTGAGTCGTGGAAGGGACAGGAGAGCCTGTCAATCTAGCATGGATGAGCTGGGCCATGATCTCCTGGCCGCGAGGCCCTGGATGTACCAGGTCGCCACCAAACAATTCTGGATTGGCAGCATCAGCCTCTGAAGGGCTAACCATAGCAGAGTAGATATCCACTTTCAGGTCGGCAGGGTTCTCTGCAGAGAGTATCCAGGAGTTCAGGGTCTTGATATTCTCCAGCGTCTTCCTGCCGAACACCTCATCGATCACAGTCTTACCATCGACCGTCTTTGTCTTTCGTTTCTGCTCATCCATGTAAGGAGGGATCGTGACAGATACAACACGCATGCCTTTGCCCTTGGCGTAGCTTATCATCTCAAGAAGTTTGTCTGTTGGAGCCTTGTCCTCAATGTCATTCGTGCCGCCAAGTATTATAACTGTCTCGGCAGGATACAAGCTCAATGCAGTGTTGAAATCCTTTGCCATAGCTGCTGTGCTCTTGCCAACATAAGCGAACTTGTCGCCAGTCACGCCCGCAGGCCATTTCTTAGGCAGATTCTGACTGTTCGACGCGTCTCCATCCTCATTCCGTATATCTGTATCCGGGCAAAGCAGGCGCAGCTTGTCGACGTAGCTCTTAGAGACAGTTATCGAATCGCCTATTGCAACTATCTTCTTGCCGCAGCCAGTCGCTCCGGAAGATGGAGGTGATGCACCAGACGAGGCAGCATTACCCGAGGACTGAGAGGAAGAAGCAGCTACGCTGCCCGCCGAGGACTGAACAGGTGAAGAGGTGGCGTGTTGGCCTGCCTTGCACTCCTCTGCAAGCTTAATATAATCCTGAGACGTCCCGGGAATTCCCTCGGACGGAACTTGAGGAGCGGAGTCAGAGCCTATCCTGTAGTAAGATGCATCAATCTTATCTAGATACTTGAAACAATAAGCAACAGCGCGGACATGGGGATGGTCAGAGACCACTACCAGCCTATCACTCTGCCTGATAACGCGCGAACCATCAGGCCTGGTAAGATCCCTGGAGAAACGATAGTTCTGCTTGGTATCGCCGGCCTCGCCCTCGATGAATATCTTCTCTGCAGGAATGCCTTTCTCACGCAACATACGGGCCATATCCTGTGCCTCACAATTAGAGGCGTCACCACCATGTGCACCGCAGCCGCCAGAGACCACAACCGTATCAAAACTACCTTTTGAGAACAGGTCGTAAGCGCCGTTGACACGATTCTTCCTAATCTCAGGGTCTCTGGACCCAAGCACTAGCATCGCATTGAACCCAGAACCAGGCAGAGACTGCCTGACTTCCTGGACAGAGGAATACTTGAGACGGACGATGAACACCTTCTTCGCAGGATCAGAGAGGGTCTGGTCTGCCAAGACACTGACACCAGTCTGCTCATTATGCGCGCCGAACAGGTCGAAGATGCCGCTGCCCTTCACCTTATCTATTATTGCTGCGTTGCGCTTCCACACTCCGCCATCGAGCCACCAGTACTGCACAAAGTCGCCTGGCTGCGCACCCTCGATACTGACCTTCTCGCCGAGATTGGCCTTGATAAGAGCGAGCTCGACACCCTCTATTGAAGGATCATTCTTAGTTATCATATCGTCAGATGGAGCGCCGCTGCCGAACGTGAGCTGGCCGAGAGCCGCATCATCAAGCGCCATGCCAAGGTCGGTCAGGACCTGCACGATGAGAGTTGTGTCTATCATCTCCTTTGCATTCCCGCCGTAAGGCCAACCTTGATACTTATGGGCAGTCTCAAGGACAGTGCTAGCATCGACAGAGGAAGGAGGTGAAGAAGTCGAGATGCCTGTAGGCGCGGTCATGCCTACAATCGGACCAGTCTCGCCAGCCTGCGCCTGCCTTGTCCCTGGCGGGCAGACGCTGAAGCCAGCATAATCTGCAGGAACAGCAGGAGTCACTAGAGGGTCTGTGACGACAGGGGCAGGCGGCAATGCAGAGGTGTCGAAATCGCCCTTGACAGACTTAGCACGTATGCTATAGGTCTGGATCTTGTCTCCATCGACGTCAACGACATAGAACGTCCATGGCTGAGACTCGCCTTTAGACATGATGGTCCGCCTTCCGCCAGCAATCATCCCGGCGATTATATCCATTGTGCTAGTACCTTCGATGACTGCCGCATCATCTATGTGGACGTGGCCTGCAAAATGAGCATCAATCTTGAACTGCCTATACAAGGACATGAGGGCATCTGAATTCGAGAGAGTGCCTTTCTCGCGCTCTGAAGGAGTCATCACCTCAGCCCCCTTCTTCAGCGGCTTAAGAGGCGGGCAGTGGAAAGGATTATGCGCAAAAGTGAAGATGTGCTTGATGTTAGAGTCAGATGATGCCTGCTGCAAGTCCTGCCTCAGCCAGTCGATATGAGACGGTGTAGACGGCGGAGTCCGTATATCCGGCGTGCCAGGCGCAAAGAGAGATATGAAGTGGGAGTTCTTGTAATTGAAGGAGTAATACTTTCCATAGCCCGCACCAGCAATTGCAGTGAAGCTGGGGTTCTGGGGGTTCTGATAAGCAGACCAGAAATCATAATATATACGGTTGTTTTTGTCACCATAGCCTATAGCACCGTCGTGATTCCCCGGAGTTGGGAAGAAAAGTATGCCCTTGCTCTGCAAAGGATCTATGACCTCGCGCTTAGCATTGGCGAACATGGCGCTGTTGCACTCCTCGCTGAGAAGGCCTGGAGCCAGGCTTATGAAGTCGCCTGCCTGCAGGACAAAAACAGGCTTGATATCTTCTATTATCGCTTTTATGGCTGCGCGATGAACATCACTCACACCATCACCATTGCAATCAATATGCATGTCCGGCAATATGACAAAACGGAACCTTGTCTCGGATCCAGACGGCTGATCAGACTGCTGAGAGGCATCCTCTGCCCAAGCAAAAGACGCAGCCAAGACGAAGAGCATCAGGAATACCAAAAATCTCTGATTCCTTCTGATTGTGCTATTCATCTCACACATCTGCTTCACCCTCACCAGGCGTGTGGACCGCCATCTCTCCTAATTCCGATGGCTGCGCAGGAGCCTGAGCAGCAGGGAAGAACTTCAGCAGGAACTGTTCCATCCCGACGAGCAAGGACGTGCCACGTCCAACACCAGACTTATCCTTCATCACAAATGAAAAATACTTGCTTGAG
>JAGVOD010000064.1 GCA_020052935.1 archaeon | reverse complement strand
TCCAAAGGCTTATATGAATTCATGCTCTTCGTACACACCCAAGAGCCTGATGATATCTTTATCTTTTATGCTTTTCAACTGTTTCTGAGTGTTGAGTATCTGCTCTTTTGTCTCTTTTTTCCTGTAAAAAATCGATAATGTATCATCTGCTATGAAGAATCTCTGAATTGAAGCAGCCTTGATCCTATCTGTAGTCTCTAACCATCTTTCCAGTGATGATTTTAATTTGAACAGTCCTTCATCATACTTGGGGGACTTGTTAGCCAGGGTCCTGGCCAAATCCTGCAGATTGATTATGCTATTCAGCTTTTTCTTTGTCTTACGTGAATAATACTCGTAATCCGTCTTGCTTACCGGCTCCTCATCAAGAATCCTCTGTATCATCTGCCTTTCTTTTTTTGTAAAGAGCTGGGATAGCCACATCAAAGCATCTCTTTCAGCATATATCTTCTGCTTCTCTATCAGAAGTCTTGGCTTTTCAGAGGCAAGCTTCTGCATATCAAACTCCTGCTTGAAATCATCGTAGTCAAAGTCACCCTCCTGGTCGATGTTAGGAAGAGATTTAATGATTCCCTCTTCCTTGAATATCCTTCTCGTAATCGATATTAATTGGGCTAGAAGCTTTTTCTGTCTCGTCTTTGCTTGAATCCTTCCTAAATCCAGGTCATACCGATAAATAAGGAATGGAATCGCTTTCAGGTAACGTAGATTGCCATTATCCAGAATAGATAACATGAGCCCCTCAGTGGCTTCGTCAGCTCCGAGCATCCGATACCCTGCTTCGGATAACCTTTTGTCAATATCTATTCCCATCTTCTTACCTCATCGATAAGTTTCCTGTCTAGCTTAAAGCCCCAATTCTTGAACTCTATCTCAATCAAGTCCAGCAGTTTCTGCTTGTAAAGCGCAACAACCGACGTCTCCATAGTATCCTTGTACCTCGTCACCAACCCTTTCAAGTCAATCTTCTGGGTCTCAAAGATCCTCTTGATATCATCAAAATCCCTCATGTCACCTCTTGCCAACTTACTGATGATAATATCATCCAAAGACATAGTATAAAGCTCTATATTACCAAAAGACCTGATGAATCTTGCTTTGCTGGTGAAGTCCTGCAAGAGAGCAGTACCCAGTATGTTAGAGCCCTCAAACAGGTCAAAGAACAAACCTTCCTGAGTCTGCCACCTGATAGTGCCAATCCTCTCGAAACCAATCTTCTCAAAGATGGAGCACATATACGTAATCCTTACCAGAATAAATATCGATATCAACGTCCAAGGTAGATGGCTTGATACCTAATATGGTCAATGCTGTGCCGCCCAGAGCATACATCTTTATCTTGCGTTCCAGATACTTCGAGATAGAAGCAAGTAACTCAAACAGCTCATCCGCATCTGTGATCTTACTATTTCTCTCAGCCATACGATGATAGAAAGCTAAACTTATATATAAATGTTACTATTTTTGTATAAATACGTACAAAATTTGTACATTTCTGTTTAATCTTCTTCAATGGCTGGAAAACCCTTCCAACAACGACCCGGTACATCCCGTCAAACGCGCAAGCATATCCGGGATGGATGGCATGCCTCGAGAAGGATGAAAGGCTGGTGCTTGTGTCAGGAAGCGAAGGAGGAGGAGACTGGATGGAAGAGCTGAGAGCTAGTTATTAGATTAGATATTGAATCAGAAGCCTCTTGTTTTCGCTTACTGCTCATTCTAACTCAACGCCGTAGATCTCTTTTAAACTTTCCTTGGTAAGATTCAGTTGCGCAAGGCACTTCCATCTTGTGTAGTTCCCACCTTCTTCTTCATCACCTGTTAAACGCAGGCATAGGTAGGGATTGCCGGTATGCTTGGCAAGTTCGGTCATGCAGGAATGATATGAGACATCCCCGAATTGTTGGGATATGAAACCACAAAAATTAACGTCCTCAAACAATATCGCTATTGCCTTGTAACATGCGTCTACAGACACTTCACCGCTTTGGACAGCAATATTGCTGCAGTATATTGGGCGCCTGGAGGATGTGGATATGTTGAGCCAGCACTTATCATAATTTGAAGGGTTGTTGTATATATCCAGTTCAGGACAGAATTGGTTCATGAACTCTTCGTCGTCGATATATTCAAACTCGGGTGTTGCGGCAACTTGTTCTGTAGCCACTGGAGAGACTTGGGATACGGTCCCTTCTTCTGCAGTCCAGCTTTTCCATAAGTATGTCCCGACTATTGCCGCAAGTAGGACTATTATTATCACAACCAAAGGCAGGATCATCCTCTTGTCGAGAATGCGCCAGGGGATCTTCTGAGGTGAAGCACCCGGTTGCGGTGCTTGAGGCTGTGGCTGAGTTGGCTGCTGGGACGGATAAGCTTTCTCTTGCGTCTGTTGATTGTTGGATATATTGTTCATGTTAGTATTAATCAAAATATGCTATTCCAAAGTTCGACAGCCTTGGCGACCACATTAAATGCTGCATCACGGGCAAGATTTTGCTTTATGGTCGCTACTGATTGGCAAACGCTCTCCCTGTTGGTACAAAGATTTTGTTTTCCACATTTATCGCATATGTCGTAAATCGTTATCTCCGGGTGGCTGGTCATTCCCGTGCTTTTTGGATTACTATTCACTTGACAGAACTTATCTAAAATCTGCCATTGTTTCTGTCCAGTTGAACTTGAAAAGAATCGCCCGCAGAAATTGGTCCACCATTCAGTACTGCCAAACTCCATGCAAGACCCACCATTGCCAGGTATTACCGAGTTACCTACGGGCAAACCGCTTGGTGCGCAATCTTTCTTCTCGTGTGCAACGCCAGGACATCTAGCTTCTGCATAGAGCGAGCCTTTGCAGTATTTAACGCCCAATATATCAAGCGCGAACGGTCCTTCTATTCCTGGCGGGGGACCGCATCTGACTGCCTTCCAGAAGTTCTTGTCAGAGCCGCTTGTCAATGCTTCGGAAGTCCCTTTTAGTCTATCGCCACAATTCTCCTCCAGGACTGCTCCACCATAGCTGGTGCATGCGTTTGGGTACTTCATGTACTTGCAGTATTCATTGAAGAATGTTGAGGTACTCGTATCGACACAAGTGTCAGCATTCTTCGTTATGCCCCTTATGCAAACTTTGCTATCGGGGCAGGGATCGCTGTCGCCATTGAAGACAAAACCAGGACACACTTTCTCAGTGTAATCAGGATTTGTCCCGCAATTGGTGCAATCATAGCTCTGCTTGCAGCAGGGGATATCACCCGCACATTTTGTAGCGAAGGCTGGAGTGACTTTTCTGTCTTGCGGGCAGTTAGCATCACACATTGCATAAAAGGGATCCTTTCTGCATTCGCCTCCGGCACCTTCAGGGTTCTTGCAGCAGACCAGTTCGTTGACCAGTCCAGGGTCTTGACATTTCAAGAAACCGCTCATCTGGCCTGGTGTCAGCTGGGCTGGTGTCGCTACAGTCGCGCCAAGCGGGCAATCCGCTGCCTTTGTGCACTTCGCACCTTGTGCACATTCTTGGCCTTCTGCTGCGTTTAACTGGGTGTTCTTAGGTTCGCAACAGACGCGAGAGGGACCGCATATATCCACGTTGAACTTGATAGTGCCTTCGAAACATCCATTTACACTTACTGATTCAGGCACACAATTGCCGTATGCATTGTCAGCATAGCTACAGACAGCACCAAGACCTCCAGCACTGCCGACTGTCTGAGAATACACTTGCATGCTTAACTTGTCATTCAATTGCCCTATCTGGTATGTGAAGGCCGGACGGACCAAAATAATCAGTGGTCCGGTGCAGGTAGAATCGAAACACTGCCACCAGAAAGAGCAGCATTTTTCTATATTCGCTTTTAAACTCATAGATGCTCCTTCGTACCCTGGCAGAACTTTGGTCTGGCCTGATTCGCTGTCACTATATGTGAAACCTAGCAACTCGTAAGGGTTGAATGGCGTAACATCTGTACAAGGATAGTTAGGACATTTATACCACTTACCACCCATCTCGATATTACCTGTGACTTGTAATCCCGGGCCTTTACCATTACCACCCGTCGGCTTTGCCTTCGTGACACCTGTCGGGCAGCACTTATTACCGCTGGCGCAACCGCCTTCTGGAAGAGTGCTTGCTTGTATGGTGTTCTTGTTATCTGCGTCACGGCAGAGTGTTGAGCCTGTGTTTATACAGAACTTCGATTCTGCCGGCAGCTTCGTGACATCAGCAGCTATCTCATCGTAATGCGCGTTGAGGTACTGCTTCCTGCAGTCGCTGAAGCACTGCTTGCCTATGTCCTCTATCGGAGTCTCAATGCAAGTCCCGCCTCCGCTGGGACAAGGCTGGCCTGCTTCTATGAGCGCGCAAGGATTGTCTGTCTGCAGCAGACCTGTGATCCTGTAGCTCTTCTTGCCAACCACGTGCGGAGCCAGACCTATCCTGTCAATATCCCTTCTCAGGATGCAATTCTCGAAGTTCATCTCATCAGGCCCTGTGCAGTCTATCAATGGCGTCGGTGAGCCAGCAACCATGATCTGTGTGGAGGTCTGAGCTTTTAACTTCATAGGCAGCAGTTCAATCCTCAATTGTGTAGGGCCATCATTCTGTACTTCGATGTCCATAGTAATGCTTGTAGCCTGGATAGCTATATTGGATATTATCATCTTGCCGTCGCCAATCAGGAAAGAAGCCCGCAGGCCATATTTCGCAGGCTCTGCTGCTGTAAGCACTATGGTACAGTCATCATTACCTTCAGTACAATCCTTCAAGTTTGCAATCTCTCTAGTCTCCTGCCTAATCAACCCAGTCACTGTAATCGTCCTCGTCGCCTCGCCCATGCTCTTTATAGCGACGACACCATTCTGGTAAGCATAGCAGGCACGGCCAGTAGTTATACTACCTGTTATTGCAGGACCTGCGCCTGGAGAAGCAGTCGCTCCAGTACTACCAGGAGTGGTGCCGCCAGTAGTTGGGGTTGTTCCGCCACCTGTTGATGGTGTTGTAGAGCCTCCACCTGTCGCAGCAGCACCTGCCTTGCATAAAGTGGTGCAAGCGCCGCCCTGAGTCGAGCAACCGCCACGCTGGGTGCATTCGCTGCTCTTGCCGTCCTTGAGCTTCTTTGCTTCAGCATAGCTCGGGCAATTGCATTCAAATATATGACCGTTAGCAATTGTTGCGAACCAGATGCCAGGCTCACTGCTGCCTGTGCTCTTTATTATAACATTAGCGGCAGGCTCGTCCCCTGGCTTGGTCAGCCAGAGATAACCTGGAGTTGTCAGCCTTACATCCTTGCCTGCTGCAGATGCGCTGGTGTAGATCTTGCCTACATAACCGCTGACGTCCTCGACAGCATGGCCTGTGATCAACGAGACAGAAGGCACTGATGATCTGATTATAGGTAATGAAGATGACTCTGAATGGATGTCAGTGACTGCTGCGCCTGTGCCTGTAGGACATAATATCGAGACCAGCGGGTCTGGCGGGGCGCCCGCCTGTATGCTGAAGCACTTCTCTACGTTAGTCATCGCATCAGGGCGGAAACCTTGCGTAACTTGGACAGTGCCTGTTATGGGCTGGTTAGCGGAATTGACCCAGATGGTCTTACCGTCGGAGCTTGTGTAGAATGCGTACGCAGTGCCTGAACCGCCGCTCAGGATAGGGCCTGTCATCGTGACAGTGCCTGTACGGGAAGGAGCGCCAGGTGGATTTGTACTGCCGCCGCCACCTGCTGCCGCAGCACCACTACACACATCCAGCCCTTCTATCGAGACTGATGAAGCAGAGTATCCCATCCCTGCCAGATCAAATCCTATCGTCACAGGCTCGAAGAAGTCTGTCGGGTCAGTGCTGTAAGTTATAGTGAAACTATCGTCGTTCTGGACGTAATTGGTGAGAGTGACTTTGGTCAGCTCGGGAGACGGCATCGGGGTGTGCAGCTTCATAGCTCCTGGCGACGGAGCAGGGTTTGCGGGAGTTAAAGTCACGCCCTGAGAGAAATCCATGCCTTCAACACCCTCAGCAACATCGAAACCGCTGAAAGTATAAGGCGTGCCCTTGGTCAGCCTCAGCTTAATGACACGGTTATTCGTATCGCCAGTATCTTCTATACAGGGAGCCTCACCGCAACGCATCAATATCTGCTCACCTGCCTTTATCGTCAGGAGGTCGCTAGGTATCAAACCAACCCTGCCGACATCAATGTATAAGATAGCATAATCAACACTCGAGAATATGTTCAGGCTGAAGCCTTCTGCTTTCTTCGGAGGCGGGCCTGGATTGGTCCACATGAAGTCACCGATGGTGATGTCACCGCCAGGGCCAAGGCTGTTTGTATCAGTCCACAAGCCGAATGTCTTGTTATTAGCGTCATTGCCATCCTGGACATGCGCAGTGATCATCGTGAGGTCAGATATCGAGCCTGCCTCTGGGCCTCTTGACGCAGCAGACTCCTTGCAAGCGACCTTGAACGGAACGATCTTCTTCTGGGACTCGCCAGTCTCAGGATCCATGGTCGGTCCAGAAGACATCTGATAACCCGCTCCACCGCCTATAGAGTCAGTATCACGCAGCTCAAGCACCATGTTCCAGGTGACTGGGTCCTCGGAACAGGTAGTTGCGGTGCCGGCCGTCGTTGGAGCAGAATAATCTAACACGACATAAAAATCAGGAATGTTATCAAAAGGCAGGTTCTTGCCTCTCAAGTACCTTATCATGTTCTTGGCGTTAAGCGTGAACCTGATGCCTCCACAAGTCACTTCTGGGTTGAGCCTCTCATCAAGCGGTCCTGGAGGAGGCGGGCTTTCACAATTGTCAGGAGTGCCTACTGGATCGTACTTTTGACTCTGTTGGTTCTTGACTGCGTCTTGCACAAGGGCCTTGCCGTCTTGGAAAGTGATGTACAGAGTCGAAGGTTGAGTGCCTTCTATGGGGACAGGAGGCATGACAAACCCTTTCATAATAGGATTAGTCGCTTCAGCAATCCTGACAGAACTCTGGCCCATGGCCTGCATCGTGAAATGCTCTCGTGTTATGACAAACGGCCCTCCGCTGATCAGCTCGTGCTGTATGAACTGGCTCGGCGAGAAGACATTGAAATCATGCAGCTTGTTCTCGTTGAGGCGCTCGCCCACTTCAGGTTTTCCATAAGGAGGATATATCCTCGCAGCGCTGCCAGGCTGGCCATTATATACAGAGACGACAAGATACTTCGTGAAGTCACACTGCGACGTGCATGAAGCAGCATCAGGAGGCAATGCCTGCTCAATCCTGGCGCGGACAATCACGCTGTCGCCGAGACCGTAAGGCTGCTCAGGCGGCCTGACAATATCAGTAGAGATGAACCTGGCATAGCCAAGCGGAGGGACTTCTATGCCGCACCTGAACGCCAATTGTCCTAGGTTGAAGCTGCACAATCCAGGCGGAGGACCGCCAATCTCGCGTATTGTTGTCGTGGTGCCGCCAGTGACTGACTGCGGAGATGCCATCGTGCCTGCAAAGCCCTGAGTATTGCCGCCGCCATAAGGCTGCTGGCCCATAGCAGAAGTCGGCATCCATTCCAAAGCGACCTGGTCATATCTCAGAGGCAGGAAGCTCGGCGAGACAAACAACACTTCATCAGTACACGACTGGCCCTGCTGCAAGTCACCGCTATCAGGGCAGTCACCGCTCTGATGATATGGGATGAGCATCTCAGTCTGCCTGCCTCTTGTGATATAGCTGCTGAGCATGTCATAGCCGCAGTCGCAATTGCCTATATTCCCTTCAGCATCCTCGCACTGCGTGCCCATGCCAGAGCACTTCAGCTTCAGAGTATAATGGATGCTAGAGCCAGCGAAAACAGTGTAAGCAATCCTGTATACATAGCGTGTGAATCCTGTATTAGGGTCATAAGCCTGCCATCTCCTCGTCGCCGGGAAGACCCAGGCAGTGCTGTTGATAGGCAATGTTGTAGCGGACTCAAATATCGCAGACCAGTCAGTAGGCCACTCGCCTGTGAACATGAACACGCATGCATCATGCAGGACGTTCTCTGCATTGAACTGCGAAGAGAACAGGTTGTTGTCACCATACCTCTCCTGCGAAGATGCCATGATGCCGCGAGAGGAGTCTGAGATAGAGGCGAAAACACCGCCGATACCACCCATGCCGACCCTTGCGTTGGCTCCTCCGCCAAAGCGGTGCAGTATGCAGCTTATCGCCTCATTGATAAGATCGCAGATGTACTGGCTCACCAAAGCCTGACACTGTCCGCTGGAACCGTCGCCAGTGAGCAGGATAGACTGGAAGCACTCACGCAGCCTGATGAGAATCATCTTAAGCTGCCGGATCCAAGCCAATATGCCTGACAAACACAGAGTGAGCAATGACTGTATGAAACTGCCAGCAGGCTCAGCCAAGTACTGGCGGCCGGGTTCGCCCATCAAGCCAGAGATCTGGCGGTACCATTCCTCTGCAGGCGTGCCGACATAGTCTGGATGCTCATTTAGCTTGTCAAGCAAGTCCTGCTTGGTGCCAGATTTAGGCTCGATGTAGTCGTCCTGTATCTTCGTCTTTATATCATCTCCAAACAATATGAGCCCATCCTTGAATTTATCCCTGTCCTGGCTGATGTCTGCGTCATTATATGTAGAGAACCAAGTGACCATCTCCTCGGATGAGCCATCCTCAGGCATAAAGTAGCTTCCAGTGGTTATCTCAATCCTGCCGGTCGCCTCCTCTACCGTGCCTGAGACAGTGCTTACCTCATCTTTAGAGTAATAGCCGCGGCGTATGCTATTCGCACCTCCATCCTCCTTAAGATCTATGAGGTACACAACATCTTGATTCACCATCTTATCATGAT
The DNA here is from genome assembly GCA_020052935.1 of archaeon. Lineage (GTDB taxonomy): Archaea > Nanobdellota > Nanobdellia > Woesearchaeales > UBA11576 > JABMQF01. The sequence goes on along the minus strand of JAGVOD010000064.1, from coordinate 10,395 downwards.
GTAGGGGATAGTCCATCTTCCACTGTATGCTGTTGAGCACTTGAGGCACTCCACGCGGAGTCGTGCCCTGTGGCTGACAGATGCCTGTGACTCCTTTGATTATGCTCTGGCCCGTGCCGCATTCATCTACGCCAGGGTTTGCAAGGCAGTAAGAGGTCTTGACCTCGTTGTTGAACATCATGCCCCATCCCCACTCATCCATGTACTCGAATGGGCAGCACGCGGCTTGAGGAAGATGGCCTTTATCACATTTTGATTCATCCTTGTCCGACTCCTCCTTGTAGAACTTATACATCTCCTGAATCGGGATCCTGCCCTGCTCTGCGAACTCGCAGTCAGATGTCGCAGCAGCAATGTCGGAACGCTTGTAATTGCCTTGGACGTATTCGATGAACTGGCCATACTCAGGGTTCTGGGTAGAGCCTGAACGGGAGCCGTCGGTGGGAGGAGTTGCGGCAGGAGTTGTGGCACCAGCAGCGGCTTGAGTTGCAGCATCAGCTGCTTGGTCTGTTGGAGATGTTTCTTGAGCAGTGGTGCAGGCACCATTGGAACAGGTCTCACCGTTGGTGCACATGATGGTACCACACAAACAGAAGTCTCCAGTTGCTTCACCACATGGATGAATAACAGATTCATCATAGCAGAAATCTGCCCCTTCTTCTGATGTGGGCATGCAATAGTTGCCGCTCATACCTCCGCAAGTAACATCGCCCCCGCATGAGCATTCAGAAGTCAATTTGACATTTTTGGCGCAGTATGTGACGAAGCCTGTAATCAGAGGCACAGACGAATGATACCTATACATGTTCGGCAATGAAGAGGATTCACCTACGAGACTCATTATCGCAGCACCAGCAAGCGCCTGACCGCCGTGATTAGGATCTGCAGTGGGAGCGCAGCACCGTTTATCATTGAAGTTAGGATTCTTACATAAATCTACTTCGCATAATTCCGGCTTGCTTTGGCATTGGGTCTTAGACCATTTGCTCGTCGGGCATTTGCATTCCCAGCCCTTTGCTTTACATTGCTCGTCGCCTTGCAGAGGACCTACATTTGCAAGATTGCTGTCGACAGTCATGCCCCTGCATCTTATATACTCATCATCACAGGTCTGGCCTGCTATGCAGACACCATCCTGGCACTGGCATAGGCCGTTGCTGTCCAGGTCTCCTGCAGCCAATCTAACCGAAGCATCAACACGGCAATTCTTGGTGACGCTTACGCACTGACCATTCCTGCATACCTTTGCGGATGCATCTGTCGATGGACCGCAAGTCGTCCCTTCTGGACCGCATTTACATGCACCAGCAATCTTATTGTTCTCTGTCGCAGCATTATCGCTGAAAGCAGTGCAAGTCCCTGTCGGCGTTGCTGCTGCTGCTTCCTGGCCAGGCCTCCACATGCTTCTTCTTCCGCCTTTCCAGTTCTGGAAGATGTAGTGCTGCAGCGACGGGACAGATGGGCACATCACCCTGTCGCAGAACAGGTGCCACTTATCCGAGATCCACTTCGACTTCTGTATCCAGCTCGAGCAGGTCTTGCACGCATCATTGGCTGCCTTGGTCTTGTCATCATTAGGATCGAACTCTATGCTGCAAGCACCAGCATCAGTGCCGTCATCCATGCCAGCAATCTTCTCGATAGAGCCCTGGGCGATCTCCCTGACAGCGCGGATAGTGCCACCGATTCCGTCCTGGCCCAGCTCTTTTATCGCAGAGTTCCACTTGCAGTAATAGCTCTTCAGGGCATCGACGATGAACTTGGAGATGAAGGAGAGCAGGCAAAGGCCTAAAGTCACTTGCGTGATGTACTTCAACGGAGTCTCTATCATATCTATGAAATCAAGAGTTGCATTTATAGCGACGACAGCAGCCTTAAGCAGGCCCTTAGGTATGACAGAGGGATCTATCCTCTCGTCGAGGGCTATCTTTATGTCGATGCACTGCTTCTGCGTCTGTGCGCCCTGCATGCCGACAGGCGGACCAGTGGGGCCGTAATCAGCCATCAGAGGAGCAGGGTCAGAATCTATCTGCATCTCAAGCAGGAGATGGATACAGCCGAGAGGTATGCCTGGCCAGCATTCCCCTTTTCGGTGGTTGCTGAGGTTCTGCTCGCGCACAATATACGTATCACCTGGAGGGTTCTGCGGAGCAAAGTTTATCATCACAAAACCCTTGGTGCAGTTCGCCTTCTTGCAAAGAGGTATGGGATCAGCAGGCATCCAGTCAAAATCATACTTCTTCGCTTCATTAGTGCCGACAGTGGCCTTGGTTATCCTGACGTTCTGCGGCTTGGCCTTCGAGGCGTCACCGCCGCCAATCCACTCCAGCTCGAAGCCGAAGCCATACGCAGCTATGCCCTCAAGCAGCTCGCGCGTGTTGATGACATTGCCGCCTTCAGTAAGCTTGACAGTCCAGTAATATCCCTCGCCGCAAGGAGTATACGTAACCATGCCCTGCACAGGCTGAGATCTTCTTCCATAAGAATCAACAGCGACCATCACGACCTTGTTCTGGGCGCCCTTCCTGCTGGTGCCAGAGATGCCTGTATAGCCAGAGCCAGTCGTCTCGCCAGCATCGACATCACCAGTGAAAGCAGCTTCAATCGCAGCTCCGACAGAAGTCGAAAGCTCTATCTCAGCATCGAACGTGCCGTTCTCGCCGACATCGATCTTGAAATCAGGCTCCTCGCCCTCGCTATTCACCCACACCCACACCTGGCCAGACTGCTTGTTGATCTGGCCCTTGATCAGTATATCGCTGGTGAAAGATGGAGAGTAAGCAGACTGCAGGTCAGCAGCAGTAGGAGCGAGTATCTGCGGAGGCTCCTTGTCAGACACGACCTCGAACGTCTGCTCGAACGTATTGCCAGCCGCATCTATGAACTTGACAAGCACAGTGTTCTTGCCTTCGAACAAAGGCCCGATAGACTCAGTGAACTGGATAGAAGTATTAGCAGTAGAGTATTCTTTTGTCAGGCGCAGGCTAGGGCTCGGAGACACTATACTAGTTATCGGAGGAGCAGAAGTGCCGTTAGGCAATGTAGTGATGGAGAACGGAGAGGACTTCTGGCCCTCATTGCCTGCCTTGTCCAGCGCGCTGACCTGATAAGTGTAAGTCGTAGCAGTGCTGACATTCACGTCGACAAACTCAGTCACGCCAGGCTCGACAGCAGCTATCGGACCAGCAGGCACATCAGTCCTGTAGATCAGATACTTGTAAAGGTCAGTCACGTCAGAACCATACTTGTCCCACTGCACTGTTATGGAATTGGCAGCGACAGCCTTATCGCTGACGTTACCCGGAGCAGGAGGCGCGACAGTATCATCGACAGACTGCAGGTAGGCATAAAGAGTAACTTTGTGATCATCAGTAAGATTGCCCTTCATGACAAAGTTCTGGTCCATGACAATCGTCGTATTCAGGGTCTCATTCGCGAAATCGACCTGCGGAGAGAAGTAATCCAGCAGGACACGCTCTTCGCAAGCCTTGTCAGGAGCTACCTTGTCAGAAGCTGTCACTCGGATCTGCTTCTCTGCATTGCCAGTGCCTAAATCGAGGCCTGTGAAGCTGAAACTTCCTGTGTCTGTGATGCGCTTCGACCTCTGCTTCACTTCATTAACATATATAGTGACTTCAGCGCCAGGAGAGGACTTGCCATTCACATCAAGCCTGTTCGCGTTGGCGAAAGCCTTTGTCTCAGGGTTGCAGTCCATGCCGTCGAGGGCAAGGAGCAGCTCGACCTTCGTAGCTGTCTGGACCATCATCGCCGAGGTGTTGCCGCAGTTAGCAGAAGCATCGCAGGACTCTGCCATGAACGTGAAGTTTGAATTCTCAGGGAGACTCGCGAGCGTGATGTTGTGGTCAGTGACAAACTCAGGAGTCTCGGACTTCTGGTCCAGCAAAAGCGGGTTCGCACCATACCTCACACGCGTATGACTGGGGAGGTTCGTCTTCCACGTCAGGTATACATTAGTGCCCAAGGCCTCCACCTTGAACTCGGTGATCAACAACTCCTGGAAAGACTCAGACCTCGTCGTGGCCTTGACACTGGTCTTCGGGCCTTCATTGCCAGAAGCATCTATGGCACTGACCTGGTAAGTGTACTCTGTAGACATATTCAGGCCGGTGTCTGTGAAAGTCTTCTCCAGCACCAGGCTGTTAAGCAAAGTGCCTGACTTGTATACTGCATAATGGTCAATGTCTGTATCTCTTGGATCGGGCTCCCAGACTAATGTTATGGACTCCTTGCTTATGGTCGGAGCAGCCAATGAAGTCACTGCTTTCGGCGGAGTGCGGTCATGCGCAGCCTCTGTAGTGAACTCGAGGAAATCACCTTCTTCAGAAGGAAGCCTAATCGTATCTGTAGCATTGGATGACTCTATATAATACTTGAACGTCATGCCAGATGCGAGGCCTGAAAGATGGGCAGAGTGGCTCATCTTCGGAGGCGCGCTCTCGACCTGCTCAGTAGCAGCCACGACACCATACTTAACCTTGCCTGTCGCAGGGACGTCAGTGGTCCAGTTTACGATCGCTGAACTGTCAGTAACTATGATGTCACGGTCAGGATTGAAAGTTATGACCAAGGCATCAGCAGTATAGACTGGCATGAGTACAACTAGCCATATCAAGAACAACGATATCCTGCACAGCTTCTGGTTGATGCCTTTGTCCATTTTTTTATCAGCTTGGAAATGAAAAATCCTGTCCTACTCGCCTCGCCAGGCTCGGCTCGTTCGTTGCCGGCTCGCACCCTGTGGGATATGACGAAGCGTGACCAGCCCCCGGATGGGGCATCCCCCGTCACGCACCGACGGCGCTTGTGATTGGCGCTCGCAATATTGGCAACGACGGCCAGGATTTTTCATTATTATCATCTACTCTTATTTCTTATGTAGCTCCTCCTGTCTCTGGAGCATCTCCAGTGTATTCATCTGACCTGATTATCTCGGGAACAGCCTCTGGGAACAGCGTGCGGTTCGTCATAAGCCCATAGACAGCCACGACTTCGGCGTCTGTCTTCGGGCTCGGGAACTGCTGAGGCACGTGGAATATGACTTTCTTGGCATCGAGTATCTCGTCCTGGCGCACTGTCCAGTTGCCTATCCAACCGCCGACAAGACGGTCTTCTTCCTTGCTCTGCCTCTCCAGCAGCATTATATTCACATTGTAAGTCGCATCAGACCTGAGCAGCTCTACAGTACTGGTCCGGTTGAATGTGTCTTCAGCGCCGAACACATCAAAGATGCTGACAGGAGGGATAGCGTGCTCTATCTGTATTATAGCATACATGTTCTGGCTGAGCGGCCTAGCGACGCCAGGAGCATTGCTCGTATGCCTACGGACCTGGAACTGCACAGGCTGGGTAGGATACATATCAATATAGAAAGGATCAGAATAATCATACTGCTCCTCAGTCATCAGGTAACCTGACCTGTTCGCTGTGATTATCGGTCCATAGCAGCCTTCAGGGAACTTGCCGCGCCACTGGAGATGAGCATTATCAGTCTTTGTAACGCCGAGGATACAGCTCTCTTTGATGCAGGTAAATGTAAGATTCACCCTCGACAGCTCTGCATTCGTGACGATATCCCTCGCCACTATCACCCTGTCCTCAGGTGCATAGAAATCACAATAATCCATCGCATACTCTGTAGGCTCGATGACTCTCGTCGCCAGGAGGCCGCGGTTAGGAGCGTTGTGGAATATCTGGATAGGGAAAGCATACCTGAATACGTAGCCAGTCTGGTGGAACGCACTCGGGTCGTTGATGTTTATCATGACAGGATACACGAGGTCATACACGAAGTGATAAGTGTTCAGGCAGAGGAATGACATTATCTGCGACTTGAGATCCTGCACGCCAGACTTCATCACACCATACTGGTTCGGAGTCGCCAAGAGGTTCATACCCCAATCATTCTTGTAGGTAGCGAGGACTTTGAAGTCCTTGTAATCATTCTCAGTGAAGTAGAAATAATACTGGAAATACTCATACGAATCAGCAGGCACGTTCTTAGGGACTATGAGGGGCTTTGCGACCCTGCTGTCTGCGACATCCTGCACAGCGGCATGGACAGCACGGTAAGCATCCTCCTTCTCCAGGAAAGGCTCATGGTCCGTGTTCCTGAACCTCAGGCCCGTGACTGCCGGCTCTAATGCTGTGATGATCTTCTTCTTTATGTCTGACAATAGCCACTGCATCCTGCCGCACTTCAGCGTCAGGCCTGTGAAAGGTATATCCTCAGGAGGATGGGCTGACATCAGGTTGATGGTCATGTTCTCGAAGAAAGCAGCCTTGTTCTCTGCTTCCAACAGCTCTTTCGCCAATTCATGCATCCTCTTGACCTTCACGTCGAGACGCACGACGAACTGGTCCCTCGAAGTGACCTCTTCACTTCCCTTCGGCGTTATCTCGATCCTGTAGTCTAATCCTATTATAGACTCCTTGTCAGCGAAGACGACGCTTGACGAGTAATTGCTCTTCTCCTTTATTATGAACTCATCTGTAAGGCCCTGGTAATTGTTGAGGCAATACTTCAGGTTGGTGTCGATGTAACGCTCAGTCTCTATCTCCATGAACCTGATGCTCGGGACCTGGGCGCGGCCATCATAATACCAAAACGGCACTTTCGGCGCGAACTCGCCGCCGACACCTGGAATCAAGGAGAGATGCTTCGTAGGATCAGCAGACATGGTCGTCGGCAGGGTTATGAAGCCGCCCTGGTCACCCATGGCCTTTATCGCCTCTGTAGCTGTGCGCTCCAGGCACGACTCTATGAACGCGACTACTGGCGGGGACTTAGGCTGGAAAAGGTTCGCGGGAGAGATGCCAGTAGACTTCATGTAGCTGTAGATGCCTACACTGAACAGAAGTATTATACCTATGATTATGAAGACAGTGACTTGCGCGGTCCTGTTCTTTACTAATGATACCATGTTACCTCTTTTTTGCAAATGATCTCATGGGAACTCTTTTTGTCTTGTGCCTTCTTCTGGCCTGCTAATCTTATCAACAACTTTCTTGATGTTCGAGACAAAAATCTTCGAGTTTGAAAGAGACTCTTCGGCAGGGTCTTTGTTAGCTTGTGGGATGGTGTTGTAAGTGAAATTCCCTCTTTTCCATCTCTCATCCCTGAACATCTCCAAGAGCGCGTCAGCCCTCACGACTGCTTTCTTATAAATCTCCAGCAGCTTCACATCAAGGATGCCTGTATCCACAAGGTCCTTCTGGAATGCCTCAAGCGTCTTCTTATGGACATCAGGGGATGATGTCCTGACACCTTTTGCCAAAAGAACCGCTTTCGCAGCATAAAATATCGCGTAATATGAATGGGATATCACCGAACTATAGAATGTGATATCGGCAGGGAGATCAAAATCCTGCTTTGAGCCATCATCTTCGCTGAGCTTCTTCAATGAAGCCGCCGCGAATATCTCGTTATCTGCCCTTTCCAGGAATATCTCAACCATTGAATCCATGCTTCATTGCCTCGCCGATCATGCCATAATACTCCCTGCCGCCGCAGAGGATCACGTTGCACTTTGCCAATTCCTTCCCGTAATTGGCTTTCTTGTCAAGCAGCATCTGAAGGAACTCCGCCCTCTTGAAAACATACAAGTGAATCGGAGGGATGCTCATCTCGCAATAATACCTCAATTCCGCGTAAACCCTCTTCGGCTCGACACAGTCATCGCAGATTATCACCACATCCAGGTCAGACTCGGGCTTTTGCTTTCCCTTCGCATAGCTCCCTGTGACAGCCAACGTGAAAAAACCAGTGGGAATCTTCGACGCGAGACTGACCAAATCATCATAAGGCAGGTTTTTCCTGCCCCAGCCGATGTACTCCGCGACAAAGCCTGCGAAGACCTGCGCCTTGATGCCATCTGCGTTGAGACGGTAAAGCACGACATTGCCCGCCCTCTCCTCCAACAGCACGCCTCCCTTCACGAACCTCTTCAGGGAACTGAACACATATCCCTCAGACTTCTTCGCTGACGCCGCCTTGACCTGCCTCAAAGTAAGCCTCAGCCAGGGCGCCGCAACAAACGGCTTCAGCACCTCATATTCCTTTTTCAGCATCTTTACTCCTGTTTTTAGGATTAATCAATCCTTTTTTTAGGATTTATCTCACGAATGACATCATAACACATCTTCGACCTGTTTTTTAGGGGCTTTGCCCCCTTTATTCAGGGGAAGTGTGCGCTTTCTAACATCTTTTTGATTTTTCATGGTACATCTTTTTTTACTTCTTATGGTGCGTCTTCACTTCTTTCACTTTTGCCCCGTGCTTCACTTCACCTGCTGGAAGGACGGCATCGAGCACACCATGATAATAAAAGCGGATGAAAGACACGAAGCACAACAGCAATATAGACACTAGGAACACAGAGCCGAGCTCGCCAGTCAAGAGAGATATCATGACCAGCACATTGAGCAAGAGCAGTGTGAGGAAAGTGAGGAACACTGGGAACAATGCGAGATGAATCCTCTTGATGATAGATGAAAACATGAGCCTTATCGTGCGCCAAACCTTTGTTTCTTTCATGAAAACAAAGCTTGTGGATATTACCAGATAGTTTATCAGCAGAACAAAGAAAAGGACCAGTATGAACACAATTATCCTGCTGGCTTGAGACAATGGCACAAAGGGGCTGAGCAGGAAGTATAGCAGCGTCAGCAGCGCAAGATAAGCGACAACCGAGAAGACCACGAGCAGAAGGTTGAGCCCAACAAACCTCAAGTATGCCTTGACCCAATCTTTCCTGAAAATCTTCAACTTGCTGACAATGGAGTAGACCCAGTACCTAGAAAGGGTATACGCCAGCACGACGAAAAATGCAAAAGCGACTGAATACCAGACAATCCTGCTCTTGAAAGCGGAGACGGCATCGGTCAGCTCATGCAGCTCAATGGACGTCATATAATCCATGCCATCCAGCTTTGCCTTGAGAGGGTAATCCTGAGGTATTATGTTGTCCATGCCTTTCCCAAACACCTGAAAAACTACTGCGACAAGCAGTATGAACGCTAAGTCTATGAGCAGGGTGTATAGAAAAGTCCTGTCAAGCCTCCTGAAGGTGAATGCATACCGCTTCAAAGCACCCAAAAAGTAGTTCTCTGCCATGTTGTCCCCTAAAACCCTCCATTTGACTGCGGCAGGCCGTAATTGCTATAGTCATCCTGATAGATGTCATCCATACCATCAGGGACATCGCCAGGATCGTGCTGGAGATAATTCTCGAGGTCATACCTCAGATAGCCGCCGCTGGCAGGCACCGGAGAGCACAAGAGCCAATACTGTGTACCGCCCCAGCTGTAGCTCTCAAGGTCTGGAAGAGCAAACTTCATGCTAAGCGCGTTCCACGCGCCGCTACTTCCTGCATTGTACACGTCCCCTGCCACTGTCAGCATGAGGCAGATCTCATCATAATAATTCGTCGAGTTCTTCACACCCATCTTCGGACCGGTGAAATCAACCATCGTTATGTTGGACCCTTGTTCAGGAGGAAGCTTGAAGCTCTCCTCGAAGTAGACAAACTCCTTTCCGACATCAAGATTAAGGCCGCGCGTATTCGCGTCAGTCGGAAGAGAGGCAGCAGATTTCTGCCTGAACAGTATATTGAAGACAAGAGGATGATACCTTTCTCCGGTCTGCCCTGGGTGGCTTGCCTCGACGAAGTCCCTGCCATCCACAAGACCATTTATCCTGTAGATGAAATAAGAATTGTTGGTGCAGCCCGCAACACCGAGGCAGGTGTCGATGAAAGTACGCTCTGCGATGAGCCAAGCGCCTCTCGAACTGCCTGTCAAAGACACAGCGAGGCTCATACCATTCGAGGCACGGAGATGACGATCTTCGCAAAGATGCAACGCCCACTGGTCGCTGCGAAGAGGAGTGAGCGAGCTAAGATAACCATAATTCTCAGCATAATCAGCTACGTGAGGCCAAAGTATGCTCGACATACCATAAGACAAGTGCGTAGAGCCGCTTGCCATGCCTGCCGGAAGCTGCGAAGTAGGATTGGTCCAGGTCAGCCAGGCACTGCCAGAGCTGGCAGCAGCATCAGGCGTGCCCGCTGCTTGAGGAGCAGCAGGAGCCGAAGTTGATGCTGCACCTCCACCGCCTTGGGGCGGAGGCGTAGAAACATCCAACGATTCTATATTCACCACGTCGGCCGCCATGACACCGCCTATGACCAGCACTGCCAGAAGCAAGCAAGATGCCAACAGCAAAGCATTCTTATCCATGATCATCACCTAAAGCGTGGCCTGTTCGCCACTGCCGCCTTCGACAGCATCCACCCTTTTCCTTATCTCATCCAAGTCTTTAAGTGCTCTGGGACATATGTCCCCTCCACCTGTCCAGGCCTCTCCCCTGGCGAGGTC
>JAGVOD010000056.1 GCA_020052935.1 archaeon | reverse complement strand
AAGGTATTGGAACAGCTTCGCTGGTATGATGTCTTTCGTCGCCTTGCATTCCCTGAATGAGTTTATGCAGAGTGTGGCAAGATTGGTATATCTCGTGACTTCGTTGTATGGCCTGAACCCAGTGAATATGACATCTTTGGCTACATTCTCCCTCTCAGCCAGTTCCTTAAGCTCTTTCTCGGCGAACCCTCCTCCAACCAGCAGCAGCCTCGCATTAGGCACCTTCTTCTGTATCCTCTTCAGGTTCTTGATCAGCATGTCGAGCCCACCGAAGTTATAGAATGTCCCCAGGTAGAATATTATCTTGTCTTCTTTTGATATCCCTAATTTTTTCCTCAGTCCTTCCAGCTCCTTGTTGTCGCAGTTGATAGGGTAGAATATCTTATCATTAACAGCAGGATACAATGGCAGGTAGTCTTTTCTTCCAGTATATTCGCCGAGTTTCGGCGTCAGCGCCAGTATATGGTCTGCGTTCTTGTACACGTGTCTCTCGAGCGCCCGGACCACATGCTTTATCGGGAATGGGTACTTCCTAAGGTCGCTGAGCACATCCAATACCCTGAAGAAGACAGGCACTTTGTGTTTCTTTGCGAAGTGCAGTGTTATCCAGCCATTGGTCGGGACAGAGTACAGCAGGACGGCGTCGAATTTGTTCTCCTTGAATAGTCTTTTCAGGACGAACCAGCTCGTTATCATCACTGTGAAGCGGGTTATGAGCTCTCCGATGTAGACTGCGCCAGGCCTGACTATCTTTACTTTTGCCTTCGGGAAGACCCTGTTGCCTCTGAACTTCCTTGTCCTGAGTGAGAATATCTTTTCGTTCTTCTCGCCGTAATCGACCATCGTGACGTCGTGGCCGCGTATTGACAGCGCTTCAGGTATTTCTATGAATTCAAATATTGGTTTGGTGAGGTAGTTTGCCTCATGGACTTCCAGTATCTTCATTTTGTCTTCAGTACTCAACGAACGTTAGTCTTCGGTCTATGAGTTTTGACAGCCCAAGAATTAGCTTCAGCACCCTGTCGGAGCAGTCTGTATTCTTGTATAGTTCAGGTATTGCGTCGCTGCCCTTGCGGTATTTGGTGACTGCGTGTATCGCGTTTATGAGGCTGTCTTTCTCGACCCCGCCAAGTATCATCGTGCCGTGGTCCATCGCCTCTGGCCTTTCAGAATTTGTGCGCGTCATTATGGCTGGGAAGTTGAGTATTGCGGACTCCTCGCTTATTGTGCCTGAGTCACTCACTACGACGAATGCGTTCTTCTGGAGCTTGACATAGTCGAAAAGGCCGAATGGCTTGTGTATCATGATCCTCTTATCCAGGGCCATCTTCTTCTGCTCGAGCTTTTTCTTTGTCCGTGGGTGTGTCGAGAGTATTATGGGCATATCGAACTCTTTGACTATTGCATTGAATGAGTTGAACAGCAGCTCGAATCTCCTGTCATCATCAATGTTCTCTTCACGGTGTGCGCTGGCGACGATATACTTTCCTGGCTTGAGCTTGAGCTCGTCCAGTATCTTTGATTTTTCTATCTTCGGAAGGTTCTCTTTGATGACTTCTGCCATCGGGGACCCTGTTACGAATATCTTTTTTAGCGGCAGGCCTTCTTGTATGAGGTTGAGTTTGGCATGTTCTGTATATGCAAGGTTGAAGTCTGCTGTGTGGTCGACTATCCTTCTGTTTATCTCTTCAGGCACGTTATCGTTGAAGCACCTGTTCCCTGCTTCCATGTGGAATATTGGTATCTTGAGCCTTTTGGCGATTATTATCGACAAGGCGCTATTTGTGTCCCCAAGTATCAGCAGCGCGTCAGGGTTCTCCTTCAGGAAGACCATTTCGCTTTTTGCTATTATGTTGCCTATTTGTTCGCCTAAAGTATTTGCTTTGCATCCTAGGAAATAGTCCGGCTTTCTTAAACCCAGCTCATCGAAGAAAACCTGGTTGAGGTCATAATCATAGTTCTGGCCAGTATGCACAAGCACGTGGTTCACTTCTTTGTCAAGCTTCTTTATGACCGAGGATAGCCTTATTATCTCAGGTCTTGTGCCTAGGATGGTTACGACTTTCATTTTTTTGGCCAGTTTATTCACCTTGTGTTAATTAGACCTTTAAATAGTGATACTGCCAATTTGTGGCTTGAGGTTTATAAGATTTGCTGTGTCTTTATGTCTTCGGCCGTTTCTGTTTGGTCATAAATCCAGCTTATAAACCTTAGAAACCTATTTAAATGGTTTGGTTTTTGGTTCTTTCGTAGGTGGTTTCCTTGATTAATAACAGTTACATCATACATAATCCTAAGCTCAGCATCCTCATGCCTGCCTACAACGAGCAGGCTACGATAGCGGAGATTGTGAAGAGGATAGATGCTGTAGCTCTGGAGAAGATAGGCGTCTCTAAAGAGCTCATCATAGTTGATGACGGTTCAAAAGACAGGACTGTTGAGATTGTTGAGCGATTACGTAAGAAGTATCCTTACATCCGTTTCATCCAGCACAAGCGCAACACAGGTAAAGGTGGTGCGATAAAGACGGCAATAAAGGCTGCAACCGGAAACATCATGATTGTCCAGGACGCAGACCTTGAGTATGATCCGCAGGATTACTTCAAATGCATACTTCCCATACTGAAGGGCAAGGCAAAAGTGGTGTACGGAAGCAGGCGGTTGAACAGGAAGAACAAGCAGTACTCAGGCATGTCCTTCTTTGTCGGAGGTATAGCCTTGACCTGGATCTTCAACATCCTCTTCTTCCAGCACATAACTGATGAGCCCACCTGCTACAAGACATTCAGGTCAGACATAATACAGAAGCTCCGCATCAGGGGCAACAGGTTTGAGTGGGAGCCTGAAGTGACTGCGAAGATTGCCAAGATGGGAATCAAGATCCACGAAGTGCCGATAAGCTACTTCCCCCGGTCAGCCAAGGAGGGTAAGAAGATAAAGTGGAAGGATGGCTTTGAGGCCCTTTGGACATTATTGAAGTACCGATTTGTCGATGATTGACTTAAAACTGTAGATTGTTTATGATGAGTGATGTGAATGAGAATAACGCTTGTCAATCCGCCTCCGGAAATAGCTGTTGAGTTTTGGGATACTCCGAAGCATCCCAACCTTAGCCTCGGCTACCTTGCAGGCTTTCTTGTAAGCGAGGATGTTGATTGCAGGGTCATAGATGCAAAGCTTGAGCGTCTCGACGCTTCCGAAGTTGTCAAGCGTTGTGTCGGTGAGGACCTGGTAGGATTCACTGCACTTACGCACGAAATAACGTATGCTGCGAAGATTGCGAAGAGGATAAAGAAAGCTTCACCTAAGACAAGGATTGTTCTCGGAGGTGCTCACGCGACAGCATTGCCTGAGGAGACGCTGGAAGCATTCCCTTCGTTCGATTATCTTGTTTATGGCGAGGGCGAGCACACACTTTACGAGCTTCTTGAAGCGATTGAGAACAACAAGAGTCTCAGCGGCATCCACGGATTGGTGTTCAGGGAAGATGAAAAGATCATCATAAACCCTCCAAGAGTTGGTGAGCAGGAACTTGATCTGCTTCCTTTTCCTGCCTGGCAGCTCTTTCCGAAGGCTGAAGAGTACTTTGTGATGAGTGCCCGGGGCTGCCCTTTCGGCTGCATATTCTGCATGCGTCTGCATGGCCAGAAGGTAAGGGCGCGCAGCGTTGAGAATGTTCTCGATGAACTGCAGATTATCTCAGATAAGTATCATGGGAAGTATGTCTATTTTGCCGACGAGACTTTCACGCTGTTCAAGGATCGTACAATAAAAATATGCGAGGGCATGATAAAGCGCGGAATACACAAGAAGCTCAGGTGGGATGCCGAGACCAGGGTCAATTGTGTCGATTTCAAGGTCCTCAAGAAGATGAAAGATGCTGGCTGCGTCCTCGTCAGGTTCGGTATAGAGGCAGGCAATCCTGCGATTCTCAGGTCGACGAAGAAGGGCATAACAATCCCTGAAGTCGAACGCGCCATAAAGCTCGCTAAGAAAGCAGGTCTTAAGACGCAAGGCCTCTTCATACTCGGGCATCCTAACGAGACAAAGGAGACGATGAAGGAGACCATCGACCTGGCTGTTCGGCTGAACACCAGCATGGTTGCGTTCGGCATAATGACGCCTTACCCGGGTACGGAGGTCTATGAGCTGGCGAAGAAAGGACTTGGCGGCTACAAGATCATATCTTCAGACTGGAAGGATTTTAACAAGCAGATAGGCAACGCTCTTGAACTTAAGAATGTGAGCAGGAAGGAGATGGAACGCCTCCAGTTCTGGGGTTACATGAGGTTCTATTTCTTTAACTTCAAGTTCGGTGAGATATTGAAGAACATCTACTATAATCACAGGCTGGCAGTTGCGATGCTGCGCAATGTTTTTAGGGGAAAATGAAAGTCCTTCTCATCAATCCTGCATGGAAAGTCGAGAACAAGAGCAATATCTGGAGGAAGGTGGCATCATGTTACCCCTCGCTTGGCCTCGCGTATATCGCTTCGGTGCTCGAGCAGGATAAGCACAAAGTTATTTTCTTGGATATGCATGCTGAGAATCTCTCCCCGTCTGATGTCTCAAAGCTTCTTAACGATAAGAAATACGACAATATTGATTATGTTGGCATAACAGCCACTACGCCTCTTATCAACTGCGCTTACGCGATTGCAAAGATAGTCAAGAAGAGATTCCCGAAGGTAGTTGTTGTCCTCGGCGGCGTTCACCCGACAGTCCTTCCCGATGAAGTGCTCGGGAACAATAATGTCGACATTGTTGTGAGAGAAGAAGGTGAATTGACGATGAAGGACATCGTCAATGGGCTCGAGTTGAAGGACATGCTCGGAATCTCTTACAAGCATGACGGCAAGATAGTCCACAATCCTGATCGTCCATACATCGAGAATCTCGACGACCTTCCTCCTCCATCCTACCATTTGATGCCAATAGAGAAGTATCGTCCTGCAATCGGCTCTTACAAGCGCCTTCCTGCGATGTCGATATTCGCGACAAGAGGCTGCCCTGGCCGTTGCACATTCTGCCATCGAGCATTCAAGGGCCGCATCCGTGTCAAGTCCGCCCCTAAAATTATCGAGGAGATAAAGATCCTTCAGCGCGATTATGGCATACGCGAGATTAACTTTTATGATGACACCTTCACTGCTCTGAAGAAGAACGTCGAGGAATTCTGTAAGCTTCTGCTAAAAGAAAAGATCGACATAACTTGGTCCTGTTTCACGCGCGTGAATTACGTCGACAAGAAGCTCTTCAGTTTGATGAAGAGATCAGGCTGCCACCAGGTCATGATGGGTGTCGAGTCGGGCGTCCAGGAGATGTTGGATGGTATGAACAAGATGGTTACACTGGCGCAGATAAGGCGCGCGGTGAAAATATGCAAAGAAGTGGGTCTCGAGACCCGCGCAGCCTATATACTCGGTAACATCGGCGAGACAAGCGAGATGATGCAGCGCACTCTGGACTTTGCGATAGAGCTTGACACGGATTATGCTCAGTTCAACATCCTCACTGCTTATCCGGGGACAGAGGTCTGGAAGCTCGCTGAGAAGAATGGTTGGTTGAGGGTCAAGAACTACGATTATAGTGTCAGCGACTTCACTCTCGAGCTGCCGACAGTCTCCCAGGAAGAGATAACGGCGATGTACAAGAAAGCCCACAGAAGGTATTATCTCCGCCCGAAGATAATCCTACGAAGAATTTGGAAGATACGTTCTTGGGCGCAGCTCAAGCAGGAGTTTCTTGGGGCGCTGGCAGTAGTTATACATGAAGATTAACATGAAGAAAACAAAACACACCGCTGAAGAGAAGAACCTAGCGACAATGTCGAAGGCCACGAACTACAATAGGTGGCTTTTCCGGAACATCTCGCCCTATATCGGAAAGAGTGTTCTTGAGATTGGTGGAGGCGTTGGCAGTATGACTCGCTTCTTCATAGACCATAAGCTCGTTGTCTCCACGGATGTTACTGATTATAACATAAGAAAATTAAAGGATCGCTTTAAGGGAAAAAGGAATTTCTCTGTGATAAAGACCGACATCTCCCGGACGACGAAGGATTTGGAAAACTTCAAATTTGACACGGTTATTTGTATCAACGTCCTCGAGCATATCGAGAATGATGTGGCTGCCCTGAGGAATATGCGCGCAGTCCTGTCAAAAGGCGGCAGGCTTGTGCTTTTGGTTCCAGCATTCAACTCGTTGTATGGAACGATAGATAAGGCCGACAGTCACTACAGGCGCTATGATAAGAGAACGACCATCAAGAAGGTCGAGAAAGCTGGTTTTCGTATATCTAAGGTGTTCTACATGAACGTCCCTGGTTTCTTCGGATGGTACTACCATGGTCGTCTTGTTAAGGCCCCAGTTCATCCAGAAGGAGACATATCACTATTTGACAAGCTCGTCCCGATATTCTCATTTTTTGAGAAGTTATTTAAACCACCGTTCGGTCTATCACTTATAATAATTGCCGAGAAGAGATGATTGGGGTGATTTTGTGCCTTTGTTTTCAATGATCCTGTTTTTTGCATTGACTCTTTGTCTGGGCTACAGCATCACTTCTTTTGTTAAGAAGCCTGACAACATTCTTGAGCGCTTTCTTATGAACATCGGTTTTGGCCTCGGAACATTCGCAGTTCTAGCCGTCCTGCTCAATCTATTGAAGATACAGTTGCACTGGATGATATTTCTGGCAATAAGTGTTATAGTTCCTCTTTTTCACCTGTACAAGCAGGTCTCTAAAAAAGGTTTAAAGTTGGATTTTTCGCAGTTTAAGCTCACCAAGTCGAACATCTACATCCTGGTGTTGTTGTTGATTTTTGCGGTTTTTTTCTCAGTCTATCACAAAGGTGCATTCACGTATCCTTATCTGGAAGATGATGACCCTTGGTTTCACGCAGAAGTCGCGAAATACATCTCAATTCAAAGGACGTTCTCTCATGATCCCTCAATAAGCATGGGTTACATAGAGCCCTATCCCCCAGCATATGCGGTCTTGATGGGCGTGCTTCACCAGACGAACACCGACGTGATATGGAACCTTAAGTTCTTCAACGTACTGATTATATCCTTAGGTATTCTGTTCTTCTACTTTTTTGCCAAAGAGTTTTTCGGAAGCAGGAAAAAGGCATTGTTCTCGACGTTTGTAATAGCTATAATACCTTGCTTCATGAGCCATTTCATCTGGGCATCCAGCTTGGCGATAGTGCTTTTCTTCCCTGCTTTTTACGCTGTCGAGAAGATTAAAGAAGACAGAAAGTGGTGGGTTGTCGCTGCAGTGATGGTGGCTGGAGTTCTATTGTCACAGCCGTCTAACGCAGTGATTTTCGGTCTGATGTTCGGCATATACTGGCTAGTTAAGGTCGTGACGACAAAGTCTTTCCAGAAGCACATTTTCTTTGCGGGGTTAGTCGGTCTTGTGCTCGCGTTAGCCACCTTCTACCTGCCGATGATTTCTAAGTATGGTTGGGCAGGTGTCAGCAGTGGCATTGGTATTGGCTCGGCTTCATTGCTACATTTTTCTGGTGCAGAATCAGGCGGCGGTCTGCTTTACACCTGGAGTGATTTCATCTTCGCAAACTCCGTCAGCAAGATGGATAATCCTATTGGAGTCGGGATTGTCTTGTTCTTCCTGACAGTGTTCTCATTGATTTTAATCATTTACTCGCTCGTTCGCAAGCCGAAACATTTTTTTGCAGACAAGAACTTTGTTCATATAGTACTATTAGTATGGCTTCTGTTCGCTTTTGCAGGCATCCACGGCAACCGTCTTCCGATACAGCTTATGCCTCATCGTTTCTGGGCGATATTTGCCATCCCTGTCGCTTTGATATGCGCAGAGGGTTTCTTTTCGCTGGGAGCGATGTTCGAGAAGGTAAAGGTGCACAGAGTATTCATTTACGCGCTTGTAATTGCGGGCATTTTGGTCACTTCAGGCTATGCCAAGTATAAGGTAGAGACTTCATTCTGGCCTCCTGGTGTGAACTGGGGATCTATGGATGAGGTCCAGGGCTATCTGCAGTATGTCAAGCCACTTCCTTACAACACCAAGCTATTCCCTCTCTGCTCGTCAGACTTCAAGGCTCTTGCTTTTGATAAATTTGCAGAACCGTGGGACCCGACGTATGTTGAGTTCAAGAACACTGCTTTCAACCAATCTGTGGACAAGCTGAACTCATGGCTTAAGTCGCGTGGCTATGAGTATATGACTATGGATTCTTACTGCGTAAATAAGTATGGTCTTAACGCGACGAACGAGAAGCTTAAGGAGATAGGAACTTCGCAGAAGTTCAGTCCTGTGAACAGCAACAGGGGTATTTTCTTGTTCAGAACGCTCTGACTTATTTTTGAGAAATCTTTTTTTCTATCCTTTCAAGCCTCTCAAGGATCTCAGTATAGACCGGATTCCTTTTAGCTATCTCGTGTATCTCTTCCCTGTGGAATCCTGCCCTGTCCTCGAGGTAGCCGAAGAATATCATGACCATTACGAGAAGTATGAATATGGGTATGAACCAGTGTGTGATTGATATGCTTATGCCGTATTCCTGCAGCTTTGCGAGAACGAGGAATAATATCATCGCGGAGTTCAATACGGCAATCCAGGACATTGTCCTCTGCGCCCATACCTTGCCGTATATGAGGATGCGCCTGAAGCTGAAGAATCTTTTGAGTGCTTCTTCTTTCATTTTCTTTTCTTCTTCTCTTCCTTATCCGCTTTCTTGAACGCCATCTCCCTGACGAGTGTCTCGAGCTGTTTCTGGTTCTT
>JAGVOD010000070.1 GCA_020052935.1 archaeon | reverse complement strand
TACGTGCACGCTCATGGCGCGCACAGCGCGCCGAGATATATACCAGATTCATTTCATACAACATAATGGCTAGAACCATTCTCTACTTTCTACTGAGCCTATAATTCACAAACCTTTTAAAAGACTGTTCGAAACATTTAAAAACAGCCTCTCACGGCTCTATTCCACTATATATTATACTCAAGGGGGTGTACACATGGATGAAAAGGAATATACAGAAAAGAGTGATGAACCTCATTCTCATCACGAACATGCTCCAGAGCATCACGAGCACGTTGAGCACCACGAAGCTCATCATGAGGCTCCTGCAGAGCACAAGGCTCCAGAGCATCATGAGCACGCAGCTCCCAAGGTCACGCATACAGCCAGGCCGAAGCACGCTGTGAAGAAGCCTGCGAAAAAGCACGTTCCTGAGCATGCGCATGCTGCTCCGAAAAAGAAGTTCAACTACATGCCTTACATAATAGGCGCAGTGGTTGTCATCGCCATCATCATCGCTTTGATAGTAAGGTTCTCTTCGGACGCTACTCCTCCTCAGACGGTGGAGAATGCTGAGCAGTATGGCAGCACGAAGGTTGATTTCTATGTCATGAGCCAGTGCCCTTACGGAACGCAGGTAGAGGATGCTATCCAGCCTGTGATGGCAGAGCTCGGCCCTAATGTAGAGTTCAGCCTGAACTTCATCGCTGCTGAGTCTGATACCGGCGAGTTCCAGAGCCTGCATGGCGCTGAAGAGGTCGAAGGTGATATCGTCCAGCTATGCGTGCAGAAGTACTATCCGAAAGAGCTCATCAACTTCGTGTTCTGCCAGAACAAAGATACTAGCGATTTCAAGGGCAGCATAGACAAGTGCTCCAAGGACACTACGATAGATGCAGCCAAGATAAAGTCTTGTGCTGACGGCGAGGAGGGCAAGACCCTCTTGTCAGAGTCTATCGCTAAGAGCAACGCGGTCCAGGCCCAGGGCAGCCCGACGATATTCATCAATGACCAGCCTTATTCAGGCGGGCGTGACGCTACATCGTTCAAGCGCGCGATATGCGCTGGACTGAAGCCAGGACATCCTTTGTGCGCTGACATCCCTGCCTGCGGCTCTGATGCAGACTGCAAAGGAGAGCCAGGCAAGATAGGCGTTTGCGAGAACGCGAACAAGAAAGACGCGAAGTGCACTTACAAGGACGACGCTAAGGTTGCTTTGACTGTACTGAACTCAAAGGCCTGCACTTCCTGCGACGCTACACAGCTCGTTGGAGTATTGCAGCAGATCTTCCTAGGCCTGACAGTGAAAGAGGTCGATGCCTCCAGCACAGAGGGCAAGGCTTTGATAGCGCAGTATGGCCTTGAGAAAGCCCCTTCGTTCGTGTTCGACTCCAATTTTGACAAGACTTATGCCTGGGGCGCAAACACGAGGATACAAGGAGCGTTCAAGAAGTCTGGCTCCAGCTATGTGATGCTGGACGAGGCCAGCGGAGCTACCTACCTCCTTGACGCGAAGAAGCGCGCCGAGATGACCGAGAAGACCGGCGTGAAGACTGGCGACAACAAGCCTCAGATAGACTTCTATGTCATGAGCTATTGCCCGTACGGCAACCAGGCAGAGGAAGGCATCGAGCCTGTCTATCAGCTCTTGAAGGAGACTGCTGACTTCAACCCGCACTATGTCGTCTATTCTAACTATGGCGGCGGCGGTCCGCAGTACTGCATGGACGATGCTTCAAAGTATTGCTCTATGCACGGCGCGCAGGAGATGACACAAGGCATACGCGAGATCTGCGTCCATAAGTACCTTGGTGACGCTGCTTATTTCAAGTTTGTCCTTGCGATGAACCAGCAGTGCAATGCAGGCAACGCTGATTCGTGCTGGGAGAATGTCGCGAAGACCTTGAAGCTCGACACTGCGAAGATAAAGTCTTGCGAAGCTGACGAAGGCGAGACCATAGCCGCTTCTGAGCTTGAGCTGAACAAGCTGCTGGGCGTGCAGGGCTCTCCGACCGTGTTTGTCGAGGGCCAGCCTTATGGCGGCGGTAGGACTCCTGCAGATTATGCAGCTGCGTTGTGCGCGGGTTTCGAAACAGCTCCAGACGCTTGCAGCGCAAGCAGCTTGGCTAAGTTAGGAACTGCGACTCCGGCATCGACAGCCAGCGCAGGCGGCTGCGGATAAGAATTAATTTTTTTTATTTCTCTTTTTTTATCATGGCCATAACAAAGAATGTTTACGCCCTTCCTTTCAGGAAAAAGGATTTGATTAAGGTTCTTTCTGACCCGAGAGCCCACTTCGCGCATTTCAGGCACGCGATAGACTTCATCCTGCCGGAAGCCAGCAAGATACTCGCGCCGAGAGCAGGTAAAGTCGTGGACATAAAAGTCGACTCGAGGCAAGGCGGTGCAGAACCCAAATATAATGACATCAAGTACGTGAATTATATGACTTTGGAGCACAGCGACGGCGAATATTCTCAGTATATACATCTTAAGCACAAAGGCGCGCTTGTGGAGCTAGGGAAGGAAGTCAAGCTAGGCCAGCCGATTGCATTGAGCGGCAACACAGGATTCACGACGACACCTCATCTGCATTTCATGGTCTTCAAGTTGAACAAGACAAAGATAGGCTGGGAGAGTCTTAAAGTGAGGTTCAAAGAGAAGTTGACTGTTGACAGGACCCAGAGACCTGTCCCTAAAGCTCTGCAGAAAGAACTGGATAAGATGAGAAAACGGTTGCGTTGATTACTTCACAAACACTTTCTTCCCTGTCACAGTGTCTATTCCTGTGACTCTTTTCCCGAGCGTCGTTACCTTTACCTTCCTTCCCCTATATTCCACGATGTCACCTATCCTGTGGCTTCGCATCTTGAAGAGCACGCTTATGCGGTGGATGTCCTTGCCTGTCTGGCGGTCCCTGCTGAATAGACGAGCGGTCTCTGTGAGCTCGCCGTTGTACCTCTGCGCGAGCATCTTTCCCATCATCCTTATGAACTTGGCTGATGTGAGCGTGAAGTCCACATCTGTCCCGGGCTTTATCGCTTTCGTCAGGTGCACGCCTTCGTTCCTGTGCTTGTCTATCTCTGATTTGATGAGCTCTATCACTTCAGGAGGAGCGTTCCTGACTTGCAGGACGCCTTCGAAGTATTCTGTGCCTATCTTTGAGCAGTTGGGGCAGACTGTGAAGAGTATCTTCGCAGGTATGATGAAGTCCTGGCCTTCTGCTGCTACCTCAACTTCTATGTCCTGCTCTGCTCCTGGCTTGTCTTTCAGCGCATCATACTTCGGCGTTATGTCGAGCACGACCTTGCGCGGGTTCTTTATCTTGGAGTAGACTGCGCGTATTATGCCTTCCTCAGGGTCCTTGAACTCGAGCCATTTGTGCTCTATCATGAAATTGTAGCAGAGTATGCACTTCTTTATCTCCACGTCCTTGAACACGAGGTGCAGCTCTTTCTCAGCGCATTCGCTGCAGAACTCTCCTTTGATGCCTTTCTTACCGCATTTTGGACAGAATGTCATGTTTTATTTCACCAATGGCCAAAGTTGCAGCCGTCATTGCCATTTTGCGAGGCGATTCATGAGCAACAACGCGGGCGTTGTCGGGGGTTGCCCCATCCGGGGGGACAGCCCCTACGGAAAGAACAACACTTCGCCGAGCCTGGCAACGACGTGAGCTTTTGCAGAGCAAAAGCGAAGTAGGCTGCAGCTTTGGCCTTTGCGCAATATGTGAACCAAAACCTTATTAAACCTTTCCAGCGAAACTGGTGTTATGGACTGGTATGAATTCAAACGCGGCTGGAGAAAGGTCTGGCATTTCATCTGGGAGGATGACAGCTGGGCCAGCTGGTTTGTGAATGTTATTCTCGCTTTCCTGCTGATAAAGTTCATAGTGTATCCTGGCCTCGGCCTTGCACTCTCGACTTCTCACCCCATCGTTGCTGTTGTCTCCGGCTCTATGGAGCATGATGGCAGTTTCGATACATGGTGGGATTCCTATGCGATGTGCAATGATGCGCAGTGCACGCAGGCAGAGTATTACCAGAAGCTCGGCATCAGCAAGGAGCAGTTCATGGATTTCCGTTTCCGCAACGGCTTCAATAAGGGGGATTTGATGATACTTTATGGCACTTCTCCTGCGAAGGTGAAGGTCGGCGACATAATAGTCTTCAAGGCTGACAGGCCTGACCCTATAATCCACCGCGTGATGCTCGTGAAGTCTGAACTGGGCAAGAAAGTGTTCTCTACCAAGGGAGACCATAACATGGGGTCGTTCTATTTCGAGGCTTACATACCTGAAGATGCGTATGTCGGCCGCGCAGTTGTCCGTGTCCCCTGGCTCGGCTACATAAAGATAGGTTTCGTGAAGCTGATGCAGTTCATCGGCCTGATGTGAGGTGTCATGATGTTCCAGTTCTGCCCGAAATGCCATTCAATCCTGAGGCCTAGGAAAGACGGCGGGAAATTTGTGATGTATTGCTCCTGCGGCTACACCAGCAGCAGCGCATCCAGCTCGATAAAGGAGGAGAAGGTGATCAAGAAGGACGAAACGAATTTCGCCGCAGTGGAGAAGGAGATCAACACGCTGCCGATAACAAAAGATGAGTGTCCTAAGTGCGGCAATAATGAAGCGTTCTACTGGCTCCATCAGACTCGCGCAGGAGATGAGGCAGAGACAAAGTTCATGAAATGCACCAAGTGCAAGCATACCTGGAGAGACTATAGCTAATGCTGCAGCGACGAGGCCGGTGACGCCTTTTTGCGCTGTAAATTGCAATCGCAAATGTTTTTGACCAGCTTATTCGCACAGTGCTTGGCGTCACGAGACTTGCAGGGCAAGTCGAGTCAGGCCTCGTCGATGCTTGAAGAAAAATGACCATCAAATCTCATATCAACAACGGAATTCTCTCTGTCCATGCCAAGCCAAACTCTCCCAAGACAGAGGTTCTCGGCTGGGACGAATCAAAGAAATCCCTCAAGATTGCCGTCGCAGCAGTCCCGGACAAAGACAGAGCGAATATTGAACTTCTCAAGTTCCTGAAGAAGGAGACGGGCATGAAGCCAGAGCTGGTCTCAGGCACGAGGTCTAGGGAGAAACTGGTAAAGTTCTCTTGAAGCGTCCCTTTTTGGAGACGATTTCCATCCAGAAAAAGATTTAAACTTCCCGCAAGAACTCCCGTGCATGGAACTTGAGCAAAGGGTGGGGGTCTGTCTTGCTTCCCAGCATATCCGGCAGAGGATACAGGATGGCAGGATAATCACCGCTCTTGATGAGGTGAGGATACAGCCTTCTTCCCTCGATACTGTGATAGGCGACACTGCGTATATTTTAGATGCTGGTACTGAAGGCATCTTACGTCCGAACGGTTTTGAGCCTGTCTCTCGCACTCTTAAACGTCTTCCGGGCTGGCGTCGTCGCATAGTTGACATAAGCGGCGGCTATGAGATGAAGAAAGGTTTTACTTATCTTGTCAGGCTGGATGACCGCGTGAGGCTCGCTCCAGGGGAATTCATCAAGTCCTCGCCGAAGAGCAGCTTGGGAAGGCTTTTCCTTAACACAAGGCTTCTCGCAGACTATAACCCTTGCTTTGACGAGGTTCTCGCCCAGTACCGTCCTGAAACCGACCTTGACTTGTGGCTTCTTGTCCAGCCGCTTGCGTTCAATATCCTCGTCAGGCCGGGCATCACCCTGAACCAGCTGCGTTTCTTCACAGGCCAGGGCGCGTTGCTTTCGCACCAGGAGATTGCAGAGGAGATCAGGAAGAACCCGATAATCTACAGCAGGGATGCTGAAGGCAATCTCGTTCCTGCTGAGCACACAATAACCGACGGCCTGCAGATACATCTTGACCTGTCCGGGAGCAACACTAACGGAGTCGTTGCGTTGCGTGCGCGTCTTAACCCCGACCCCATCGACTTGTCAAAAAAAGGTGTTTGCGAGGCAGAGGAATTCTTTGAGCCCATCCTTGCAAGCGGGGATGGGAAGATGAAGCTGGATGGTGGTGAATATTACCTTATCGCGTCTAAGGGCATACTTCAGATACCGCCGCACCTCAACGTCGGGCTGCGTGACCATTTCCCTGGCGGTTTTCGCGGTCCTCTGCACTTTGCCGGCTTTGTTGATAACGGGTTTGTTGGCGACCTCGTGTTCGAGGTGAGGATGGATGAGATTGCGAGCATGTGCCTTGATGATGGCATGCCCGTCAGCACTCTTGACCTGTTCCGTACCGGCGTTCCCGACAGGCTTTATGGTGAAAAGATAGGGTCTCATTATCATGGGCAGGTCGGCCCGCGCCCTGCAAAATACTTCAAGCCCTTTGATTATGCATTTGCGGCACGGGAGTATGATAAGCTTGACAGGCAGGTCTTGGTGCAGGATGCGGCTCTGCTTAACGAGATAAGGCGTTCAGGATATGGTTTTGAGTTCCTGACACCGGCAGACATGGGGCGTCTGCATGAGCTTGTGAAGAGGGGTTTCTTCCATTCAAGGTTTGACTGCGAGGATGATAGGTGCGTATTGCAGGTGCTTCCTTATACTATGATATTCGGTCCTGAGGGGATGGTGTTTGCTTATGTCAGGGCAAAGGACATCAGGGATTATGGCGAGCCGAAGCTGTTCGGTAAGCATTCTATAGGGGTCGGTGGGCACATAGTTGCGTCAGATGGCCCTGATTTTATCGGTAACAACATACGTAGGGAGCTCATGGAAGAGGTTGATATCTTGGACGGACGTTCTGAGGCTTCTTTCTTCGGGACG
Organism: archaeon; assembly: GCA_020052935.1. Taxonomy (GTDB): domain Archaea; phylum Nanobdellota; class Nanobdellia; order Woesearchaeales; family UBA11576; genus JABMQF01. The sequence continues at coordinate 20,364 of JAGVOD010000070.1, read as the reverse complement.
ATAAAGGCCGACGACAGGCCGGTGGACTGCGTGCATTTTGCGATGGTGCATGCGGTGTATGCAACCGGTGCAGTTTCTCCAAGAGAGAGTTCTATCAGTTCAGGCAGGATGGTGCGTATCGAGGATCTGATGGTCGACCCTGAATACCCTAAGAAGTATGAGACTTGGAGCAGGATCCTTATACCATTGCTTCCCGCATTCTACACCATGATGCAGAACAAGTTCAAGTATGGTGATTTCTTCAGGCATAGTGATAGTGCCGCGTCTTAGATTATCTCCTTCGCAACTTCCTCGACTTTTCTGCGAAGCTCTTCCAGCGTCCCGTCGTTCTTTATCGTGTAGTCCGCCATCTTCATGCACTTCGCTACTTCCTGTCCGTGTCCGCCTTTTATCTCGCGGTCGTCGATGCGTTTGAACTCAGCAAATGTTTGCGGGTCTCCATGCCTTTTTCTCGAGAGCATCCTCTCGAATCTTGTCTTCTGCGGCGCATTGACTCCAATCAAGAAAAATCTCATCGGCTTGTTCTCCAGCGTGTGCTGTCGGAACAGCTCTATCTCCTCGACGTCCCTTATGCCTTCGATGACAAAGCGTTTCTTCCCCTTTGCGATCTCTTTCTGTATCATCGCGAGTATCCTGCTGCCGAGTATCGATCCTCCGGCGCTTTCTTTGCGCAGGTCTCCCCCGAGTTTCCCGAGATTCACGCGTGTTATCTCTATCCCGCGTTCCTTCGCAACCTCGCGTATCTCAGAAGAAAATGAATGATGCGTAAATCCCTTATCCCTAAAGAACTCAGCCACCTTCCCTTTGCCAGCAGATATTGGTCCAGTGATGCCGATTATCATAGAAGACAGAAATAGCTTGTGTGTTTATAAATATTTATTACTACTGGTTCTTGTATTCCTCTACTGTGTCGTCCAGCACGGTTATGTCTATCTTCGCTGCCTTGAAGAGTTCCATGCTCTGCTTGTCGGCATGGTATCTCTTCTGGCACACCACTCTCTTTATCCCAGCGTTTATGATCATCTTGGCGCACGTGTAGCATGGCGCCATCTTGCAGTATAGTGTCGCTCCGTCGATTGCCACGCCGTTCCTGGCAGCGAGCGCCACTGCGTTGATTTCTGCGTGATTCGTCCGCATGCAGTGCTGTGACATGCTTCCGTCTTCGTGTATGACCTTCTTCATCTGGTGCCCTACTTCGTCGCAGTGAGGCAATCCTGCGGGGCTGCCGACATAGCCTGTCGCCACTATTCTTTTGTCTCTCACGAGCACGACAGCAGTCCTTCCCCTGTCGCACGTCCCTCTTTTCGCTGTCGCGTCGACGATGCCCATGAAATACTCGTCCCAACTCGGCCGGACATAGCGAGGAAGTTTCTCTGCCTTCTTCCGCAGGTCGAGCACAAGCTTGTCTATCTTTGCGTACAGCTCTTTCAGCGTCTTGTCGTTCATGACGACAGCTCCTGCCATCTTTATGACGTTCGTCAGTTGCTGTCCTGGTCCGGATTCCTGGCTCTCGAGCTGCTCTTTCTCTTTCAGTTCAGAGAGCGTATTTGGATCCTGCTCCCTGTTGCGTGCTTTTATCCTCTCGAACCTTATCTTGATGGGCGCTCGCACTTCGATGAGGAAGAAATGTCCGTCTTTCTGTAGTGCCTTGACTTCTGCAGGATGCCTTATTGAGTTTATGACAAAGTCTCCTTCTTTTTCCTTGAGCTTATCCAGCGTCCTCTCGGCCAGCACCCCGTGCCCGAACTTCTCGCGCAGCTCATTTGCTGTCGTTATGAGGCTGTCTCTTGTTATCTCTACTCCTCTTTTATCGAGCTCTTCCCTTATCCTATCAGAAAGCGATGAGTGTATGAATCCGTACTTCATGACCAGATGCTCTGCCACAGAATCCTTTCCAGAGCCATACATGCCAGTAAGTCCGATTATCATGCAGTATGACACGCTTACCGTCTTATTTATTTGTTGTGTTGTCAAGGTACGGAGACAAAAAGAGGAAGGGTATAGAAAACTATAATAACCCTGGAAAACGCGGTCTTCTAAAATGATGCGTGAGCTTAAAGAGGTCGATCCTGAGATATTCTCAGTAGTGAAGAATGAGCTTCACCGCCAGCGTGATGGTGTTGAGCTTATCGCCTCTGAGAACTATGTCTCGAAGGCAGTGATGCAGGCCATGGGCTCTGTGCTTACGAACAAGTACAGTGAGGGATATCCAGGGAAGCGTTACTATGGCGGCAATGAGCACGTGGATGTCTCTGAGCAATTAGCCATAGACCGCGTGAAGAAGCTTTTCGGTTCTGAGCACGCCAACGTGCAGCCTCATGCAGGCTCGCAGGCTAACATGGCGGCTTATTTCGCGATGCTTGAGCCTGGTGACAAGGTTCTCGGCATGGACCTGTCTCATGGCGGACATCTGACGCATGGAAGTCCTGTGAATTTCTCTGGCAAGCTCTATAAGTTCGTGAGCTACGGCGTCGACCCGGTGACGAAGCTTATTGATATTGATGAGGTCAGGAAGATAGCCCTGAAAGAGAAGCCGAAGCTTTTGCTTTCTGGCTTCAGCGCTTATCCAAGAAAGCTTGACTTTAAGGCGTTCAAAGAGATAGCCGACGAGATAGGCGCTTACCACATGGCTGATATTGCCCACATCGCAGGCATAATCGCTGCTGGCTTGCACCAGAATCCTGTGCCGCATTGTGACATCGTCACTTCCACTACTCATAAGACCCTTAGAGGGCCGAGAGGCGCAATCATCCTGTCGAGAGCAGATGACAGGCTCCATCCCAGTGACAAGAAGAACCTTGCCGGGAAGATTGATTCTGCTGTTTTCCCTGGGATGCAGGGCGGCCCTCTCGATCATGTCATCGCTGCGAAGGCGGTTGCGTTCGGTGAGGCCCTGCAACCGAGTTTTGTCGACTACCAACGCCAGGTCTTGAAGAATGCGAAGGCTCTTGCAGAGACTTTGATGAGCAATGGCATAGAGCTTGTCTCTGGCGGGACTGATAACCACCTGATGCTTATAGACCTTACCAAGCTCGGCCTCGGCGGCAAGGAAGTCGAGAAGGCCCTGGACGAGGTCGGCATCTTCACCAACAAGAACATGATCCCGTTTGATACGCGCTCTCCTTTCAATCCTTCAGGCATACGCCTTGGCAGCCCTGCATTGACCACAAGAGGATTCAAGGAGGAGGAGGAGATGGGCATGGTAGGTGAGTTCATCTCGTGCGTGATCTGTGACATAAATGATTCTCAGATGAAAGCCAGGATAAAGGGGGAAGTCCTTGACCTGTGTAAGCGTTTCCCTATCTATGCGGGTCTGGTGCAATGAACATACTGGCTATCTGCGGCAGCCATCGTCGTGGTAATACAGAGCAGATGCTGAATTGGGTGCTGGGTGCAGCAAGAAAGGCAGGTGCTAAGACTACGCTGGTCACGCTCCGTTCCCAAAACATAGGTCGCTGCACAGGCTGCAATGTGTGCTATGGAAAGAGCAGGAAGTGTGTAATCAAAGATGATATGTCTTCCATGATATCGAAGATGAAGAAGGCTGATGCCATAGTCTTCGGCAGCCCTAACTATTTCAACAACATCTCTGCCTTGATGAAGAACTTCATCGACAGGAATAATTCCATCTGCGAGCCTTCTGTGCTGAAGGGCAAGCTCGCTGCTTTTGTGTGCGTCGGCGCGAGGTCTGTGCGAGATACAAAGGTTGTCGACCGCTATCTGCAAGAGTACGTCAGGCTCATGCGGATGAAGCCTGTGGGAAGTGTCATTGCCAGGGCAGAGTCTCCTCGTGATGCTGCAAAGCAGAAGAAGTTGAAGGCTGCCTGCATCGCTCTAGGCAGGAAGCTAGTCAGATCGCTTTGCTAGGACTGAGCGCTTTCTTCAGGTCTCCGACAAGGAATATCGAGCCGCAAACCAGTATCAAGTCTTTTTCTCCAGCGATTGACTTTGCGTATTCCAGCGCCTTGACAGGCTCGCGTATCTTTACGCATTCGACGCCTTCAGGGATGTCGTCTATCTGCAGCCTTCTTGTCACGCTGGTCTGCGTGAATATGAGCTTGTGGTGTTTCGGCAGCAGTCTGAGCATCTGGTTGTAGTCCTTGTTCCTGCTCACTGCGAAGACGATGACCAGCTTGTCGTATTTCAGCGTCTCGACGTCTTTCCGCAGCGCGATTATCGCGTCAGGGTTGTGCGCGCAGTCAAGGAGGATGTTCTTCTCGAGGTATTCGAACCTTCCAGGCCACTTCGCGTGCAGGAGTCCTTTCCTTATCATCTCTTCCCCTATGCCCAGCGACCTCGCGACCTCTGCTGCGATGCCTGCGTTCTCTTTCTGGAAATGGCCTTTCAGCGAGAGTGGGTAGTCGCTCCTTTTGGCTATGATGAGCTTTGCTTTTTTCCCTCTAGCTTCCTCTTTTATGGCCTCGAGCGCTTCTTTATTCTCTTCTGTCGTGACTACTGTCTGCCCTTGCGTTATTATGCCGGATTTGTCGCTGGCTATCTCCGCGATGGTCTTGCCGAGTATGTCTGTGTGGTCGAGTGATATCTTTGTGATGACAGACACCAAGGACGCGCCGAAGTTTGTCGCGTCATATCTTCCGCCCAGGCCTACCTCGAATATCGCGTAGTCCACCTTTTTCTTCACGAAGTGCAGGACTGCCATGAGCGTCATGAGCTCGAAGAATGTCAGTTCGAGGAGCTTTGACTTGGCTTCGAGGAACGCCTCCCTGAAATCTTCCTTTGTTATGTCCTGGCCGTCTATCTTTATCCTTTCCCGCACGTCGACGAGGTGCGGCGATGTGAACATGCCGACCTTGTAGCCTGCTTCCTCCAGTATCTTTGATGTCATCGCCGCGACAGACCCTTTGCCGTTCGTGCCTGTTATGTGTATTATCTTAAGCCTTTTTTCAGGGTTGCCGAACAGCTGCAGGGCTTCGCGTATCCTCTCTATGCCCAGCTTCATGCCAGAGAACTCTAGGCTGTTCATGTAGTTGACTATACCTTCATAGGTGACTGGCAGGTCCATGGAAGCAGGGTGGAAAATCAGACTATTTAAAGATATTCTGGCAGGCGACGTCATCCAGGAGGGCGTATTTATTAATGAAACAAAATTATTAAATAGGGCTTTAGGATTTGCAGGCAATCATAAAGGGGGTAGCTTAAAAAATGGTGGATGTCATTCTTGCAGGCTATAATATAGACGCGGATATCATAGAGAAGGTGAAGAAAGGCATTTCTGACATCAGTTCTGGCAAAGGCGTGCCTGCTGAGCTGAAAGAGCTCAAGCCGGACTATCTCTCGCCCGAGTCTGTGCCTGCTGCTTATGCCAGGATCAGCCGTGACCCTAGGCAGATTCCTGAACTGCGCGCAGAGTCGAGGGTAGAGGTTGAGAAAGCCAGGAAGTCCAACGGCAGGATCATCTTTGAGATGGGCCACAAGTCTGTCGGCAACCATGCCCAGTTCAATTTTGACATACTCGGGCTTTCAAGGCTCGCTGTGGAGGACCTTGAGGCCCGGAGGATCGGCTCTGGCTACACAGAGAAGTCCCAGCGCTACATCACTCTTAAGGGAGACTATGTCGTCCCGAAGGAATTCTCCAAAGAGGATGCAGAGAAGTTCAGGCGGTTGGTCGAGGATGTTCAGAACAGCTTCTACCTGAAGAATGTCGATAAGCTCATAGAGTACCAGTTCAAGCAGAATCCTGACCTGGCGAACAAGGCTGATGAGGCTGCAGCCAGGGGAGTCTCTCCTATGATGAACAGCGCGAGGAACATGCTTTCAGGCTGGGGCAAGGAAGACGCGAGGTATGCCCTCGGGCTCGCCATCGAGGCGCAGATAGGCACGAGCTTCAACGCGACTGCTGTCGAGCATGCCATCAGGACGATGAAGTACTCTCCGCTGGCAGAATCGCGCGAGTTGTCTCAGAAGCTTTTTGATGTCACTATCAAGGTCGCTCCCTCGCTGATCAAGTTCACTGATGCTGCTGCTTTTGAGAAGGAGTTCGGCTGGAAGCTTGAGGATGGTTTCTTTAGGGATACCAAGAAGAACATGTCCGCCGCAGTAGCTGATGTGTTTAAGAAGGTGGAGGACAAGTTCCTGCATCTTTCTGCCGCGAAGCTTTCCAGCAGGGGTGATGTCACCCGGATCGACTGTGATGATGTCGATGTCTGCGTGATGGCAGCCATCATGCACGCCAATTCTGACAAGAAGATGGAGCACTGCCTGCAGGTCGCTGAGTATCTCAAGAAGAACCCGGAGATTGCCAGTGTTTTCATCAGGGATGCTATCAAGACAGTCACCATGTTCGATGACCCTCCGAGGGAGTTTGAGTTCGGTGGCGGGCTGATGTTTGAGATGATAGTTAGCTCAAGCTGTTTTGCGCAGATCAAGCGCCACCGCCTCATGACCTTGCTCTACCAGGACTATGATACTTCGCTAGGCGTAACTGTTCCTGATTCCATCAAGGCTGTCGGTCTTGAGAAGGAGTTCATGGCTGTCTGCAAGAAGAGCGAGGAGCTTTACAGGGAATTCCGGCCGAAGTATGGCAAGGCTGCTGAGTACTGCCTTACCAATTCCCACAGGAGGCGCGTTCTCGTCGCCATAAACCCTCGTGAGATGAACCATTTCTCGCGCCAGAGGTGTGACAGCCATGCGCAGTGGGACATCAGGGACAAGTCGCATAAGATGGTATCGCTGGCGAAGGAACGTGCTCCGCTCTCCAATCTTTTGACGTGCGGCAAGGACCAGTTCAAGATATTGCAGTCAGAGGTTTACAGGTAGGATGTATTGAGAGGTAGATGACATGGTCGATGCGAAGAGGTTAGAGATGATTCTTAGGAAGCCGGAAGTTCAGGTGCTGGCCTGCATGCAGGGCGTTAAGCACCATGAGCTTGATTCTGATTCTCTTCCAGCCTATGCTGCGCGAGGATGCTTTGCAGAGGAGACTCCTCTGGCCCTTTTGTTAGGCGACCTTGAGAGGCTCGGGCTTCCCGAAGGTGATGATAATAGGCTCACTCCTGAGAAGTTGGAGAAAGGGCTAGAAGGCACATTCAGGGAGACTAGCGGAAGGGGCCACGGCGCTGTTCTTGACCAAGATTGCTTCACATTCCAGCTAGAGGATGTTCCTCGCATCGCTACGCTGCAGCTCTGCCTTCCGCAGTATCTTATGCACTTGCAGCAGTCGCTGAGGCGGGCGAAGGCTGACCGGGGCTTTTATCTTCCTGAATCGATAAGGGATTCGCATTTCTTAGACCGAGTTATATCTGCTCTTGACAAGGCATTCGCATTCTATGAAGAGATGCAGTCTGCAGGTGTTCCTGGAGAGGACGCGAGATTCGTGCTTCCGCTCTACACAAAGACAAACATTGTCACGACAGGGGATGCGAGAGAGCTGATGCATCTGCACCACATGTCCAGGAAAGAGCACATGCCAGCAATAATCAGGCAGACTGTCGAGGATATGATTGCAAAAGTCTCAGCTCTTGCTCCTCATCTCATGAAGGAACGCGCCAACAACTACGAGCCTCTTGCGTGGTTCCCCAGCTCGCAGCTTTTTGCTCTTGAGAACAGGACGATAGCAGACCTTGTGCAGGGCAACAGCGTGCCTGCTTCTACACTGATGCTGAAGTATGCGGGCATTCCTATGTCTGAGGAAGCCATAGACCGTGCGGTGAGAGAGCGTGATGAGGCAGAGCTCGCCAACCTGAAGCACGTACACTTCACTTTCCTTTCGCCGATGAGCCTTGCATGTTTCCACCAGGCGACAAGACAGAGGACATGGGACCAGAGCGTTGAGAGCATATATGATGCTGCTTCAAGAGGTAGTTTTGTCGTGCCTCCATCGATAAGTAGGCGTGATGATTTCAAGCCTCGTTATGATGATATGAACAAGGAGATGCTTGACCTCTACAACGAGCTTGTTGCTGGAGGGGTCCCGAGGCAGGAAGCGATAGGTGTGGTCTCACATGCGCTGGTAGTCTATGACCTTATCCACGTCAATGGCTGGAATGCTATCCACGCAATAGGCAAGCGTACCTGCACAGAGGCGCAGTGGGAGATAAGGAGCATAGCAAAAGAGATGGCTAAGAATATTGACGATGAGAATCCTGCGCTTGGAAAGTATGCTAAGCCGCAGGGCATAACTTATGGCCGTTGTCCTGAGAAGAAGTCATGCGGCCTTTGCACTAAAAAAGAGGTGAGTTGATTGGTATATGTTGCTGGGAAGTCTGGTCTTTACCTTGTCGCAGAGTCTATAGACTGTGGCGGCAAAGGCTCTATAATCTCTGCTATCAAGGATTCTGAAGTGAGAGCAGGCAGGCTTGTCGTTGACCTCCGTCTCCTCTGGCCTTCTGATGAGCCTGGCAAAGTCCCTTCTGGACCAGGCAACGCCTTGTGGGAGTGCTACGAGAATGATGATGTCATCCCTGATTATTCTAAGCTGAAAGACCATTTTACAGATGCAGACGGCAGGAAGATAGGGTCTATCTTTGTCTGCGAGCCTACTTGGGCGCATGTCGGCCTTGCGATAAGGCGCAAGATAATCCACGAGGTCGCTGGCAAGAACTATACTGCGAAGGACACTGCGCAGGCATACGCTGATGACCGTGAGGAGCTGATAAGGAAGCTGATCAAGCCTGCCATCGATGATGGTGTTGATGTGTATTGCGAGCGGAACTTCTGTTCCAGCGTCGTCTACCAGTCTTCCATGGACAACCCTGTGAGCGTTGAGGACATCATGAGGCTGCCTGGCAACGCATTTGCCGCCAGGAACGCCCCGCATCTCTATGTCATCTGTGACCTCTCTGCAGAGACTGCCATGAAGCGCAAGCTGGAGAGGCAGAAGCAGGACAACTGCAAGTTCGAGGTTCCTGAGTTCCAGCGCAGGATAGAAGGCAAGTACCGTTCCTCCTGGCTCCATGCCCTTCTTACGTACCATGGCTCGATGGTGGTCTATGTCAATACAGACAGCCCGACGACGCTGGATGATACTGTCCGCGCATCGCTTGAGATAGTGAAGAGGTTCAAGTCAGGCTCGCTTCGTGACAAGGAGAAGTTCAATTTCAGAAAGCGATAATAATCATAATTATTATTCTTCAGTCTCTTCTTCGTTCTCTTCTTCTGCCTCAAAGCATTCTTTTCCAACGCAGTCGAACAGCGTCCTGTTGTTCTTTATTGCCTTGTAGCTTATGTTGCTTTGAGGAACCAATCACACACCTCTTCAGGATAATAAAAAAAGTTGGGGTGGTTCTGAAAAACATGAAAGAATTCCAGAGCCACGCAATATCCGAAATCAATCTAATATATAAATTATCTGAAAATGAGAACTATGTTTGCAAAACTATATTCTAGAGAGAGACATCGGTTGCGAGTGACTAAGTGAATACTACTGATTAGAAATCATTTACGCAAAACAAGGAAAAAGCAGAACAATCAATCTTATTTTTTCTTTTCCTTGTTGAATAGCTTCTCTGCAGGGCAGCCTAGCTCTCTTTGTTTGCAGTATTTGCATGCAATCAAGCCTCGCACAAGCGCGTTTCCTGCAGATGTCAACAAGCATAATAGCAAAACAAGTATCAACATGTACCAATTGAAGCGGATTATCATCAGCACTATGCCTACTACTATGGGGATTATTGACACTAAGAAGTCAGGTACGATGTCTTTCCATGTGATGTTACGCTTCAGGAAGTTCTTGGGATTGCCTTTCTTGAAGAACAGGCTGCATAGTTTGCCTTGGCCGAATGCGCAGTACTTGCCGTAGTAGTAGCAATTGACGCAGCTGTGCCTTAGGAGACGTATCTCGAGCAGTAGGATATACAGTATATAAAAGCCGAGCCATACCCCTCCCAGCTTAGCGATTATCACCGCGCCTATCACGTAGATGGCCATCTGCAACAGGTTCGCGACTGCCACAAACCCCACAGGATAGTTCTCATAGCATTTCTCTTTCATTTTAGCCTCATTTATCAAACGCGAATATGTCATGCAGCTTGTCTTCTATCACTTTCCCGCTCTCTGCGTCTATCTTGAAGTTGAGCGTCTTGAATGTCTTTGCTATGTAGGTTATGTTCCATACCTGGCCGCAGTCTAGGTTCTGGAGTATGACTATCTCCTTTATCGGCTGGTGCATCCTGTACTTCTCCTGCTGCAAGTCATGGCAGGTCTTGCAGGCCTCGCTGAAGCATACCTTGATCTTGGCCTCTTCAAGAGGCTTTATCTTCTCGCCCGGCTGTGTGAACACTTCCTTTGACTCATTGACCTCGATGTCCTTGACATCTTCATCCACTACGAATGATGTCATCAGCTCTTTCTTGAAGTCATAGAAGCCTACGTCGTACTTGGTCTGCTGCGTAGGGTCGAGCATTATGAACATATGTACAAGTGCAGCGCCCTTGTTCTTAGCCTGCCATTCCTTGAACTTAGAGCTAGCGCGCAGCTTGCTTATTATCTCCAGGACTTTCATGCAGAAGCAGACTATTCTATTCTTTTATATATTTTACCTTATCTATGCTTTCTACGCACATCCACGCGCACGCATTGCCAAAGCCCGTCTTATCTATGTCAAACGGCGTCACAGCCTTGGCGTCCTTCAGGAATATGAGTATGCAGTACCGTTTCTTCCGCGCCCAGTCAAATAAGCTTTTGCTTGAGAATGCAAGTCCCCCGCTCCCTCCGTATCTGTCTACAAGCGCTCTTATCTTGCTTTCTGTCAAGTCAGAGTATTGCTCTACTTTCGCAACTGTAGCTTTCGCAGTCACAGCACATCCAGCATCCCTGAAATAAACAGTCTCTCCCTCTTTTATCCTGTCCCAGGGAGCATGCTTTGCCATGTACCATCTCGACTCTATCTTCTTCTCTCCAGAAAGTATCTTGTCTATCAGTTTCCATGACTTGTTCATTATGGCTATGTGGTCCACTGTATTGAAGATAGAACTTTGATGCTTAGATAGGCTCCTTATCGATCACTGACCTGATGCCGTACTCGAACTGCAATGTATCTCTGAGGGCATGGATGTATTCCGGATGCTCTGGAGTCACATTGACTGCATACATCATCAGTTTTCCGTCTTCCATGTTCTCGAAGGTCAGCGCCAGGCCAGGCCTTGCCTCTATCTCTGCTATCGCTTGCCTCAGCTCTTCTGTGTCAGGGTAGTCTGTGGTGATGTTTATCTTTCCTGCGTCGATGCGTATCTCTGCTATTTTTATCGCGCCGACATTGTCCCCGGAGCCGCCTTCAACATATACCTGGATGATCTCTCTTGTCTGCTTTGGCTCTGCGGGCGACACAGGTGTTGAGCAGCCTATGGCCAAGATAGCCAGAAAGAATGACAGCAATACGATGCTTATTCTGAGCGTTTTGTTTCGCATTGCCTTGCGTAAGTGGAGCTGGTTTTTAAATATTGCTCCTTCATTGAAAAACAAAAGATTAAATAAACGCATATTGTCTCGCTGCCTTTGAGGTGTTACCATGGCTTCAGAGATCAGGGCATCGCACATATTGGTCGTGAATGAGACGCATTGCAAGGAGCTCATCGCGAAGATAACGGCAGGAGCGAGTTTTGAGGACATCGCAAGGGAGTGTTCCAAGTGTCCCAGCGGGCAGAAAGGCGGGGACTTAGGCTTTTTCGGCAAGGGCAAGATGGTCACCCAGTTCGAGAACGCTGCGTTCAAGCTTAACGTAGGCGAGCTCTCAGGCCCAGTGAAGACGCCGTTCGGCTATCACATAATCAAGAGGACAGCATAAACATAAGCAGCAAAACCGAGGCCGGTGACGCCAGTATAGCACGCATCTTCTACTTTAATCATCAGAATGATATTTGACTAGCCTTCGGCAAAACTACGAGACATTAGTCAAGCGTGCGTGGCGTCACGAGGCTCGACGAGGCGAGTCACTTCAGGACGCAGCGGCCTGAAGGGTTACAATGCAAAGCATCGAAACAGGCCTCGGTTTTGCGTCTAACGAGCAGCCTGGCGTGGCACTGCTGCGAGTCATTCCGCAACCCTTAAAAAACCATCTCCCCTCCCTAGATGAATGGTCAAAGACGCTTACAAGAAGCTTCTTGAGAAGCAGCAGTACGAGCTTATCGGGGAGCATTCTGCAGTCAAGGTCTGTACCTGGACAAAGAAGTCTCTGAGAGACGAAGGTGTCTGCTACAAGGAGCAGTTCTATGGGATAAAGTCTCACCGTTGCTGCCAGATGTCTGTCACGATAAACTTCTGCGACATGGACTGCGTCTATTGCTGGCGTGAGCATTATAACGAGCCCTTCACGAATATTGACGACCCGAAAGAGCTTGTCGAAAAAGCAGTAGCAGCTCAGCGCAAGCTCTTGTCAGGCTTTGGCGGCTTGGAAAAGACCAACAAGAAGAAGTTAAAGGAGGCTCAGTCTCCAACCCAATTTGCTATCTCATTGACAGGTGAAACCCTATATTACCCAAAGCTCAACGACCTCATCAAAGAGCTGAAGAAGAAGGATTGCAGCGTTTTCATCGTCACCAATGGCATGCTGCCAGAAGTGCTGGAAAAGCTCGAGCCTCCTACCCAGCTCTACGTATCATTAGACTCGCCTGACAAAGCCTTGCAGGAAAAGCTCTGCAAGCCGCTTCACAAGGACTGCTGGGAGCGCCTTATGCGCAGCCTGGACATTCTGAAGAAGCTGAAGTCCAAGACCCGCACGTGTCTCAGAATCACAGCGATAAAGGGCATGAACATGATTGACCCAGAGGGCTACGCTGCGCTCATAAAGCGTGCAGAGCCTAATTTCGTCGAAGTCAAGGCTTACATGTTTGTCGGCGCGTCACAGCTGCGTCTTGAGATAAAGAACATGCCGCGGCACAAGGAAGTGAAGGAGTTCGCAGAACAGATTGCAAAAGCCTCGGATTACAAAGTCATTGACGAGCATCCTAAGTCAAGAGTTGTCCTATTGATGAAAGAAGACTTGAAAGAAAGAATGATGAAGTTCTAGACTTCGAGTAATGCCCCCCATGGTCCTGGGTTTATCAGCACCGTCTTGTCTATCTTGTCTTTCATGCCTGCGTTCTCATGGAGATGCCCGGAGATAGCTAATTTAGGCTGCACCAGCTTGATGAACTGGCGTATCGACTTGTTGCCTGCTGGCTGGTCAAGGACAAGGTCTATCTTTGTTCCGTAGGGCGGCGCGTGTGTCACGAGCACTATCTTCTTGCCTTCCTCTATCTTCAGCATCTCTGCCTTAGACCAGGCTTCGAATTCCTTGTCTACAAGCGAGAAGCCTCCGCCGCCATAGCCCATGAACACAACTCCATCTGTCTGGAATACAGATTTGTGTATGAATTTGACGTTCTTGGTCCTTTCGCATACGCGTTTCATTGAAGCTGCGTCTTCGTGGTTGCCATGCACAATTATGACTGGTATGCCTATCTCGTCCAGTTTCTGGACTATCTGCGGCATTGCGTCTCCGAATATGGTTATGTCGCCTGCGCATACGAGGTAAGCTACGCCTTCTTTCTTTGCTGTGGCTGCCACCTTCCTCAAGGCAGCCATCGAGCCATGTATGTCCACGAATGCCATTATTTTCATAGCCCAACGGCAGGCCTTTTTGTTTATAAAGTTTTGTTTTATTCCGAAAATGTGTTTGCAGCAGCAGTAGCACCGCCAATAACTGATTAGGCAGCACCACCGCCATTTTGCGTAGCGCCAATCAGCAATTTCCCACGCTGCGTGACGGGGGACGACCCCTACGGGGTGTCACGCCCTCTGCAACGACCACGAGGCGCGGAGCATGGCGTGGTGCTGCCGATTCTGCGTAGCCTGACGTAGCGCTGCTGCCAATATAAACAAATCCGAAAATCTTAATAATGCCCTTCCCTTTCTGTCCTTTAGGTGGTTAGAAATGCGTGTGAAGGAAATCATGAAGAAAGCGTTTACAGTGAAGAAAGAGACTTCTTTAAAAGAAGCTGTCCAGCTCATGGTCAGCAAGGGTGTCGGTTGCTTGGTGGTGACTGACAAGGATGCCGTATTAGGCATCATAACTGAGCGTGATGCGATGAAGCAGATCTCTGATGATGTTGATTCGCTTAAGAGGACTGTCGGCGATTTGATGTCGAAGAAGGTCATAACTATAGAGGCTGGCCGCGACCTGAACTTTGCCGCTGAGCTGATGAATGCGAACAAGATAAAGAAACTGCCGGTTGTAGAAGGCAGCAAGCTGGTCGGCATCATCACCAGCACAGACATAGTCGCGAACGCCTCAGACCTCAATGAGATGAGTTTGTTCTAGATAATTCAGAGCGAAACCACGACCGTCGCCGCCTTTTAGCCCGCTAAATCGGCGATTTTAGTCACAGAAATTATTGGATTTTTTCAGATTACCTTCGGAAAAAAGTTTCATGCGGGCGTGGCGGCAAACGAGGCGGAGCCGAGTAGGGCGCGGTTTCGCGACAACTGTTTTAGAAAACCTTTATAAATTCCTTTTTCTATTTTCCCTTTATGCACCAGTTGCATGAGAAAAGAGGGAAAAAGGTAGTCACGCACTACTTCAGCCATGTAAAAGAGAGTGATGGCACGAAGAGGCATGTCTATCTTGGCACGCATCCTGAAAAGAGCAAGGAAAGATTAGTCAAGCTGCGTGCTGCGAGAGTGAGTTCTGACAACCCGCTCGTCAAGGAGATTGATGCTGCTAAGTCCCGGCTGGACACGCTGGCGCATTACAATCGTCCTTATGATGACATCCTCTCTGATGTCAGGGAGCGTTATGCCAAGCAGCAGCATGCCGGACGCATCATGTCGAGCCAGCATTCAATACCTGCCTACAAATACTTAATGATTATCGTGGCGGCTGCCTTGTTCGGCACCGGTCTGTTCTATGTCCTGAGTGAGCCGAGCATCACAGGCGCGGCAGTAGAGGCCTTTGACTTCGCTGCCTCAAACAAGATAATATCAGGGTCTTTCTTCATGATATTGGCAGTTGTCGTCCTCGGCATAGCTGTCTACGCAGCGCAGTACAGGCACGAGCACCGTTATGACAAGTACAAACCCAAGGAGTGATCACATCACTGCGTAATAATCCTCTAGAACGAGCTTATCGATTTCTTTCAGGTCTTTGACGATATATAGTTTTCCTTTGCCTATCTCGACCAGCTTCTCTGCGAGTTTCTTTCCCTTGTTGTCGAGGTTTATGCCGATGACAGAGATGGTTATGCCCAGTGCGCGTGCGTCTGCAGCAGCGTCGAGTGTAGCTTTCTCAGGATCCTCTCCCTTTGTCGGCAGCGCGTCGCTCAGTATAAGGAGGTGCTTTGTGGCTTTGACTGTCGGGAACATCTCTATCGCCTTGTTTATCATCGCTGCGATGTCTGTCTCTGCCTCTGCCCTGACTTTATTTATCGCGGCAAGCAGTGTTGAGAAGTCTCTCGTAGGCAATATGACTTCTTTCAATTCAGTGCCGAATACTATCAACCCAACCTTGTCGCGTTCCTGTATCGCCTTGTACGCGAGTGCAACTCCTGCCTTCTTGCACACGCCTATCTTGTCTCCCTTCATGCTGCCGCTGGAATCGAGTGCATAGATGATATGCACTTCTCCCTTGCTCTGTCTTTCATGCGTCTTGAGGTCAGAAAGTCCTATCTCCTTGTGCCCTCGTCTTATCGCGGTCTTTGCTGACTTCTTGATAGCTATATCTTTATACCGGTCTCCTTTCCTGTAGTTGCGCGTGTCTTGCTTGTCGCCGTATATGGATATCTTCTTGTGCAGCCTCTCGCCGTACATCCCCTTCGGGATTATGTTGTCGAGTTCCTGTATGCACATTATGAGTGAAGCGAGTTCGATGCCCTTCTCAGTGATCAAGCCTTGCTTGTCTATGATCTTGTCGCGCTTGAACCTCTCAAGGCGTTCAGTTATCTTGCGTTTCAGCTCTCGCTGGAATTCTGGTATGCCGACGTTATTCTCCAGATACTCAGCATCATATCCCGAAACAGCCCGTATCAATGCCTCTCCGAACATGCTTTTTGCCATGGTGAAGTTCCTGACGAGCTTCTCGAACATCATGTCTGGCGTGAATGCCCCGATCCCGCGGTTAAGCGCCTCCTCGATGGCCATGCCTTCGTCTATGGTTGTCTGGTCGTTCTCCATCACAGAATGCATCAGCTTCTCTTCTATGTTCTCTAGCTTCAGCTTTCCAGATAATTCTTCAAGCTGTGAGAATTTAGATATGTCTACCTTGCCCTGCTCTCTCTCAATCTCTGCGAAACTAGGGGCCTTCTCCCCCTTCTGCCTCTGTCTGCAGGCCATGCTCCTCTACGAACTCACGTATCTTCTCTGTTACGAACTCTTGAGGCGTCTGGAGATACTGCGACGAGGGCTTGAGCTTTATTCGGTGCGACAGCACTGATACAAGGACTTCCTCGACGTCTTTCCATGTGACTTTGTCCTTGCGTTTAAGCATCGCGTTGGTCTGTGCCCTCTCGTAGAGGCCTATTGATGCGCGTACGCTGGGCAGCTTCTCGAGCTTGTCTGACTCGCGTAGTGTCCTGACGAAACCTACTGCTAATCCTCGTACTTCTTCTGGGAATGTGATGAAGTGCTGTGATTTCTCTTCGACTATCTCTTCCTCGTTCTCCTGCGTCTCTGGGTAGTCCATGTATGCTATGTCGAACCTGTCGAGCAGCACGTCAGATAGCGTCTCTGTGCTCGCGTCTTCTGGGTTCATCGTGGCTATGAAGATGAAGTTTGCCTCTAGGTCGACATCGTAGCTGCCTATCGTGACGCGTCTCTCCTGCAGTGCCTGGAGAAGTGCGTTCTGTAGCTTCTCTGGAGCGCGGTTGAGCTCGTCGAAGAACAATAGTCCGTTGTTGGCCTTGAATATCTTTCCTGGCGTGAATGCCTCGATCGACAATGGCCCGAACTTTATGGCCTTTGCAGGGTCGATATCCCCGATCAAGTCTTCCGCAGTCAGGTCCGGACTTCCCTGGACTCGGACGAAGCGTTCGATGCCTGATATCTTTTTCTTCTTCTTTGCCTTGCCTGATTTGCATTCTGGGCATACCGGGTTCTTAGGGCTGCAATGATAAGGACAATCATTCACCTCGATAGAAGGTAGTATCTCCGCCACATTCTTCGCCAGCGTTGTCTTTCCAATTCCCGGCGGCCCGACAATCAACATGTGCCTGCCTGCCATCAGCGCACTTTTCAGGTGCTGCTTTACCTCATCCTGGCCTATTATCTCGTCGAAGCCTTTCTCCTCATCAATAAATGCCTTTTTGAGCTGTTCTTGCAGTTGCATAGAATAAAAGTAAGCCAAAGTTGTTTATATACCTTTTTAAGAAAGCTTTATATTTCTGGAATACATGAGGCGCGGATTTTTCAGTCACCCTCTTTCCAGTTCTTCCTGCGTCTTCTTAGTGCCAATCTCTTCTGTTTATCATTCATTTGCATCCTTTTGCGCACCATCTGGCAATCTATATGCCTGCCCCGCTTAAAATGTATTCTCTTTATCTTCTTGAAATCCCTGAACCAATCTCTGAAACTATCTCGATAATCCTCCCAATCATCATAAAACTCTTCAATGAAGAGATGATATTTTATCAGTAGCTTGTTAGGCAGGGTAGACTGTGGAGTGACATATCCATTCTTTCTTCGGTCTTTCTCAGTTACCAAGAAATCACCTCCGGATTAGCAAGAAAATGATCTGGTTAATAAAATAGTATGAAAATAATCCGGAAACTTTCCGACGATGATTCCGGAAATATTCCGATTTTTCCGTCGACAAATTTATTAATACGAGATGATTATTTAGGAAATATGAAAAGATTTTACGTCGACAGCTGCATCTGGCTGAACCTGTTCAAGAAAGAAGGAGATGAGTCAAAAGGCGTGCCGTACTGGAAGATTGCCAAGTCATTTCTTAAGAAGGTGGCTCTTTCAGAGAATGCTGAGGTGTTGTATACGAGCTTTATTCTGAAGGAGATTAATCGTAAAATACAAGATTCTTCTTTATTTAGGAAGCATTTGGGTTTCATGAGATCAAGTAAGAGATTCATCTTTATAGATTGCCTGAAAGAGGATTATATTCTTGCCCGCAAACTTGAGTCAGAATCCGGCTTCAGCATAAGCTTTATTGATTGCATTAATGTAGCGATATGTATGCGTCTGAACGCAGTATTGGTGACAAGAGATAGAAATCTAATAGATTTCGCTCTCAGCCACATAGACGTGGGTAAGCCAGAATACCTAACGGTATAGCTTGTTTAACTTTTCAACGTCCTCAAAGCTCTTGATTTCAGAAGAAAGCTTTTTTCTTATCTTGCGTATCTCCTTTACAGAGTCACCGGTGTTGGGAATAGAGCCCACCATCTTGTCAAGTTCGCGCAGCCAGAGAAAGCGTCGTACGGCATCCCTTATGAAGTCAGCCCTGTTTTCATAGAGCCCTGCTTTTATGGTCTCATCTATGCGCTTTACCATCTCGTGGCCTAATCTTACCTGCAACGTGTCCATTACCATGGTAATTGATTAGTAATGTGTTAGAATATATAAAACTTTCGGCTCAAAGATACTTTATTTTAATGTTAACTCATCATACGGGCTTCTCACCCCTATCCGCATCGGGCTTGCCATATGCACATATGTATTGGTCGTCTCAGCGCTTGAATGCCCCATGAGCGGCTGGACAGCTACGACATCATAGCCGTTCTCGATCAAGTGTGTGGCAAAGCTGTGCCGCAGTGAGTGCGGATGCACATTCTTCGCTATTCCTGCCCTTCGCGCAGCGTGCCTGACAATCTCCTGGACGCTACGCACAGTCAGATGTCCGTTCCTTCCATTGAACACATAAGCGCCTTTGCAGCCGGATACGTGCTCGCCAAGCCTTTTCTTGAGGCACTGCGCTATTATGAACGGCCTGTCTTTTCCCCCCTTCCCGCGACGCACCCAACCTATTCCGCGATCAATCTCAAGGTCTGCAGGCCGTAGATTCACGACCTCACTCACCCTCAGCCCAGCTGAATACATCAGTTCAAGGATCAATCTGTGCACGTGATTAGGGACGGCGTCAAAAAGCCGCAATACCTCCTCCTTAGACAAGTACACAGGCAGAGTCCTCCGCTTCTTAGAATACTTGATTTTCATTGTGACTTTCCTGCCAAGCACTTCCTCGAACATGAATTTCAGCGCATTTACATGTACATTGAGCGTATTCCCGCACGCGCCAGAATCGATCATCCTGTCGATATAGCAAGTTATGTCCCCTTTAGTCACGTTCCTGAAATCCTTGTGACATCTCCCAATAAACTGCTTGACACACTGTGTGTAAGTCACAATAGTCCTATGGCTCAGTCCGCGGCGGAGCGCTTCTCTTTTTAGAGAATACAGGGGATCAGCTATCATGGTATCCAAACCTCCTGTTGTATTCTTTATGTGTCAGCCATTCGAGAATCATGCAGATTGTCTTTTCTTCATCAATCTTGATTGTGTATATGACTCGCCAACCAGATGGAAGATTGCATTTCCATAGGTTGGTGATTAGATAATGCTTCTTATAGAATTTAGGCCATATCCTTTTCGGAACTCTTATGCCCAATCCACAGTCCAACCTCAAGGCGTCTAAAGTTTGGCACAAATCCTTGTGAAGGGTCTTTTCTTCACTCTTGCCGTCCTTGAGAGCTTCAAAATCAGCCTTCAGCTTTGTTGTGGCGAAGGCTACTGAGACTTGATTATTCATCTTACGACAAGGCCTTCAGAAACAAGCCTGCGCACAGTCTCAGGGTCATATGTCCACATCACGATACCGTCTCTCTTATCGATGTATATCTTGCCGGACTCCTCAAGGTACTTAATTATCTCCTGGAATGTCTGGTACATCATCTTCTTTGGCAGGCGTTTCCAGAGCTGGTATTTGCCGTATTCCTGGCTGTACTTCTTTATGGTCTTTTCTACCATCTTTACAGATTCCAGTGTCGGGCTGTGCGCATTTCTCATATTATATAAGTATATATAAGAACTATTATTTAATTCTTTTGGTTGCGATTCAAGCCTGTCAAGCATCGTCTCTGATCTCGTCTCCACAAAAACCACCTCGGGAATATAAAAGTGAAACCGCTTAATAAATTTGTCGTCGACAAAACCGGAAATATTCCGGTGCCACCGGAGCATTTTTCGGCGAGCATTTAAACATCTCGGAGATCTTCCGCAACAAAGCAAAAAGACAGCAAAAAGTAGTAACAAAAAACATAATTATTAACATCAGAAATATAGGCGTATATGCGCCAAAACAGCCAAAAACACAGTTCTTCGCATATACAGTGTTAAGTGAAATATTACTCGGCCTTGCGAGGCCTGCGTCATACCAAAACTTTATTGACTCGTGCCGAGCTTTCAGCTCTACTCGTCATAAAGTTTCGC
>JAGVOD010000111.1 GCA_020052935.1 archaeon | reverse complement strand
TGATGCTCTGATTCGTGTTCGTGTTTGTGTTCTTCCAAACTTATCCCCCTCCAAATATGAATTATTGATGAATGCGTCAAAAAGTCCATGATATATAAAACTTGTCAAAAGTGCCTTTTGAGCATCATAAAAACCTATGGTTTTTAGGACACCAAAAATCCCACGGGATTTTTGCGTGTGCTCAGCATACCACCAGTATCACCAATCGCAGATTGGTGGTATGCTGACGTATCAATCAAATGTCCAGACAATGGCCTTGGGCAGATAATCATTACCACTGAGTTATAATAAAGATTTATATTACTTATAAAGGATTTGAAAAACGTGACACGAGACATAATAGTTGGACGACTTGAATCAGACAGAGAGAAGTATGGCGACAGAGGCATAGTCCTTCTTGGAAAGCAATATGTAAAGATGGGCCGAGTCACAAGCCTATCGAACAAGATATACCTTGATGTAGCTGGAGCGCACGTCATGTTCATATGCGGCAAACGCGGCGGCGGAAAATCATACACAATGGGCGGCATCGCTGAAGGGATGGCAGATCTGCCTGACGATATAAAACGCAACCTGAGCTTCATATTCCTGGATACCATGGGCGTGTACTGGACAATGAAGTACCCGAACAAGAAAGACGAGTCGCTGCTGGAGCAGTGGGGCTTCAAGGCCAAAGGACTCGACATCGTCATCTACACGCCGATAATGTACTACGAGCAGTACAAGGAAGAAGGCATACCGACAGACAAACCTTTTGCGATAAAGCCATCAGAGCTGGACTCTACAGACTGGTGCAGCGCTTTTGACCTAAAACCAAACGAGCCCATGGGCATACTCATCGAGCGGGTCGTCCATCAGCTGCGAAAGATAAAAGGAGAGTATGACGTAGATGCGATGATACAAGCAGTGCAAGAAGACATAAGGTCAGAACAGACGACAAAAGACGCGCTCGAGAACAGGCTGCGAAGCACAGAGGCATGGGGCGTGTTCGACATACACGGAACACCGATCGGAGACTTGGCAGCGCCCGGACAAGTCACCATACTAGACGTAAGCTGCTATGCAACAATGCCTGGCGGCTGGAAGATAAAATACCTCATAGTAGGACTCGTGTCTCAGAAACTGTTCTTACAGAGGATGATGGCAAGGAAGAAAGAAGAATATGATATGGTGCATTCCACCATCGACTACTTCTCGACAGAAGATGTCTCCAAAAAGCAACAGGAGATGCCACTAGTCTGGCTCGTCGTAGACGAAGCCCACGAATTCCTGCCACGCGACCCTGCAGACGCCAACGCAGCCACACACCCACTCATAACTATAATGAGGGAAGGCAGGCAGCCAGGCATCTCACTCATACTCGCGACACAGCAGCCAGGAAAGATACACACAGACGTCATGACGCAGAGCGACATCGTCCTTGCGCACAGGATAACCGCAAGGCTGGATGTAGATGCGCTTGGGATGCTGACACAGAGCTACATGAGAGAAGGACTCGTGCAGGCAGTAGACGACTTGCCACGCGTGAAAGGCGCAGCAGTGATATTCGACGACTCAAACGAGAAGATATATCCCATGAGGGTCAGGCCAAGGTTCACCTGGCACGGCGGCGAGTCACCTTCAGCAGTCAAGGTCAAGAAAGAAGAATTCTAGAACGTGTTTGTTTAGCTTATACTACGGCAGCTCCACGCCAGGCTCCGCTTGTTGAGTCTTTAACTCAAATCTGACATTCCCCGTAGGGGGTACTTAGAAACCTTCGGTTTCTGGTACCTCGCTACGCTCGGAGGCATCCCCCTTGTCAGAGCGAATATTTCCACTTTAATCGCTTCGCAAAATGGCGGTGGAGCTGCCAACAAAAATCCAGCCGGAAATATTGGGGAAAATCTTACGAAATTTCTAGAAGAATTACGAAATAAACAGATATTTCCGGAAAGTCCTCCAATGTTTCCGAAATTGTTGCGGGAAAAACGGAAGATCTCCGTATTTCTCGACGAAGAATTCTTTAAAACCAGAAACATAGTACAATGCATGGTCTTTAGCAAAACATTTCCAAGGGAAATAGAAGGAAGCAACTTCCCACGGTGGGAAGAGATGTTCCTCTCTGCACAAGAGGAACGCGAGATGGAACAGATAGCCAGGCAGGAATACCTCTATCTGATCCGACAATGCATGGCAGACGCGCGGAACGTGCTAAAGGACGAAAGCATGATGGACACACAGAGCCATGTCCTCGGCATCGCCCTGGCGCTGTTCAAGAAGCGTTCCAACCACGCGGTCTTCTACAAGGAAGACCGGTGCAAGGAGAAATTCCTCAAGTATTGGGGAAAATTCAAGCACAAGACAGAGAAAGCCAGTGCAGATAAAGACGCAGAGAAAGGGACAAAAACAAAGAAAAAGGCTTCCTAAATTATTTATTTTTTCTTTTTTGTTTTCTTAGCCTTCTTCTTACTGACTTTCTTTACACTCTTCTTCGGCTTCTTGATATATCTCTTGAAAAGATCAGGAGCCATCTCCAGCTGAGTCTCTATGGGCGCTTCCTTCATAGATATCATAGAAGCCACAAACATCAATGCGAACAGGAAGCCAAGAGCAAAAGCCCAGTCCTCCCCAATCCTGTCAGTGTAGATGACAGTTATCAGAAAGCCTAGGATAGACGCAAGCATAAAACTGCTTTTCAAAGGAGCAACCTTCATAATAAGCACCTCTTTTCAGACAACCCTAATAAAGTATGTTTTAAATAACTTTCGCCGGAATCATGCGAATTTAACGAAATTGAGCTCTCCGACACGGGTCTTGGCCTTCTCAACACCCTTGGTGAAGCTGAGCATGAACTCTTCCATCAGCCTGCAGCAATGCTCCTTGTCTTCGCCGCAGAGCAACTTGCCAGCCTTGCAGTCATCATAGATCTTCTTGAGCTTCGCGTCATCCTCGATAAGATGCTGCTTGTACAGCTCGAAAATCATGCACTTCTCAGGCTCGCCACCAATCTTCTTCTGAATCTCTGTGGATTCGCGGCCTCCGGTCAGCGCACGCTTAATCTTCTTCTTGACTGAGTTGATATCCTCAGGAAGCTCGATGCAGGACTCTGGCTTGGACTTAGACATCTTCAGGCTGCCATCAAGCGAAGGAGTGTACTTGTGATAGATAGATGAAGGACGGATAAACTTCTTAGCCTTGACACGGTCAACAATGTCACGGGTGAGACGCACATGCGGGTCCTGGTCGATTCCGACAGGGATTATCCCCGGTATCCTTCTTTCGAGCTGCGGATAAAGAATATCGCCGACTTGCGTGACTGCAGACATTATCCTGCCAGGGTCAGCATTGCCATAGATGGCCTGGAACTCATTAAGGGTAATCTTCTTCGCAAACTCGTAAGCAAGATGGACGACATCACGATTCTCTGATTGGAAATAAAAGACGGTCTTCTTAGGATCAAGACCAAGAGCGATGTA
>JAGVOD010000091.1 GCA_020052935.1 archaeon | reverse complement strand
TTACTCGAACCACAATAATCACAGATAATCATTAAATTCACCTCAAAAAGAACCAAGACAGAGCTAATACTTAAAGATGACGATTATTTGACAACATCTACTTCTAGGAATATTTATATAGCAAAACTATTCCTGCAATCGCATGCAATACGAACTGAAGCACCTGAAACAGCTACGCAAGCAGCTCGGACTCACACAGACAGAATTCGCCAAGGAAGCAGGAGTGTCACAGTCCCTCATAGCGAAGATAGAGTCTAACAGCATAGACCCTACATACTCAAAAGTCAGGCAGGTATTCGACACGCTGGACAGGCTGAGCAAGAACAAAGAGCCCTGCGCACGCGAGATCATGCAGACAGGCATAATAACCGCAAGGCCGGGCGACAGGATAGTCGACATAGTCAAACAGATGAGCAAGAACGCAATATCACAGATACCAGTCCTGGACGGGAAGAACATCATAGGTCTCGTGACAGAGAAGGACATACTTGAACACCTCGGGAGCGAGGACGTGCACGCGCTCAAGGCAAAAGATGCGATGGTCGAGCCTCCACCGATAGTCGGCGAGGACACAAGGATGTCAGCTATCAACGCGCTGATACGCCACTACCCGCTCATCATCGTAGCCAAGAAAGGCGAATTGTCAGGAATAATAACCAAATCAGACATACTGAACAATATGGTGTGAGACAACATCCGTCAGGGGGGCAAAGATGGATTCTTTCGCAGTGCAGATAAGGGAAGCGATAAGGCGCAACGAGACAATAGTAATAGGATGCGAATGCGAGGTAGAGTATTCTGGAAGAGCAGAAGCATTCCTGCCGATGGGCGAACGGCTTGTGATAATAAAAGCAGACAACACCCTGCTGGTGCACCAGCCGGAAGGCAACGCGCCGATAAACTACATGAAACCAGAATCAAAACACAGCGTTGCCATCGAGGACGGATTCCTATTCCTGAGGTCACAGAACCTCACGCTGAAGGAATACCTCGACATAAAGATGAAGAAGGTGCATTTCGTCAACTCACACGCGCTGAAAGACGGCCACAAGATACAGATTATCGGGACAGAGCGCGACATGTCGGAGATGATATACAACAACCCCGCGCTGATAGCCAAGGACTTCAAGCCATTATCTATGGAAGAGCACACCAAGTACGGCTTCATAGACGTATTCGGCTACGACAAGGACAAGAACCTCGTGATAGTCGAGTGCAAGAGGTACAACGCAGACCTCTCAGCCGTGACGCAGCTACGACGCTACGTCGAGAAGATGAAGCACCTGAAGGGCACAGACAAGATAAAAGGCGTGATTGCGGCGCCGAAGATATCTGGCAACGCAGAACAGATGGCCAAAGACTGGGGATTCAGGTTCGTCTCGGTGGAGCCGCCCAAGTACAAGGAACGCTACAACAAAGACCAGAAGACGCTCGAACACTTCTAAGGCAAGAAAAAATGAAAAAAGAGGACCCTGACACAAGCGAGAAAGTCCAGCTCGCGCACGAGATACAGCAATACTTCATGCATAACTACAAGAACTCATGGGTCGGCGAGAAACAGCTCAAGTACCACAACAGGAAGCATAACCAAGTCTTCAACGAACTGGTGAAACGCGGATTCATAGAACGCAAGAAGACCGAGTCAGGCTACCAATACCGATGGAAAGCTGCGATGCCGCAATGACTACTTCTTCTTTCTGCGCCGCTTAAGCTGCCGGGCGTCCATCTTTTTCTTGACCACGAAGAAATACACCACCGCACCGATCATAGACGTTAGGAGAAGCACGACAGTCCATACAATCTTGTCCTTCTGAGTCCCGAAATCCTCGCGCTTCAGGCAGTCGATGAACATCCACAACCAGAATACCGCACCGGCGAACAAGACAAAGAACAGCACGAAAGAGACGAGGATGATCCCCAAGAATATCCCTATGAAAGAAGAGACCAGCGTTATGCCCATATTCAGCGCAAAAGCTGTAAGGACGACGATGAAGACCAATGAAAGCAATGCAAGTATGATCGATACGAAGTTACGCATAGGAAAAAGCAACGCAAAGGGGTTTAAATAACTTACTTAACGCCTGGCCAGATAGACGACAAACTTCAATGCGACGACCAAGGCAACGGGCGCGACAAACACATTTATGAAAGAGAACACAGAGTTAAGCACTGTGCCGAGCGGGTCGAAAGTGACGTTGAGCATCTGGAAATCAGCAGAGCCTGCAGCGAGGATGGCGATGACTGCTATGAGGAGATGGGTCGCGTCCTTCGCAGGCCAGTTCAGGACGCCGACGACAAAACCCAAGATGATTAAGCTGAAAGCCAGGAAAGTGCTGGTCGTCTGGACAAGACCTGCGATTATCGCAAGAAGTACACCGCCGACAAACGCGTAATGGCCCATCTCGTGGCGCATGCTATCCCCCTAAAGCCTCTTCAGGTGCTTATCGATGGTATCAATCTCGTTGTTGATCTTCTCAAGAGGGGGCGTAGAGATCTCCTTGGACCTGCCCCACCTGAACACACCAAAAGACAGGACAGCATAGATAGCCAAGCTAGCGACAATCGCAACGCCTGCAAAAAAGCCATTATTGCTACTTGCGCCAGCAGCAGAGAAAGCCCCTGTCACATCATTGGCCCTCTTGAGCTGATAATCCATTATCAAAAGGCCTAACAAAGGCAAAAGAATGACACCGACAAAAATCACTGTTGAAAGCCTGCCAGATTTGTTGAACATCGTAACACCCCTCATTGCGTGATAATAGCAATTATTAGTATTTAAAGCTTACCTTCCTTTGGCGTTATTGAAAAGCTCGCTATCGCTCGGGCAGCACCAGACTCCGGCTTCCACTTCTTTTACCAACCTGCTGACATCCCCGTAGGGGGCATCCCCCTGTCAGCAGCGAATCTGTTGTAGAAGAGCCTTCGTAAAAAAGGTGCTGCCTACCTTTTCAATAACGCCCTTCATTTCCCTTTCCTCTTGACTGACTTGAGCTCACGCTCGAACTCAGTTATCGTGGATTCGAGCCTCTTCTGCTCCTCGAGCAAAGCAGCAGATTCCTGATTACCAGACTCTTTCGCTACAAAAATGCGCCTTCCGAGGATGCGTCTTCTCCTCTTGACCGCCTGCAGCTCCCTCTTGAGAGAGAGAAGCGGCGACCTGATCTGTTCAACCACATCCAAGTCCATATCCAGCGAGCCTATAGACAGCTCTTCCAAGCGCACAGGCACAGGCTTCTTCTTCCTGCGACGCTCAAAGAATATGAAGATAAGCCCTGCCAGGATCAACAAGGCTATCAGCAACGCGAGCATCGACAATGAATATTCTATCAGCCTCCTGAGAAGAGGCTTCTCGACCACGTGACAGTCAGCAGGACAGGTAGAAAGGTCCTCCAAACCATCGCATATCCCGTTGCCGCAGGCACAGTAAGCAGCACGCTCGACCTCTGATGGAAGCATCTCCTTTCCGACGACAACATAGAGGTCGTCAGGAGAGCAACCATCTATCTCCAGCTCGAAATAATTGGAATAGCCGAACAGGTTCGTCTGCACATCCTCTGAAGATAGCTCCTTGAACAGGTCGCTGGCGATTATCTGGCCAAGTATCTTCTGGCCAATCCGGTCGTCGATGATCATCGTGTGCACCGCAGGCCTTGCCCAGAAATTCACGCAATCCTGGTCAAGATAACCTGTGCCGACGTGCTGCGCAGACTCGACGCTCACAAGACCGTCATTAATCTTGTCGCCGAACAGCAACCTCGTCAGGCCCAGCCTCTGCATGAACGGGTACGGCTGCGTGCCAGCGATGACATAATAGCTCACGTTAGGGACAGGCTCGACAGATATTCCTTTCGCAAGCAGGTCCTTCACCACAGAATTCATCGGCATGACATCTGTGGTCTGGGAATTTATGTACTCAGATATGAATGTATCAAGATACTCTATGACAGGAGTGCCGTCGTTCGGGACGCCGACCAGAAGCACCTTGTTGAGCTTGAGCAGGAAGGAATATTTTGACGGGTCCTTCAGGCGCTCCTCATACGCATACTTCAATGCAGACTGGGCCACAAGACCACCGAGGGAATAGCCGACGATGTACAGCTTGTCGAACCTGTACTGGTTAGCCTCGAGGTAATTCGCAAGGTCACGCGCAGACTCGTCCAGCGGCTTCGTAGCGAGGTACGAGAAGGTCCATATCTGATAAGGCTGATTCGTCAGCTCGAACTCATTCACCAGGCCGTCCCACACCCTGCCTACGCCCCACAAGCCGTGCAGCAGGATAATAGCTTCCCTCGAGTCAGGATCAGGAGTGAACTTGCTGACGAACTCTGTCTCTCCGCACTCAGGGCAGTAAGATGTCATCGGCGCAAGAGTCACCTCATCGCCGTCAGCATACTTTGAAAGGTTAACTCCGGCAAAGACCACCTTCTTTACGGTGTCGACGGAGCCGCCTACATACAACCACCTTGTCTCGTTCCCTTCACGCCTCTTAGCATATAGAGCGACGCTAGACTCATCATCACCCTGGCCGAGCAGGTAAGGAATCGTGACGTTGATGACGTCAGAACCGCTCTCTGTGAATTTTATGATTATGGGAGTACCGACTATCCTCAAGTTCCTATTCGCAGGCAGAGGCTGAACCTCTGTAGAGGCAGAGATGGTGGCCTGGACCGTCTCGCCCATATCGAAAGAGTAGTTTCCGCTCTTCAGAGAGCGATTCCCTGAAGTGAGGCTTGCGCTGGCAAGAGAAAGATTCACAGGAGCAGCGGTCGCATTGGAGACATCTTCCTTGCGGAACTCCTCAACCTCCTTTCCAGGGCAGATCCTCGTCGTGTAAGTCGCTAAGCGGGAGGTGCAGGCCTTGCCAGAACACCTCAGCACCGTGACATTCTCGAGATTATCAGGAAGCATCATGCTCGTAGAGAAAGTCTCTCCACCCTTGCAGCTCGCCTTGAACGGCTTAGCCACAACCTCGTAGCCTTCAGGCACAGATATCAGCTTCAGGAGCTCTTCAAGAGATATCTTCTCCTCCACTATGCTGACCTTCTCCTCGCAGCTCACTGTATTGATGGTCTGAGCAACACCTGCTGGAGGCGCTGCCGACGGAGCAGGAGCTGAGGGAGGCGGAGATGGACCTGGCGGCGGTGACGGGGAAAGAGAGGGTGGCGTAGTCGGAGGAGGAGTCGGCGGAGTTGGAGGGGTTGGAGCACCGCCACCGCCACCACCAGCGACTGCTGCAGTGTAGACGGTTATAGTGTAGTTCTCTTGCGCAAAGCCTGAATTGTTGAACATACCTGAAGCCTTGCAATTCCAGCCAAAGTAAGCGTCGGAGAGAGTCAGCGTGAATGAGGTCTCGTTGAAGACACCGCTGACATTGTTCGTCGAGACAAGAGCCCAATTACCAGTGACATTGTGATACAAAGAGATGTTGGCCAGGCCACCTTCATGCGACGCATTGCAGATGAATGTCAATGTATGCGCAGTAGTCGAGGTAGCATTTGTGGGAGAAATCAACGTCACTGACGGAGGCAATGCCTGGTTGAGGGTGACGAACAGCTCATCATTCTCAGATAAGATGCGGTTCTCAGTTATGTTAGTCAGGTTCTGTCCTGCAAACCCACCCCTCACAGCAGTTATGTTGTAGGTCTTGTTCTCGCGCTGGACAGAATTGTTGATGATGTATTCCGTCGCTATGAAGCGCGGAGTAATTGACGCGTTTCCAGACGTAGTGGTGTGCTGAGGCGCAGCGTCTCCCACCATCGTCAGGTTGACAGCAGTATTCGAGGCGTTGCCTCCCGTCCTGTTGAGCGTGTGGACCTGGGCATACCAATTGAAGCTGAGCATGCCTTGCGTGTTGTCATTCGATACGGTGTTATTCGAGAGAACTTGGATCGGAAGGAGCGAGCTGTTCACATAGAAGAGCCCGAAGCCGCCATTGGACGCGAGGATGTTGGCTGTTATGTCCGCCAGGGAAGAATCTGCAATGCGCACGCCATGCAAGCTGTTGTCCTTTATGGTGTTGCCTGACAGCGTGACCGCAGAACCGGACAATATCTCGACGCCAGCACCTGTACCTGCAGATATGTTGCTCAGAGTCACTACTGCACCCGAAGACGCGTTCACCACGACGCCCGAAAGCGAGCTGAAGGTGATGTTGTTGAGAGAGACAAACGCGTCATCCGAATCATCCAGATACACGCCCTGCCTGTTAGAGGAGATGTTGTTGCCGACAAGAGAATTGTTGTTCGCACCTTCAAGATACACACCAGCGAGCGTGTTGTTGAAGACAGTGCTGTTGTACAGCTTGGTGTACAGCGAAATGTAGGAGTACATACCCCTGAGGCGGTTGGATGAAATCGTGCAGTTCTCCACCTTGTTGTCGCGCGATGTCCAGACGACAAGGCCTGTGCCAGTGTTGTCATATGATGATGAGTTGAACAGCCAGTTACCGTCGGAGAACCAGAGCAGGAAGCCAGAGTCAGAGTTGCCGTACGAAGAGACGTTCGTAAGGTTGTTGCTGTGGGAATATGAAAGATACACTCCCCGCTGGTTGTTGAAGCTCCTCACATCCCTTACAGAGTCTTCTTCAGAGCGCTCGATGAAAAGCCCGTACCATGTGTTGTTGAAAAGCTCAAGGTCATACAGCGTGTTCCTGTATGCATAATAGATATAGATGCCGACGTAATTATAGTAGGCTATGATATCGGACACTGTCGCGTTCTCAGAATACTGTGTCAGGAAGATGCCCGCGTTGTCGTTGCCGATGAGCGCAAGGTCTGTGAGGTTGGTGTTGCTCGCGTTAGAGACAGTGATGCCTGCGTAGCCATTGTCTTCAGCAGTCGTATTGGAGACCTGCGTACCATTCGAGTTGACAAGATAGATTCCGTGGTAGTATGCCTTCACGATGCAATCCTTGACGACATTATCCCCATACATATCGTATATTCCAGAACCTGTACTGTTCCCGACTATTGTCGCGCCATTGCAGGAAAGCACAAGATTCGATGCGTTGAACCTTATTATTCCAGGATATGCTGTATCGTAGATTGTGTACGTGCCTGCACAGAGAGTAGAGTTCCTCGTCACAAGTATATCGTTCCTCGGAGCCAGTACACTAGCATCGCTGTCATTGCAGTCCTGCGGATAAGGCGAGCCATCATTGTCAAAGTCAATCTGCGACGATACCGGGCCCCAGTCAGTCACATTCGAAGAAACTCTGCCTCCGTTTGAATTATTGTAAGGATACTGGTAACCAAAATCACCGTAGCCATCAGCGTCAGAGTCGAATATCGCGAGGTTGGTTGTGTCGTCCCAGGAATTACCTATGGGCTTGCCTGCAATCGTGGTGTTGAACTGGCTGGTCGGGGCAGTCGAGGACGCGTGCAACCCATTCGACGAGAAACTGTTGTAGTAGAAAAGGCCTGTGGCGCCATCGAGATACATGCCATAACTGTTGTCGTGCAAAGTGTTGTTCCTTGCAAGGATATTCGTGGATGACGAGAGGGAAAGACCTCTCTCAAAGCTGCTTATGTCGCAGCCTATGATAGTGGTGTCGTCGAATCCTGTTGCAGAGATGCCGTAGCCATCATACGAACCGCCCATTTCGTTACCTGCGCAATCGACTGTTATGTTGGATGCGTTTATCACCAATCCGTCTGATGCGCATTCAAGACTGCCGTTCGCCATGATAATGTCTGAGGTGAGAGTTATGCTGCCTGCTATGTAGTCACCACAGTGTGCCACGTCTATGACTGCCAGGTCTGCTGCGACGAGAATCTCGTAATCATCAGAGACGCAAGTCACGTTCCAGCTATAAGTGCCTGGCAATGTGAAACTACGCGAGTACTCATACCTGCCCGTGCCTGACATGTTGAAATCCATATCTGCCATGGAGTCATTGAAGCGTATGATGCAGCTGCCATTATGTGATGCGTTGTTGATGGGCTCTCCGGTAAGATTCGTATAGTTGGCGTAGAACATTATGGGGCTGCCCTGCGAGAGCGCGACATAATCAGTATCATCATATATCGTAAGCGTGGTGTTGGTACCTACTGTCGTCGAGGCCATGCCAGTGATGGTATCCAGCTGCGAAGCTATGGCCAAGGCTATGATGACGAGGACTACAAATATCGCATAGCCTTTCTTATCGTTCATCTTTACTCTCCGCACGGTTCGCGACAGTGGCGACCGAGCCCTGCTGCCTGTTCAACAGCTTCGCTATCTTTGCATTTGAGTATGACTGTGACTTCAGGTGGAGCGTCAAGTTCTCGAATATGGACTTTGAACGGTCAGCGAATATGCTGATGGGAATGAGCAAATCATCCTGTTTCGTGACAATCGGCTTCGGCATCTTCTTCACAGCGCGGGCACAAGAGGTCCAGACGCTGCGGTCATCCCTGTTCAATAGAATAGCTATATCATGGTAAGAAAGATCCCTATTCTCCTTCAGGTAGCGGCATAATGCCTCTGATGGGCTGAGACGGGTGGAGAAGACAGACAACGGCACGCTTTCCGCGGGCTCAATAGATGAGTAAATGCTAACAAGCTCTTTCAGGGAAAGGCCCTGGCTGCCCTTCATGAAGCTGAGTATAGAGCTGAGAAGCTCGCGCGAATCCTTCGGCTGCACAGAAACTTGCTTCTTCATCAGGCAGCAAAATGCGAGTTTCCCTTTTTAAATATTTCTATTATTTTACTGCTTATGTATCTAATTTTACTGTTTATGTATAATAAATACTTCATATGTATAAGAAGCGAAAATGGTAAGGCAAGTTGCACAGAACTGCCGGATTAAATGTCCAGAAGTGACAACTACCGGGCAGGTAATAAAGAGTTAATGCGCTTCAGCCGAACCGGTGATTACTCTCGGTCATTCAGGCCAAGAATATCCCTTCTTAGCTTGTCATCGATCCAATCCACTGATAATTCTTCGATTCGCGAAAGGAATTCTTGTCTTACTTCAACTTTAGTATCAAGATTCCTGGCCACCTTGAAGAACTCCTTCTCGAAGTCGATTATTCGTGACATTTTCCAAAAACTCACTCAACTGGATAAATTGGTCTTCTACTTCCTGCCCCTTTCTTACTCATTTCTCTATTCTTTTTTCTGATCATTTCATCCAATCTTAACTCTTCCTCTTCAGAACCCCAAATTCCGGGAGTAAAAGAAAACTGTAATTTATAGAATGGCTCATCTGGAAACTTCTCTCTCCATAATCTGTATTGAGGCCCGTTAGGGTTCGGTTTCATCCACCAAATATTAACTCGTATTCCTAAATCCGAAAATTCATCTGCCAAATCTAAAGTTCTCTGGACAGAGCCGCGCGATTCTCTTAAAAATTCGCCTGTTCCAGGATCATATCCTACTACGCCAACCATAAAGAAAGAGTCAATATCGATGTTTTCATGGCCCAAATAACCTCTTCTTAACTCTCTTAAAACCGCTCGAATGTCGTCTAAATCGTGGGGTTTCCTAATCAATTCTTTTAATGTTGCATCATCTCCACTTTCAGCAGGCAAAGAGTTTCTTACTTTAATCCCTCTGTCAGCCATACTTCTCAATTGCCTTAAAATCGCATAATCGTTATTTATCATCGACCTGATGGTCATCCCATTCGGAAAATAAACACCTCTAAATCCTGACTTTTCCACTTCCTCCAGAATTTTTACCGCCAGATCTGTTCGCTCGGGACTAAATCCGCCAAAATTATCATCTTCAATACTTACTGTCTGCACTCCCCGCCTTCTCAAATCCTCTAATTCAGAGACGATGTTCCCCAAAGACCTCCCAATCAATGCTTTATCAAATCCAGCATATTGGGTATGGCAAAAAGTACATGCTCCACCACATCCTCTCGAAGTGTGCATTACTGCGTATGGCGTATAATCAACAGGGCCGGTATGCGACTGGTTAATATGACTATAAATATCCTGATCTCCAATCTTCGCGAACAAGTCTCTTTTTGGCAGATCGGATTTAGCCAAAGACTCGTCTGTAATGCCCACAGGAGCGCTCGTTACAACATGCCCTTCCTGTCTAAAAGAAATCCCCCTCACGTCTTCATAATTACCACCATCCTCTATCACCTTCAATAGTTGATAAACAGATTCCTCCCCAGAACCAATATCTCTACCGGTTACAACAAAATCAACAGGAATTCTTTCTATTGGCAAACCGCCCAATATCTCTTTATGCATCAATGATGCTTCAGAACCTCCCAAAACAGCCAGACAATCATAAGCGCCTTTAATTTTTTTAACCAAACTCTTCAAATAATCATGATCTGTCGATAATCCTAAACTGAACCCAACAACTTCTGGTTTGATCTGTAAAACTCTCTCGACAACCTTTTCAGGCGGCAGACCAGTGACCCTTATTCCTTTTTCCTCATCTTCAAAATAGTTTTCATATCCTTCAGCCAAAGCATCCAATAAGATAGGCTCCCAGCCAGCTCTTTCTACTGAATTGAAGATGTAAGCCAAACCCATCGGAGGTTGCGGTCTGGCGGTCTGTCCGTACAGAGTGACCTGTGGCCCCACCACTCCCAAAAACCGTTTCTTTGTCATCACCATCTAAGCATAACAAAGTAATAAATAAAATAGATTATTGATTTTTCATATAAAAGGGAAAAATTTAAATATGATACTGCACCAAAAGATGAAAATGAAGCTGGATACCAAGGATTATCAAATATTGTACGAGATGGACGTAAACTGTCGACAGCCAGTTATCGAGATTGCCAAGAAAGTAAGGCTTAGCAAAGACACAGTCCTCTACAGGATAAGAAAGCTGGAAAAAGAAAAGATCCTATTAAGATACCAAGCGTACATCAATCATGGCAAACTAGGCTATACGAGCACAAGAATAAATATCAAGCTGCAGAACACAACTCCAGAAAAAGAAAAAGAGATTGTCGAATTCATCAGCCATCAACCAATTGTGGGCTTTTTTGCCAGCGTTGAAGGGAATGTTGACCTAATAGTCTGGGTTCTTGTCAGATCAGTCAATGAACTCGACCATTTCTGGAATGAGCTCATAGAGAAATACCAGAACTACATAGAAAAAACAGAAACGGGCATCTATACAAAAATAGCCCATTACCCGAGGGCATTTTTCCTCAAGAACAAAAGGAACACAAAAGAAATGATCTTCACATCGATGGGTGAAACGGAGAAAATAGACAGGACCGACTCAGACATATTAAAAGTGTTGACAAAAAATGCAAGAGATAGCATCGTCTCTATTGCCCGAACCCTAAAGCTCTCTACAAAAACAGTCTCTGCACGAATAAAAAGCTTAGAGAAGAGAGATGTCATAAGGGGTTACACGGCCATATTCAATTTAGAAGCCCTGGGTATCATATACTATAAGATTTATTTTGACTTTCAGAACACCACACCTGAACAATTGAAAAAATTAGACCAGTTCATCCTTCTACATCCAAACATAATATACCGTGATCATGTCATCGGAGGACACCCCTGCGAAATTGAAGTCCAAGTAAGAAATGAAAAAGAACTGAGGGAACTGATAGACGAAATGAAAAACGAATTCTCCTCGATAATCAGAAGCTACGAAGTCCTGCACTACTTCAAAGAGCATAAGATGTTATCTATGCCTTGGGTTGACTAAGCAGATTCATTTCGTTAAACTCTCGACACATCATCCACTCCCTTCTCAGAGCATACGACCTCTCCTGAATTCAACCACAACATGCCCCATTTACTGCGTGTGGAAAAATCGTTTTCAGCCTGATCTTTTCCCAGCCCGCAGATTCTATGCCCTCAATAACTTATCCTATCAAGGACAGAATGGGCATCCAGAGAACGGCATGCAGAAGCTATCGATGCGAAGTCCTTGCCTGCCTTTGCGATGAATACTGTCCTTAGGAACTCGCGCTCTTTGTTCGAGACCCTTGCGAGCGTGTCTGCCTCGACAAGGCCGTAGGGATAGCCCAAGAAGACTGGATCGCGGCTGTTCGATGCGATCGATGAGAAGATGCTGCCTATCCTACTGTCCGTCTCCTTATCGAACCCGAACCCCTCGACCTTGAACACGTAGCTTGAGCTTGGATGCAGCTTCGCAAAACAGACTGTGCTGCCAGAATCCTGCGACGCAACATCCGAGTAATACCAACAATCGAAAGGAGCGAGCCTGCTTAGAGCGACACTGACTGCGTTGCCTGAAGACGTGAGAAGACTGGATGTCTTGGACAGCGCGCAGACAGAATTCTCTCTGCCGAGGGCGATACGTTTTATCGCGTTGATGAGCCTGCGCTCCTCATCAGACCTCGACGTGAAATCGCCATCAATGATGATTGCATCTCCTTTCTGCGATGCTGAAGCAATCGCTTTTGCTGCAGAGAGCTCGGCAAACCTCCGCACCAAGCCGGGGACTCTTGCAAGGTCCATGCGCGCAGAGCCTTCGCAGAGCTCCTTGTCCAAAGGATTGAATAGGAACTCCTTACCCAGGAAATCATCCCCGAGCGCACCTATCTTCACGACAAAGAGCTTCGCTTCGTAGGACAGCTTGCCGTCTTTGCTTTTTGCAGAGCACAAGACATAGAACTCATCGGAAGATAACGATGAACGCTTATTTCCCTCATACCCAAGACAAGCAATCCTCACAAAATGCAGGCAAAGATTCGGAGCTGAGAATATCTCTGCGTTACCGCCATCGATGAAAAACATCCTTGATGCTGACTTCGGGAGGATCTTGTGGAAATTGTCCTTGGAAAAGTCTTTCGGAGAATAACCTGGCTCGCCAAATGCCAGAGAAACATCATCGCCTTTGCGAGCATCCTTCAGCTCTGCAAGAATATCCTTTACAACATCACCCACCATGAGCAGAGAAAAACAGACACGGATTTAATAGTTTATCTAAATTCTAGCACAATCCAGAATGTAACCTGATTTGGCCAGTGCCACGCCAAGCTACGCTTGCATATGGCTCACCGACAGCATGACACCCCGTAGGGGGCAACCCCCGTCATGCTCTGACTGATTCACAGAAACTCGCTTCGCAAAACTGGCGGTGGCACTGGCCACATCTGAATATCTTACTATATCCTCTTCTGCACCAATGAGAAGAAACGCATCTCAAGGATAAGGACCATCACCAGCGCGATGACTATGGCCTCTAGAAACGCACCGATACCTATCACAAGACCGAGGCCCGCGACACCCCAGACACTCGCAGCAGTAGTAAGGCCCTTGACCTCTGTACCCTGGCTCAGTATAGTGCCCGCTCCCAGGAAACCTATGCCCGTAAGGATGGCGCCAGCAATCCTGGCGACAGAATCCGGCGCG
Organism: archaeon; assembly: GCA_020052935.1. Classification (GTDB taxonomy): domain Archaea; phylum Nanobdellota; class Nanobdellia; order Woesearchaeales; family UBA11576; genus JABMQF01. The sequence continues at coordinate 18,689 of JAGVOD010000091.1, read as the reverse complement.
AAACCATATGAAAGGAATACGCTAACCACAAAGGCACTGGACATACACACCAGAATATGGGTCCTGATACCTGCATAATGGCCATGACGCTCACGCTCAAAGCCCACTATACCACCAAGGACCACTGCCAGAAGGATGTGCAACACTGTCAAAATATGCGGATCCATAGGGCAGCCTCAGTAAGCGGTATTTAAAAAACTTTATATTAATTCCAGAGTGGAGTAATACAGTATTCTGCAGAAATATGCACAACCACACGGCTGCATTGAAAGGCTCATGCTTCGCATGGGTGCCGCCAAGCTCCGTGCCGTGATTGTTCTGCTAAAACCAGCCATCCCCGTAGGGGCCATCCCCCTGGCAGGCCTGTCTGTTAAACAGAAAGGCACTACGCAAAAAGGCGGCACCACACCTTTCAATGCGGCCAACCACACACAACCTTTTTAAACAAACCTTGATTTTTCAGTCCTGATGGGCTACGAACTCATAATAACCGAGAAGCCGAACGCCGCGCTTAAGATAGCACAGGCGCTGGCCTCAGGCAAGCCCATAAAGAAGAACGTAAAGGGCGTTCCGTACTATGAGATAACCCACGGCAACAAGGACATAGTAGTCGGGTGCGCGGTAGGCCACCTATACACTGTAGCTGAGAAGGAGAAGAAGAAAGGGTGGAGCTACCCGGTATTCGACATAGAATGGAAAGAGAGCGGGGACACCAAAAAAGACTCAGCCTACATAAAAAAATACCTGGCGACGCTTAAAAAACTCGCAAAAGATGCTTCTGAATTCACCATAGCAACAGATTACGACATAGAAGGAGAGGTCATAGGCCTCAATGTCACAAGGTTCGCATGCAAGCAGAAAGACGCGAACAGGATGAAGTTCTCAACACTGACAAAACCAGACCTCATGCAGGCATACGATGAAAAGATGGGGCACCTGGACTGGGGCCAGGCACTCGCAGGAGAGACAAGACACTTCCTAGACTGGATGTACGGCATCAACCTGAGTCGCGCGCTGACACTAAGCATAAAGAACGCCACAGGCATGCACAAGATACTCAGCTCAGGAAGAGTCCAAGGACCCGCCCTGAAGATAATCGTAGACAAAGAGAAAGACATATCTGAATTCAAGTCAGAGCCTTACTGGGAGCTAGAACTCCTCGGAGATGTCAAGGCAGGCAAAATAGACGCATTCCACAAAGAGAACCCCTTCTGGAACAAGGAAAAAGCCAGCAATGTGCTCAACAAGGTAAGCCCTGAGAAGAAAGGCAAGGTAAAGAACGTCAAGAAGAGCGAATTCAGGCAGAGCCCGCCATTCCCCTTTGACTTGACTACACTCCAGACAGAGGCATACAGGACGCACGGCATCAGCCCCAGCATCACACTCAACCTCGCACAGACACTATACCTCGACGGAGCCATATCTTATCCTCGCACCAGCTCACAACAGCTGCCACCCGCGATAGGATATCCCAAGATAATCAAAGATATATCAAAACAGGAAAAATACGTCAACGAATGCGGCTCGCTGCTGAAAAAGACACAGCTCAAGCCCAACAACGGCGCGAAGACAGACCCAGCACACCCAGCAATATACCCGACAGGAGCGATGCCGACGGTAAAAGGTAGGGAACTGATGGTGTATGACCTGATCGTCAGGAGGTTCCTCGCCACATTCGGCGAACCAGCAGTCAGGGAGACAGTGGAGATAGAGATAGATGTCAAAGAGGAAGTGTTCATAGCCAAAGGCACACGCACAAAAGAGAAAGGATGGCACGACCTCTACGGGAAATATGCCACACAGAAAGAGGAAGAGCTCCCGAAGACAGAGATAGGCGAAGAAGTCAAGATAACCAGCATCTCTATGCTTGACAAGCAGACACAGCCTCCGAAACGCTATACACAAGCATCCATAATCAAAGAGCTCGAGAAGAAGAACCTCGGCACGAAATCCACACGGGCGACGATAGTCGACAACCTCTTCCACCGTGGCTACGCCACAGACAAGCCGATAAGGGCCACTGGATTGGGGATAAGGACAGTGGCGACGCTAGAGAAGTACTGCCCAGAGATACTCGATGAAGAGCTGACAAGGAACTTCGAGATCGAGATGGACCAGATACGCGAAGACAAGAAGAAAGAGGAAGAGGTCCTCGGGGAAGCACGCGAGGTACTGACAAAGACATTATCCCGCTTCAAGAAGAACGAGAAAGAGATAGGAAAAGAGCTCGCAGAAGCGACAAAGGAGACAGAGCATGACATGGCACAGGTCGGCGCGTGCCCGATATGCAGCGGCAACCTAATGCTCAAGAAAGGCAAGTTCGGACGGTTCATAGCATGCGACAACTACCCGAAGTGCAGCATAACATTCAAGCTGCCGTCAAATGCGCTGTTCAAGACATCCGCGAAGATATGCGAGAAGTGCAAGCACCCCATGATAACGATAATACGCGCCAAGAAAGCGCCGCAAGACCTCTGCATCAACCCCGAATGCAAGTCAAAAGAGATAGAGAACCAAGAGTCTCGGAAAGAGGCCGCACAGATAGAATCCGGGGCGATAGAGAAGAAGTGCCCGAAGTGCGAGACAGGCAAACTTGTCCTGCGCAGATCGATATACGGCAGCTTCTACGGATGCAGCACATATCCTAAGTGCAGGCATACAGAAACCATAGAAGGGAACGGCAAGACCGAGAAGAAATAAGCAAAGAAGTTTCCAATACAAACTCGAATTCTGATACGTGCCGAGGATAGCACTCCTGCGGCAAAAGATGCTGTTAAGAATTTGAGTAGATTTCTGAGGTGCGAAGCTGCGCGAAGAAATGTTATTAAAATCGTTGTTTCAGCCATTGCCAGAACACCTACTTCGGTAACCAGGCCTTCGTGAATGCATAGCGAATGAGGATAGTCAAATTTTGGAGCGACTAATCAAGCGATTGCCACCAGGATAACATCCGCAATACCAAAATTTGAAGAAAGAATCAACTTTGCTATTTGAAGAACTCATCAAGCTTTCTATTCGTACGTATGTTATAGATGACCTGAAACTCATCCTGCTTGGACTCTAAAAAGCTGAAAAGCTCATCCATGTGCTTCGGAGGAAACTCTTCTTCCACTGCCCGGAGAAGAAGTACAGCTTCTTTGATACTGTTGATGAGACGGAGCTGCTTATCCGCCTCGAATGTCTCGAAGTGCTCGACAGAAAGCTTCTGCTTCAGCTGCTGGACATCTTCCTCTTTTAGCATACGGCATAATAGGCAAGGCTTGTTTATAATAGTTTTGATATGAGAAACTCTATGACTCGTGATGCCCTTGCCATAAATCATTGACAGAAACAATCCTATCAGGATCAGCTCTCTCCAAAATCTCACCCTTCATCAAATCAATAAACTCTGAAATTACAGATAACGCGTATTCTTCGCAGTCCAAACCAGGGTGATACCTCTTCTGAACTACACAGCCACCACCACAGAGGGTATTCACTGAACAAGGCAGGCAGTCTTTGCGTTCTAAAATCGACCTATGCTCTGAGCCTCCACCTTTTGAACGCAAACCACCACCAACATCCCCTACATAAAAATCAGGATTGTTAATCGTCCGGGGGCAATGATATACGCCCCCACGGGTTGAAAAAACATAATGAAATCCCTTTTGCGGCTCACAAAAACCATACTTCGGCCCCCAATACGTTTTATGAGTCCCAAGCCAGCCGAAACTTCTGACAATGTGACCCAGGTATTTGAAACTCTCAAACTTAATCTTTCCACCGAGTCCTTCATGCTCTGCCTTTGACTTAATCAATGCCCTGACTATTCTACCCTCAGATATCTCATCTTTCTCCGGATCCAGATTAGCATAATCATGGGAACCTTCAATCCTCCACTGAAAAGATGGGTCCTGCAACCAACCTTTCTCCTCAACAAAAGTGATTAAATCTTCAAAGCGCGATATGTTGCCTGAACCTAGAATGGTCTGCATTTTCACAGACAGGTGATTTTCAAGCAACAGGTCGATAGCACTGACCACATCAGTAAACGACCCTCTTCCCCCACGATAAGGCCTTCTTGAATCGTGAATTGCCTGAGGACCATCCAAAGTCACACGAAAATCTGAAATTGTCCCTGAGTATTCGACAAACAAGCCGATAAATCTTTTCACCCTAGACCCATTCGTCACAACAACATCCTTCCATTTTTGCTCATGAGAGGACTGTAAAATCTGACGAATAATGTCTGGATCAGATACACAGAGCGGTTCTCCTCCAAAAACAATCAAGTTCACCCTATCTGCAGGGATTTCGTGCTCTTCTTGAAATCCTTTGATAGCGTCCATGACCTTCTCTATCGTGTCGGGGGTTGTTTCAGAACGCGCTAATGTCTGTTTTTCATAACAGATCGGGCACCTAAAATTACAATCAAGGGTGGTCAAGACGTAAAACCAATAAGGCACGTTCCGGCTGTGTTGTATCTCAACATCCTGTAAAGCGACCAACATCCGTAATCTTTCGTCTTCAGACAAGAAATATCCTCTCTCATGGAGCAGTCCTTTCTCTGAATCAGACAGGTGTCCAAGAAATCTAGTGGGAATAATATCAATAGCACCAGTTACGGGGTTAATAAGGAGAGAGCTACTTCTATCTAACTCAAATCTTAAGACTCTATCTGACAATTCCATGATAAATTAATGATCAACCACCATATTTAAAGATTATTAAAGTGGCTGAATTGAAAAACCGCACCTTATGCAGATATCGCAGGGCCACACCAGCCACTAGACCGTATTTTCAACAGTGCCCGCGCTCTGCAATCTAAGAATGAATATTCGTCCCAGATTTGAGACAAAGAAAACTATTTATAACACGGTGGTTGCTGAAGAAGCATGAATAAGGGGGTAAAAGCACTAATACTGATTCTTCTCGCGATATCAATAGTATCTCCGATGGCACTGGCAGTCACAAGGACCGGACACATAAAGCTGCTGGCAGTGTACCAGGAAGGGGAAGGGTTCAAAGGAAGCCCAGCAGATGTCGAGCTCGAGATAAAAGACGGAGCTGGACGCGTGTTCCTGGAGACAATACCGCTCTCAAAAGTCGATACGCAGATATCTACCAGATTCGCAAAAGAGATGGCCTGCAGCTTCGTGGATACGGACTGCGACAAGTATGACTTCTTCTACACGATAAAGAGCACTGCAGGAATAGTCGGAGGGCCCAGCGCAGGAGGCGCGATATCTGCACTTACAGTAGCGATGCTAAACGACCTGGAAATAGACCAGGAAACAGCGATGACAGGGACGATAAACTCCGGCGAGCTCATAGGACCAGTAGGCAGCCTCAGGGCAAAGATAGAAGCGGCCAAAGATGCAGGGATAAAACGCGTAATCATACCCTCAGTGCAGGCAGAACAGAAAGAAGACAATGTCACAGACACTGTTGAGTACGGCAAAGAGATTGGAGTAGAAGTAGTGCCTGTGGCGACGCTGGGAGAAGCGATGTTCGCACTGACAGGCACAAGCTTTGAGCAAGAGGACAAAGAAGCAGAAGCCCCTGCAGAATACAAAGAAACAATGGAGACTGTGTCAGGAGAATTGTGCGGCAGGGCAGAATCACTGCTCAGCGAAGTAGACGTATTCGACCTGAACACGATGAAATCAGTCAACTTCGACTGGGTAAAGCTCCAGCTGGAAGCGAAGAACCTGACAGAGAAGGGAAAAGAAGCTGTCGAGAACGGAAACTTCTACAGCGCGGCATCATACTGCTTCGGATCAAGCGTCAAGTCAAACACCATACTCTATGAGATGAAGAACCTCACTCAAGAACAGGCTGCTGAAGAGGCTGCCACGATATCCAAGAAGATAGACGACTTCGACAGGGCCACAGAAAGAAGGCAGAAAGAGACTATAACAGACCTCCAGACATACATGATAGTCAAGGAACGCATACTTGAGGCGAGACAATACCTCGCTGACGGCGCGAACGACTCATCGACACTGAGCTACACCAACGAAAGGCTCAACAGCGCCATCGTATGGAGCGGATTCTTCAACAAGGGCGGAGAGAAGTACGACCTCGACGAGGAAGCGCTGAAAGAAAGCTGCTCAGAGATACTCGGAGAGGTAGACGAGAGGTTCCAGTACCTCAACATGTTCTTCCCAGGGCTATTGAACGACCTGCGCAACAACCTGCTGATGGCACACAAGCACTACGAGACAGGAAACTATGCGTTGTGCGTCTATCTCGCAAGCCGGACCAAAGCCGAGGCGAACGTCATGGTCACCATGCTCAGCATCAAGGAAGAGGTCGTCGACGAACTACTTCGGCAGAAACTCATCGCAGCCAGACACGCAGTCACAAAACAGATAGACAAAGGAATATTCCCGATAATCGCATACAGCTACTACGAGTACGCAAGCTCCCTCCAGGAAGAGAACAAGTTCGCGGCATTGATATACGCAGAATACGCCCTGGAGCTGAGCGACATAGACATCTACTTCCAGAAGAAGACTACAGGGATTGATGCTTCTGCAGTGAGAGAGACTCTCAAGAAATACCTCCCGACAGCAATGTTCATCTGGGGGCTTGTACTCGGCTATCTGCTCTGCTGGATAGTGATGCGGGAGAGAAGAAAGGATAGAAAAGAGGTCGAGAAGACCAGAAAGATGCTCTTCAGCCCTGGCAAAAAGAGGCCTACAAAGACAGGAATAAGGCTCAGATAGGGCACTGTTGAAAATCTCGCTTCGCTCGGGCAGCGCCAGGCTCCGGCTTCTGATTCTTTTACTACAATGCTGACATCTCCGTAGGGGGCATCCCCCTGTCAGCACCGCACAGAATGCCGTTTGAGCCTTCGCAAAAGGGGCGCTGCCTCCATTTTCAACAGTGTCCCAATGGATAATTTTTTATATAATGCCGTCTATGCTGCTGACATGGAGCACGAATTCCTCACAGTCGTTGACAATAATGACGTAGTTCTTGGTTATTCTACAAAAGAGGACATACAGAGAAGAGGACTCAGCTACAGGTGCGTACAGGTGTTCCTGTTCAACTCCAAGAACGAGCTTCTGCTATGCAAAAGACCCGCGACAAAGAAACGTTTCGCGCTACAATGGGCATCTGTCATGGGCCACGTAAGGAAAGGAGAGACCTATGAAGAGGCTGCTCGCAGGGAAGTGATGGAAGAGCTAGGAATCGATACGCGACTGACACGCGTGACAAAGTTCAACGTAGTCGACGGAGCACACAGGGTGTTCCAGGAGATATTCTCTGGCGGAGTAGCCGAGACAGTGCTGCCTGACAAGACAGAGATAAGCGAGACCAAGTTCGTGTCAATCAGGGATCTCAAGACAGATATGGTCACAACGCCTAACAAGTATGCAGTGCCATTCGTCGAGGCAGTGAGATCATACATGAAGACGACGAACAGCTTCTAAGGACAACTCTTTGTTGAGTTCTTTTCAGTACAAGCAAAACCGAGGCCGTCGTTGCCTTTTAGCCCGCAAAATCAACAAAATTAGTCAGAGAAATAATTGGGATTTTTCGTATTAGCTTCGCAAAAAAGAATCAAGCGGGCGTGGCAACGATGAGAGCTTTTTGAGCAGCAGCGAGAAAAGCGAAATAGGCCTCGGTTTTGCGACCTAGTTCGTAATCTTGCAAAAACATCAGAATATGACTGCGTCTAAGGGTTGTAAAACCCTAGCAGACCTGCCGAAGCAGGCCTGCCGGGGAAAAAGAGGTGAATATCAACTTCAAATAATAAACCCTGGCAGAACCCCATTGCTGAGGTTCTGCTGGGAAAAAAGAGGTGATAATAAATGATAAAAAGACTTCAAATCACCCACTCCCAACTGCAAAGTATGGTAGAAATAACTCATATATAAACTTTTCGTTTTTTGAGCATTCCCGAGTAGTAACAAATTAATTTAATACTAGCTACAGCCCCTGAGAACTATGAAATCAGCAAAACCCTGTCACAAGTGCAGCAGAAATGCAGAGTACAGACTGGTTGACAAAGAGTACTGCAAAAAGTGCTATTCCGGGCTCGTGGAGCAGAAGATAAGGCACAATCTCCGCGGATATTCCATAAAGAAAGATAGCAGACTACTGGTTCCTGACAAGGCAAGCAGGTACATTGTTGAGAAGGTCATCAACCTGCCTGTGAAGATCGTCAGCAAAGGCAAGGCAGACTACAAGATAGTCGCTTGGACAATGGATGATGAGAACGAATCACTCATCAAGGAGTTCTTTGAAAACAAGAAACCTGTGAGACAAGACAAGAAGACAGTGAAACTGTTCTACCCGCTGTCAAAAAAAGAGATGGTACAGTACTTCAGCATCAAAAAAGTCGCATATAAGGCAGAAAGAACAGAGATAAACAAGATACTCGATGAGTTTGAAGAGAAATACCCTGGCACAAAGGCATCATTGCTGGCCAGCAGCGAGAGCCTTACGAGATAAAATGAGAATCAAGACAAAACTTCTAGTAATATTGCTGCTACTGATAGTCACGATCATAATAAACTGGGACACGATAAAGGAAATCGCGTCTCAGAATGAGAAGATAACCGGCAAAGCGACGCAACAGACCCAGGTATTCCAAGAAAACACAACCGGGCCTGAGATATACTTCTGCCCGCGAGACGACTGCGGCGCGGAACTCGTCGCTTGGATGGATGCTGCCGAGAAAAGCATACACTGCGCATTCTTCGAGCTCGAGCTGGAGAACGTGAAGCAGAAACTGGATGAGAAAAGCGCTTCAATAGAAGTCAAGCTGGTGACTGACAGCGACTACTACGAGCAGATAAGCAACATGAGCATCGTGAAACACGGATCGGTGAGGCAGGACAACAAAAGCGGGTTCATGCACAACAAATTTTGCGTTTTGGATGGCAAGGCGGTGTGGACAGGCAGCTTCAACCCGACTGAAAGGTGCAACTACAAGAACAACAACAACGCGATATTCTACCAATCACGTTTGCTCGCAGCTAACTACGAGGCAGAGTTCGCTGAGATGTGGAACAGGACATTCGAGAAAGGAGCCCGGACCGAGAATCCCACAATAATACTGAACGGAAAGAACATATCCTCGTACTTCTGCCCTGAAGATTGGTGCGCAAACAAGGTAATATACGAGCTACAGGACGCAAAATCCTCGATACACTTCATGACATTCTCATTCACGCACGACGAGATAGGAAAACAGATCATTGCGCTGCACAAGAAAGGAGTATCTGTCAAAGGAGTGTTCGAGAAATCGCAGAACAGCAACTACACTGAGTATTACCCGTTCAAATCCGCAGGAATAGATGTCCGCTGGGACGGCAACAAGTACAACCTACACCACAAGGTGTTCATAATCGACAATTCTACCGTCTTGACAGGAAGCTTCAACCCAACATCGAACGGCGACGAGAGAAACGACGAGAACGTACTCATAATCCACGATCCTGAGGTCGCTGCACGATACCTCGAGGAGTTCGAGTATGTTTGGAAACAAGCCAGCAACTAGCTACTTCAACCCTTCCCTAGTATCATACTTGAACGCGTACTTCTTCTCGAACTCAGACTCTATCCTGTCGAAGCCCTTGATGGTCTTGCAGCAGGCAGGCGGGAAATACGTGTGCTTGTTCTCGCCGAAGACGATGTGGGTGTGGCACAATGATATGTTCTCGGAGAACCTGTTCTTGAGCTCGTCGATGATATCCTGGAAATGGTACCTGTCACGGGCGCTGATGCCCAGCTGCACGTTATACTTGCCTATCAGCCTGGCGCTGTAATACGCATTAGGCATCGTCTGGATATAAGTCCTGAGCTCATCCTCCTTCTGCTGGGTGAGGTTCTCGAACCTGAGATAGACGGCGTATATCTCCATATTCATGTTATAGATGTTGATCAGGTACCGATAGCCGGTTATGACGCCACCGTGCTCAAGCTGCTTTATCCTCTGCCGCACAGCCTCGTCACTAATGCCAGTCATCCTGCCCAGCTCAGCATTCGTTATGTTGGCATTCTTCGACAGGGAGTACAGTATAATAAGATCAGTCTCGTCAGGATAGATTATCTTAGACTTGGAAAAGGCGCGCATCATGAACCCGTCAGCAGGCTCGGGCAGGCCCCTGCTCGTCCTGAACATGTCCTTATAGGAGTTCTTGAACTCTCTCGTGTAGATCATCAGCTCATAAGTAAGGTCAGTGAACTGGTTCTCAAGATAACGGATGAAATCCAGCAGATCTGACGTATCACGCGCAAGGAAAGAGGCAGCGATGTCATACTCCCCACTAAGAGAGCCGACCCACATCACGTACGGGCTTGCGGCGAGAGCCTCGATCCTCTGACGGTGCAGCTCTGGAGAGGTCTTCCTGAAGCGGAACAGGATATAATAAGAGCTCTGGTAGAAACGCGTCATGTCAATCTTCGCCACGCAGTTACGGAGGACGTTCGTGTCCTGCAGGCGCTTGATCCTGTAAGCGACAGCCTCACGGGAAAGACGCACCTTAGAAGCGACAGTATTCAATGAGAGCCTGCCGTCCTCTGTGACGAGCTCCATGATCTTCATGTCCTTCACATCAAGCACGTTTTCCCCCACAACACCACCTCTTTTTTGAAAAAACAAGATAAGTTAATAAATTTTTTGTTTTCTGTTCAAAAACCAGCCAACATAATTAAATATAACAAACGCCTGATAATACTTGTCGTCAAGGGAAAACTCCCTTGACACCGCAAAAAAAGACAGACGCGGTAACCAGCGATAGCTGGCAATACGCAAAATTCTCGCCAGGCAGAGGAATGCAATGCAGCGAGAGCCAGAAAAGGAGGGACAAGACATGACAGACACAAACACTACGGAAGAGAGATGCATGATAGAATGCATGAAGAAAAACCCGGCGAAAATGCCCTTCAACTGCCCGTACCTGCTTGTCGTGAGCAAAAGCATGAAGCGCGGCGGCACACCATTCGAAGAAGGGGACATGCTATGCACAAACGGATTCCTCGACGTGTGCTGCATCTTCAGCAGAGCAAAGGCTGATGAAAACGGAAACATAATCGCACAGTGCAGAAAAACACAAGAGGAGCTGGTGATAGTCCTCAGGGAAGAGGGCTAAGCCCCGCCACCCTGGCGAGATTAAGCCTAGCGTCGAGCTACACCAAGGTCTTCTCAAGCATGACCTGCGCGAGCTTCTTGCCTAACGAATAAGGCGTCTTCAGCATCTTGTACTGGTCACCCCAGATCCTCTCGAGCGTTGGACGCGCGGCTTCCTGGGCAAAAGACAGACCGAACGTAATCACTCCCTGCGAAGCATACTCCTCCAGAGCCTTCTTCACATCATTGATGGCGTATTCGCCGGCATATTCAGCCAACTTATCACGACTGTAAACTCCGGAAAGAACGTTCTGTGCAGAGAATGTCTTGTCCTCAGGCACACCATCATTTATGTGTACCATTATCCTTGTCTGCGCGGTATGGTAAGAAAGATAATTGTTTAGGACGTGGCGCAGCGCAGCGCCGTCGTGATTTTGGGCATGGGGCTTGACCGCCGTGATGATAGACCTCAACTCCTCTATGCTCATGCTAGAGCCGAACCTGAGGACAGGGTAAACATATACCCCGTCCCGGCCATTAGAATTGTAAGCGAAGATCGCGAGGTCATCACCCAAATCGCGCACGGCAGCAGCATAGTGCAGAAGGCCATACATCTCCATGTCGATTATGCGCATACCTGCATTGAGCGCAGCATTGGAACAGTAGCCTAGCGTGCTGTTGCTTATGTCCCACAAGATAAGCTGAGCGACATCACGCTCCCTGCGCTCTGTCCTGCGATAGAAACGCTCTTCGGCATCTATCCCTGTGGATTTCTGCATCTTATATTTGACCCACTCATTGAAGTCAACCTCGCCGGAACGCAACTTCCTAGATGTAACTTTGCCTTCTGGCTTCAGCGACTCAAGAACTTCGCTTATCTCTGCCACTTCCCTCTCGCTGAAAACAAAATTCAGAGGAGAAATTCCCGCAGCAGAGGGTGAGGAGAGGCTGCTCTCGCGCACAGTGCAAGCGTCTCTGATGTACGACCTCGAATCCGAGTCCCACTCATCCAGCTTGAAACGCGGACTTCCTTCAACAGGAGATTTGTCACTGTTTACAAAGCGAATCGCGCTGGAAAGATTATCCGAATTCTCACTAAACTCTGCGGAACGGACCAACACACGCGGAAATCCTTCATGATACGCTTGTCCATCATGACGCCGCCGGTGATACTGCTCCCTATCTGCCTCGACCTTCCTCTCAAGATCATCCGTCTTACGATTCTTATGCCTATCCTTATCGAACTCGCGGTCCAGCAGCCTGAAAGCAAGCCTCACAGAATCAGACTTTGTCGCTCTCTTACGACGCAGTTTCGGAAAGACCGTCTTGTATATCCTTCTCAACTTCTCAGTCATCGAAGAAAGCTCCTTGCGGACATCCTTCTCGCCTGACAACAGGAGTATGTACGCGAGCTCCTTGCAGGTGAGCTCGTTCTCCCTCTCTTCATATGTAAGGATATCCTCAGTCTTTCCAAACCTGCCTTTCACCTCACTGATGAGCGAGTCAGGCCAGCGGCGCAGATCATCCCTCAAATTATGACGGTCATCGATCTTGAAGAGGAAATCCTTGACGAAATCGTCTATTTTCCTGTCGAGAAGAGGGTACTCTGTCCTGACACGCTGCCTCACACGCCCTAGCTCAAGGACTTTCAGGAGACAGGTAAAGCCAGCCCAAGACCTTGGAGGCATGACCAAACGGAGGGCTGAAAGATCAAGGCTGTGATGCTTATGACCCAGAACATCCCTATAATACTTCGGAATCGCTTTCGGATCCACGGTCTCGCCAGCATACTTCAACATGCTGGCCTCAAGAGTGACGCGGACCTTCAGCATGGAAATAGCATCTTCACGAGAGGACTCGACAGATTCTGGAAGCCTGATATAATTACCTTCTGAAAGGCCTGTCGAGATCATGCGAGAAGATAGTATAGCTATATCCTTGTCAGCGACAGCAGAGGCATATGCTGCGAGAACCTCGACGATGTCCTCGAGCTGAACTTCTGGTTTGGAGCCAGAGGAGGGCATGAGAATCACTCCTTAAACTGGTTCTTTATCATCTCAAATATGCTCTCAAGCACAGCAGCATCGTCGGTAAGAGGGTAAGCAAGGCAGTAAGACGCTGCTCTGAACGGAGACTCCCCGGCTATTATCAGCTCAGAGGCCATTATGACTTCCCTGGGAGAAGCTCCTTCACGTATCTTGCGCTGCTTCGCAAGATTCCTGGTCTCCTGCGCAATCTTGACAAGACTTGCAGCTATGGCGCGGTCTATGCCTGTTATCTCATTCGCAATCTTCACCTCGAACTCAGACTTCTCAGGATAGCCCAGAGGGACATGGATGAAACGCTGGCTCGTAGAAGGCTTGAAGCGCTTCCTAGGATCCTGATACTTATCATTATAAGTCATGATGAAACCGAAACTATCATGCGCGTGGATTATCTCTCCCAATCCCTCTACAGGAAGCGTCCTCCTGTGGTCTGTTAAAGAGTGGATGACGACGAGCGAATCAGGCCTTGCCTCTGCAGGCTCATCAAAGTAGAATATTCCACCGTATTGAGCTGCCAGCTTCGCATTGCCATTCAGCCAGAAAGCCTTGTCCTCGACGATGTAAGGACGGCCTTTCAATGTATCTGCATCGAGATCCTCATGGCCTCCGACAGTGACGAGAGGGAAGCCATCCTTGTTGCGGAACTGCTCGGTCTTCTTCTCAAGCCTCGACATAGGCGAGTCTTTCTTCCTGCCGCCTTTACTCAGATCAGAGCCATACTTCTTCCTCAAATCATCAAATCCAGCACCAAGAAGATAACAGATGTACTCTGCGAGAGTAGACTTGCCGCAACCAGTCGGGCCGCGGAATACTATAGGGATGTTATGCGCGTAGGCGCGCAGAGCAGTAACCACTTCGTTGCCCTGCTCCTCGTAGTACACAGGTCTAGATACCTTGAACTTATCAATACCAGGATTCAGCTCTTCAAGATTGCGTTGCATGACTCATCTACCTCCTTCCAAAATACGCCCTCCTAATGATACAGGAGAAGATCCAAAAGATTTTCCAATGTACCTTCAGTAACAGGCTTCACTTCGAACCAACCGTCTGATTCTCTGCGGACCTCGTAGGCCTCCACACGTGAATAAGTGGAGTCGCGCTCTGCTCTACGCAAATCCTTACTCCGGAACATATACTTCCTGCCTGAAGGGAAAGTGTGCGTCTCGAAAGCAGCATCAGTCTTCATCACTCGCACCACCATATCTCCCAACACAAAAAATCACTCCTGATTCAACTTTGCAGCTATTCCTTTGTAATCAACAGGACGATCCGAAAACAGAGTTTGCATCTTCGTTCCTGTCAGATAATTCCTGACAGTTCCGTCGGGACTTCTAACGCCATATAGCGGGATTTTGCGGCCTTCACCAAGGTTAAGCACCAAGTCAGGCACGCCGTCCAGGTTCAAATCAGCGTCTTGAAGCGCTGCGTAAGATTCATCAACAGACTTGTTGAAAGCGGCTTCCTGCTGCGAAAGAACAGTGCGGCGCTCATCTTCTAATTGGCCTGTGACACGATAAAACGCACCCATCCAACCCAAACAACCCACTGCAGCCACTCCAAGCCAGAATCTTGTCTCCAACAAAGCATCCATAATCATAATCCTCCGAATGTGAAAATCTAAACAATAAAAATAAAAAAATAACCCAAAACGGACGTCTTGCCGTTGTTTGCGACCTTGACGATGAAAGATGCATCCTTCAAGTCACCGTTCTCGTCGAACTGAATCCTACTGGACACTCCTGCAAATCATCTACATCTCACTCATCATCCTTCTCTTGTTTCTCATCTATGGACTGCATCTCTATCTGCGCGTACTTCTGCCTGAGAGCATCCTGCGCCTGAGGGTCGTCCCTCTCTTGGATCAGAGCACCTTCTATGCTGCCATAGCCAGCCGAAAACGAATGAAGGCCTGCTTCTTGCATAGTCCTCGTAACATCAAGGACATAACTCTGGTCCTTCATCACGTACTTGCGCGGAATGGTCCTTATGACGTTCTCAACAGATCTACCCTCTGCAGAGTAGCCTCTAAGTATCCTCTCACCGAGAGTCTTATAATCTGGCTTTCCCAAAGGAACCCTTGGAGCAGACTGGCGTATGCCAAAACGGAAATCCTCCTCGCTCTGTCCTGAGCTACGGACGCTCATGCATGTACCCGCAGCCTCTGACATTCGGTCAGAAAGACGGGCATCACTGAACTGAGGCATCTGAAAATCAACACCCCTGTCTATCTCGTCAGCACGGATATCGAGGGCCAGCTCGGAGATACCTAGCAGTGTCCTGATGTATGACCTGCCATGGATAGGTATGCCCTTATCTGCGTAACTTTCCAGGACAGCAGTACCTATAGCTGCGAAATAAACATCATGAAGCGTCTCTGCCTGCTGCGGACTCAAGACTTTCTGCTGCTTCATCTCATTCTCGCGGATCCTCGCCATCTCTGACTGTACCTTGGACTCGATCTCGCTAAGCACATCGACTGCCAACACCTTCGGCTTATCGCTTGAAGACATCTTACAACCCTCCAACAAATTGTTACTAACAAGTGAATGAGAAGCAGTAGTAATATCTTTTTACTATCAAAGATATTAAAGATAGCTAAAAAAGAGAAAAGTTTATATATTATGAATGCATTTTTTGGTGTATGCGACGCAAACTCATCAAGCAAGGCGGCTCTGGATTGACTGTCTATGTCCCGAAGAGATGGATCGATCTCAAAGGGCTGAAGGCAGGGGATGAAGTAGATGTCGCGGAAGAAAACGAGAGGATAGTGATAGCCAGGGTAGGAGAGACAAGACAGCTACGCAAGGAAGTGACGCTCGAAACTACTACACCAAGCGTGATGAGGAGCACTATCGCGTCACTCTACAAAGCAGGATATGATGAGATGGTCCTTAAGTTCAAGGAGACACCACCCATCTCATCGATAAACGAGATCATAAGCACATTCACAGGACTCGAGGCAGTGTCGCAGGACAAGAACTCTGTGACGATAAAGTGCTTCCTGCGGATCGATGACGAAGAGACAGAGAAGCTCATCAACAAGATGTTCCAGCTGACCAAACTTGTCGTCGAGGAAGTCATCACAGGCTGGAACAAGCTGGACGTCGACAACATCACGGCACTTGTGAAGACGAACGTCCTGAAACTGCGAGACCACCTGCTGCGCACGATAAACGCGAGCAAGTACGGCGGAGACAAGTCATACTACTACTATGACCTTGTCACGATACTCGAGAAGATAGCGACAGAGTTCCAGGTCCTTGCACTAAATGCCAAAGAGAACAAGCTGAAAGACAAATCACTCCTTATGCCTCTTTCTAATCTGTTAGATGAAGGGTACAAGTGCTACCTGAAGAAAGACATGGAGTCTGCGCAGGCGTACAAGCTCGTGCTCCGTGAGCAGGCTAAGAAGACATTATGGCATGATGTCATCGCATCAGTGATCAAGAAGAACGACCCTGTGGTCTTCACAAGCCATTACCACATCATGAAGCTGTATAACCACCTTTCCTCCAGGCTCATAAGCATAAGCAGCTAAAAAGGCCTAATTCTGCGTTTTTAGATGTTTTTAGGGCGAAATCCTCACAAAACCACAAAACAAAAGATTTATAAGGTAGTTCTTTCACCACTCAGTAGTTATTACTTTTGGCGTGGTGGATGTTTGGTGTGATGCAAAATGGCTGCTACAGAAGAAACAGTCAGAGACCTTGAAAGGAGAATCAGAGAGAGTTCTAAACTAGACTGGTCTGCTGCAGAAGATCCAGAAGAGGACGCTGAAGATGTTCAAGAGCAGGAAGAGATCCACCAAGACACACACAATACACGCTACGAACTATCCGATTTCCTGCAAGAGCGCAGCCAGGTATTCAGCATATTCAGTAGATTCATAGGGATACCTGAAGAGCTGAAGAAAAGGCATGCACTAAAAGTTGCGCTCGGAAGGAAGGAATACAACCATTTCTACAAGCAGATGGTATCTGCCGCGATAAAGAGCGCGCACGAAAGAGGCATGATAAATTCTGAAACACTCAGGAAATGCAGCGATATGATCTGTGCCGACTGGAGGTCGATACCTGTATATGAGACCTCGCTGGAGATGCGCACGCGCAACACAAAACTCAACAAGAAACTCGACAATGAAGGCGGACTCTACAAGGTAGAGATATTCCTACCAGATGGCACAAGACTGACGCACTTCGTGAAACGCTACGCCAAAAGAGAGCTTTTCGACAAAGCAGCCCCGATGCAGGAATACCTGAGCAGACTCCAACAGACAAAACCAGCGACTAAAGACTCTGCTTTCGGCAGCCATACACAGCGCGAACCGCTAGGACTCGTAGCGAGGCCACAGTATGTCGACAGGCACAACCTGCTTGTCGCAGAAGAGTTCTTCGACGGAAAGACGCTGAAGGAGGAACTTGAAGAGCACCCTGACCAGAAGATGACACTCCTCAAAGAAGCCATCTACAACTGGGCGCTACTGTCTGCTGAAGCCACAAAGACCGTCAGAGACAAGGACCACTACCCGCAACCACCCAAAGACAACCGAGGAAAGAGCCTACTCGCGGAAATCAACTTCCGCAGGAGCTTCGCCGAACGTTTCCTAGCGCAAGGCAAAGAGTTCGAAGGCATGAAAAAGAAGAAAGCAGCGGAAAGGATAAGACAGGACGATGACCTGAGCAGGCTTGTAGAGCTATACAACACAGAAATAGCAGGCCAGCTGGACTCGGCAGAAAAGACAGTTGTCCACGGCGACTTCCACCTCAACAACATCATCTTCACACAAGAAGGAGTCAGGTTCATAGACTGGGAAAGCCCGAACTGGACAGTCCCGCATTACGACATCTACAAGCTCCTGAGATACGTCGAAGTCACGCCAGAAGAGGAAAAAGAGCTCGTGATGCACGCATTCGAGACGACCCACATCAGGAGGGAAGAAGGAGATCTGTTCTGGCAGAATTACCTCCGCTGCAGGATACACCTGGACCTCGACAGCGCAGCCCACCAAGTAGACAATGCCCGCGGCGGAAAGCAGAATAACAAAAAGGCTCGTGATCGGGACAGCAATAGGACTCGGCCTTGGCGTTCTAGGTGGGACGTGTTCAGCAATGAGAGGATGCGAGGGATGGCCAGACGAGAAGGACACACTCGTAAACGCCAGATACCTCGCGATGAGCAACCCAAGGCTTGAAGAACAAGGACTCGACCACCATGCCATTAACCAGATAGAATCAACAGCAAGGGAAAGCATAAGGAGTTATCCCGCTGCACAAGATAATGAACTGGTCGGGAGGATATGCGCAAAAGGCGGCGCTGACCCCGATCGCCTGAGAATTGGAAGCTCTAATTTTGGAACGCCCCACAGGCTCCACTACGCAATCATGTGCTCAAGCGCACTGAATGACGCGTCAGCAAGGGACTTCTCCGACAAAAGGATAGGACGCATGCTTGTACCTGAGGAATACATCAGAGAATACCTACTTAACGACATGATGCCAACCCCTTCTGAATTTGCAGAAGACGGACCCGACCACGCAGCAAGCTCACGCTACCTAAAGTACTGCCAGCATGAGATA
>JAGVOD010000027.1 GCA_020052935.1 archaeon | reverse complement strand
TCGCAGTCATCCCCTCCGCAGGCTATGTGGTCGTGTCCATCCCCGTCAATATCCGCGTGGCCAGTCCATCTTGAAGAGTCACGTGGCATGCAGTCTGTTGCATTGACTTCTCCATCCAGGTCAGAATCTATCACAGCATCTGCATCAGGTGGTGTTGCAGTCAGCCCATTCGAAGTGAAATATGTCTGCAGGTTGTTCGTCGCCTGTATGATATCTGCGTCCATCGCTGCCTGTCTGAGGCCTTCTTTTGTCGCGTCAGGCAATATCCCTCCAGTTCCGAACGCAGCTGCTGTATTGTTGAGTATGGTCTGTATCTCTGTCTCGACGTCGTTGCCGCTAGTCAAAGCGCGTGTGTGCGCGTATTGCCTTACGAGTAT
Organism: archaeon; assembly: GCA_020052935.1. GTDB lineage: Archaea > Nanobdellota > Nanobdellia > Woesearchaeales > UBA11576 > JABMQF01. The sequence goes on along the minus strand of JAGVOD010000027.1, from coordinate 35,069 downwards.
CTCCATTGCAAGCAGTGTATTGTCGCAGTCGTTAGGTCCTGATATTATGTCCATCTCATATGGCTGGCAGCCAGGAGCCGCAACAATCATGTTCAGCTCAGCAAGCAATTCGTCACGTGCCTGTATGCTCGCGTCCTCAAAGGCGAGTCCAGTGGCATAGAGTGTCTTCACCCTTTCTGTTATGAGGTGTGTGAAGTCATTGATATTATACTCTGCTGCTGGCGCAGTCCCTGTCCTGAAGAATCCTTTGAGCTCTATGGAGCCGGCTGGCGTCACTCCTGCTACTTCGTCGAAGTTCTTGCCATCTACAGATCCCATGTACGTTGTGTTGTTGCGGAGCTCTACTGTGAATCTCCCCAAAGCGTCTGTCCATGTGTCTATGCTTCCGGGCTGTGATATGAACCTGTCGTTGAGCTCCACTATCTTCACAGGAGTCAAAGCGATGTATGGTCCGTCAGTAGCGCTGCCGGAGACAGTGACCGGGTCTTTGTTGTCCTCGCCCCCATTGCCGCAAGAACTTACAGCGATTCCTGCGCTGGCTAGTGTCGCGATGTAGAACGCCCCGAAAGTTATGGCTGCCGCAATCCTTTGCCATAAGGAATATTTCCTTTCAGGTATCCTGTCAGCATCAGTCAGCCTGGAATCATCAGCAACTGCCTGTTCTAATGGAGAGATATTGTTAGGTTTGATTGTTCTCATAGTCTGCACCCCGGAGTTTGATACGCGGGTTAAACCGTCTGGGTATATAATATTTACCCATTAAACCGCTTTTTTAAATATTGATCAACGCAGGTAAATTGCCAGCTATTCCTGGCAAAAACCCCTTCCAAACGCCTATAACCTGCTAAAACGCATTATCACCACTGGTGACTATTGATTTTCGCATGGCCGCGCTAAAATACCCTAAAACCTAGTTAGGACGCCCCAAACACCACCCTCCACCAAAAACTTTATATGTCCCTACTTCATGGAACCCTTCTAATCATCATTATTTGAGTAGAAACTGGCCTTTTTCAAAAGGTGATGTGTCAGGAATTGCTTCAACAATTCCTGAGCGCACAAAATCCTCAAAAAGGATTTTTCAGTTTTACAAAAGGAGGTTAGAAAAGATGGATAAGGACAACGATATCTCGAAACGTACAGTCCTAGTTCTATTGGTTCTAACGCTCATTGTCTCGGTTGTAGGCACTTGGACTATTCTTTCTCAGCCGACAACTATCTATAAGACAATGGAGCTGGGCGGGCCCGCACCTGGAAGGGTCAGTTTGAGCATCAACGCGCCCACGGTACCTCAAATGTCTAATGAGGCCGGAAAGGTTTCGATAAACATAATGAAATGAGTAAAAGAGGAGGTTAGAAAAGATGGATGAAATCTCAAACAAGACATTGGCGACATTACTAGTTGTTGCTATCGTGATCTCATTGGCAGGCACATTCTTCGCGATGAGGGGTGTCTCTCAGGTCACAAACGTTATAACAGGTGCGTTGCCGACCGCAACAGGCACTACAAAGGTCTACATCAACCAGACCGTTTCTATAACACTGAGGAACAACAATGTTGATTTCGGTGCTGGCTACAGGAACTCTTCAGTCGTCGCAGACGCCGCTGAGTGCAACCTAACGTCCTCTGCTGCACAACCTAGCTGCTGGGTCAATACGGGTACTTACAACCCTTCAGATTTCTGGCTGGAGAACGATGGTAACGTCTATGCTAACGTGACTATCAACTCGACAGTGGCTGCGAACTATTTCAATACGTGCGGCACGACAACGATAATCGCGGGCGATCCGGATTATACCTGGGCAGGTAAAGAGCTTGCATCCGGTGGTTGTGGCGCAGCTTATGGTACACTGGACACCTCAGAGGGCCAGTTCACCGGCGCACACCAGTTGCTCTGTACAAACTTGTCAGCAGACGACAGCGTAGATGACTTCAACGTCACAATCAAGTTGTATGTCCCGACTGGTCCGTCTGGTCAGTGCGATAATAACGTCGTCTTTACAGCTGCGAGAAGCTCTTAAAAGCTTTTTTTATTTTTTTCTTCTTTTTAAAAAATGAGGTCTTCCAAACTGTTATTTTCTTTATTCTTCTTGATTGTCCTATCCTCGACCGTGTTTGCAGTCGGTATCTCTGGAGAGGATCTTCTCACATACAAGAGATTCTACCCGAGCATGGTGTACAACTTCTCTTATGCCATTGCAGCAAGTAAAGACTATGACAACAACTATGATGTCTTTGCCATGGAAGGACCATTGTCTAAGTATGTTGTGTTTGACAATGACCAAAAGCATTTTGAGAATGTACCTAAAGGCAGCTGGGTCCCTTTCGGTGGCAGGATTGAGCTTCCAGACCATCTTGACCCTCCTGGTTGGTATGCCTTATTTATCTGTGTCATCGAAGATTGCCCTACGAAAGGCACTGTCTGCGGCAGGACCAGCGCCTGCGGGCAGATATCTTTCCGCGTCCTTCATCCAGGGATAATGCCTATGGTGACTCTTATTGCTCCAAACGTCAACCGTAACGAGCCTATGGAGTTCACAGTGACTGTCCAGAACCTTGGTCTGCAGGACATCATCAAGGCGACCGGAAAGGTAGAAGTCTATAATCTTGAGAAACAGAACGTAGGCACTGCCTATCTAGACAGCAAAACCATCAATTCATCCATGACAGAGTCGCTCACAGCCCAGTTCAACACTCTAGGCCTTCCTCCAGGAAACTATTCCGCGACAGCTTTTGTTGATTCTGATGGTACAAACACAGAAGCAAACGCGAGTTTCAGGATAGGCAATCTTGATGTTAAGCTTGTCAACCACACAGAGACGCTTGAGAAAGGGGGCATAAAACGCTTCATGGCCAATGTTGAGAGCGCTTGGAACGATCCTCTTAATATTTATGCAAAGATTCGTGTATATGATGCCAACATGAGTGTGGATGCGAAAACGGCTACTGTGGCCCTTTTGCCTTGGAAAATCCTTTCCTTAGAGTCTTTTATAGACACTTCAAGCCTCGAGGCGAAAGAATACAACCTGAAGATAGAGTTGTACTATGCTGAGAAAATTACGACATTCGATGGCAAGATAGATATTGTCCTGCCTGCTGTCGAAGCCAAGAATGAGACTCTTGCCCCAGAGAAGGAAGAGGCAGGCTTGAGCCCTGTCACCCTTACTATCATCCTTGTTATAATAGTGATAATCCTCACTGCAGTCAATGTCTTCCTTGCTGTGTATAGGAAGAAGAATCCATAAAACTTATAAATGAGTTTCTTGTCCCGGATACCATGGCAAAGAAAGAAGCATTGAGCCTGAAAGCAACCGTCGCCCTTATAATAATAATCTTTCTTGCAGGCTTTGGCGGCACGATGTGGTACTACGCACTATACCAGGTTGCATATGTCCAGATTTATGATATTGAAGTGAAGAGTGTAGAAGGGAATCTTATAGGATTCAATGCTGACCCCACGCTTCATTTCGGCAAGATTCCTAACCGTGGCGGCACTTCACAGAAGGACATGATCCTTACGAATGATTGGGATATCCCTCTCCTAGTCCAGATAAGACTCAAGGGCGAGGCTGCGCAGTTCATCTCTACTGATGACAACAATTTCATCCTTGGCCCGAAAGAGCTGAGACACGTCTATTTCTACGCTACAATTCCAGATGGCTGGAACAAGACCGACATCTACACTGGCGAAGCCAAGGTAATGTACCTAAGGCCTTGAAGATTTAGCAGCATAGCCAATAACTTCTTAAGCAGTGGCACCGCGAATTCGCGAGGCGTTTCTACAATATCTGCAGGGGCGTTATCGGGGGATGCCCCCTACGGGGAGATAGCCCAATCAACAAAACCGATGCACGCCGAGCCTCGCGTGCCACTGCTAATTTAGCGCAGCCTGGCGCGGCACTGCCCAGTTAGATTAGAAAATCCCTCAGTCCATCATTCCATACCATCTTAGCAGCAGCCTGTCCTTTGCCCGGACTATCTCTGGCCCTGCGCCCTGGACAGTGACGCAGTTGTCGCCAAGGATTACTTTTGTCTCTTCTGCCTCCTTGAAATAGACTACTGCCTTATCGACATCATCGCAAGTCACCACTCCCGCAGTCTCGCATGCTTTTGTTATGTTCTTCGTGCATGCTGCTGTCATGTTGTAGCTGAATGCCCACGCGAGGCTCCTGCTCAAGCCGTAGTTCGCGACTCCGACGTATTGCAGGTAGTGTCCTTCAGGGTCGAACGTGACGTATATGTGCTTGTTCTTCACGAAGTCGCTGGTCAGTTTCCCGTCGACAGTTATGTTCTCTACGTTCTTAGGGTCGAAGTTGAATGTGACATCATAGATGGTGTTGTTCTTCTTGACCTGCGAATACCACACGCCGCCGAAGTTTATGAATGAGTAGCCGTTGTAAATGTATCCTTCGGCCGGGTCGAGCTTTCCGTCCATGTTGGCTTGGTGCATCTCGTCTATTGTCATGACCCTCTTCGGCTGCTTGAGCACGAAGAACAGGATGACAAAAATCGCGATTATCAACAGGACTGCGCCCAGGGCAATCAGGAGTTTTATTGTGTCTTTCCTGTCGTTTCCGTCTTCTTCTCTTTCTTCTTCATGGTGGTGATGCTTCGCAAGTTTCTTGCTCTTTGTGACATCTACCTCGAGGTCGTCATCCTCTGCCTTCTGGGCCCTTCCCATGTTCTGCAGCGTTTCTTCTTTTATCCTTGCCATCGTCTCTGCCTACTTTTGCTCGTTCTTTATCTCGAGAAGGTCATATAGGAACTTGTCCTTCAGTGCCCTGGTTGAGTAATCGTCGGATTCTAGTATTATGCACTCTCCCTCGACTCGGGCATCAGTCTCGTTGCCTTCCATTATACTGATTACTGGGAGTGCTGCTGTCGCGTTCTCGCAGGTCACGATTGGCTGCGTATATGCTGAATTGTTTTCAGAAATGGCTGCCATCGCATATGTGTCTGCCAGCTGCACGAGTGCGTTTCCCAGCTCGAACCTCATAAGCTCGAACTTGTCGACGTGCTTCGAGTTCGGGTTGAATGTTATATACACGACTTTTGCTCCGCGGAGTTTGTCTGCCGCCGCAGTGCTTATGTTCATGTTCTCCAGGTCTTTTGGAAGATAGGTGAATTCTGCCTTCTGGCCGTTTATCTCTGTGACCCAGCCGTTTGTGCTGCGTTTGAACACGTGTTCGCCGTATCTCTCTTTCTCGTTTCCAGAGTTGTAGCTGCTGAACATTATGCCGAACACGCTCAGGACCATGACGCTTCCTAGTATTATGGTCATGATCATCTGCTTGGACATGCTTTTCTTCGGGGGTGCCTCTCGCGCCTCAGACTTGGTTCTCCTGTGTTTTCTTATGCGTGACATGTTATATCCATGAAAAATCCGTTCTTTATATTATTTGTGCATTATTATAGGAGCTGTAAAGCAGGCAGTGGCGCCGCCAATAACAATAGCAAAACCGAGGCTGGTGACGGTCGCGAGCGAAGCGAACGCGACCCTTCCGCCGTAGGCGGATTCGCCCTTATAGCCCGCCACATAGGCGAAATTAGTCAACGAAATAATTGGGTTTTATCAGACTAACTTCGTAAAACAGAATAGGCGGGCTTGGCGTCACGAGGCTCGACGAGGCGAGTCACTTCAGGACGCAGCGGCCTGAAGGGTTACAATGCGAAGCATCGAAACAGGCCTCGGTTTTGCGAATCAGGGCGTAGCCTAGCGCGGCACTGCCTCTCAAAGCAAAAGTAACCTTTAAATATAAGTATCGTTACCGATGTATCGGTACCAACTAGTGACTTATCATGGACACCCCCCATCACGAAGACATAATCATAAAAGGCCATCTTAGGCTGCTTGTTCTACGCCTTCTTGAAGAGAAAGAGATGTCAGGCTATGACCTGATGAAATCCATAGGAAAAAGGCTCGGCAAGAAGCCAAGTGCTGGCTCCATGTACCCGTTGCTGGAAGAGCTGAAGGCTTCTAGCCTATTGTCAGTAAAAGAGTCAGGCAAGAGCAAGAAATACCTTCTGACAAAAGAGGGCAGGTCAGAGCTTAGCAAGATGGGCGATGGCAGCGCCTGCTTCAACCAAGTACTAAATTCAGTCCGTCTTTATTGCCTGTTCTCTGGCGAGAGCGAGTCAGAACTCTCCAAGAAGCTGTCAGAGTTCTTTGAGAAAGAGAGGAAGGAGGCGCAGAAGACAAGATGAAAAACAAGACTAAAGAGACTGCAGTGATACGGTTGACTGATGTCTGGAAGGTTTACACTATGGGTGCTGTAGAAGTACCCGCATTGCGCGGCTTAGACCTCACGATAAACAAGGGCGAGTTTGTCGCAGTGATGGGCCCGTCAGGCTCTGGCAAATGCATTTCGGGGGATAGCCAGCTTATTCTGAGCAACGGTTTGCCGATGAAAATCAAGGATATAGAGGACATGAAAGATGTCGAAATCTTGGCGCTGGATAAAAAGACACGCAAGATACGTCCATTCCCGATCAGAGGATTTTACAAAAGACAGGTTGAAAATGCCCTTGAGGTAGAGACCTGCAGTGGAAAAAAGATAATTACGTCTATTGAGCACCCTTTCTTTATACTGGATGAAAATGGTTTATGTGAAGTTCCTGCAAAGGATCTTGAGGAAGGTGCGTTTGTGGCGTCTTCCAGATCCACAAGGATACGTGGGAAGAGGCAGTACCTTGATTCATTGAACCGGCTCTGCAGAGACAGGTCATTGATTGTATTTGACTCTCCAAGACTGGTCAAGAAAGTGATGGGTGACTCGCACGTTTCAAGGGGGGCCATTTGCAAGGGATTGGGTGTGAAATACAGCACTCTTGATTCATGGTTGTACAAAAATAATGTTTCACTGTATAGGTTCAGGGAGATTCTGGATTTTTGCGGAAAAAGTATTGCGGAATACGACGGAAAAGTGGAACTTACTGCACTAAGTTCTGGTAAGAAAGTCAAGATTCCGGCGTACAGCGGCCCGGAATTATTAGAGCTTTACGGATTTTTATGTGGAGACGGGAACATAGATGAAGATGGGCTCAAGATAACCAATGTAGATGATGGGTTGAAGGATAGGATCAGGCATTTATACAAAGAGGTTTTCGGGGTTGAGACCAGGGAGTTCATTCCTAAAAGGATTGATTGTAACAGTAAAGTGTTAAGATCTTTTTTTGTGGAGATCTTCGGATTTCCACTAGTTAAAAAAGCGAGGCACATCAAGCTCCCTGATTTTGTGTTCAAATGCGCCGATGATGAGATATCCTCTTTTATTAGGGGTCTTTTTGATTGTGATGCTCACATCTCAAAAGATAGGAAAGAGATTTCTATCGCCCTTGCCAGTAAGATCCTTATTGAGCAGTTGATTTATCTGTTTTTGAGATTTGGCATTGTTGCGAGGTATTCTGAAAAATTGAAATGCGCAACCAACTCTAAGCGAAAGATTATCAGAAAATATTATGCCTTGTCTATTTCCGGGCTTGAGAGCCTAAAATCATACTCTAGATTCGTAGGGTTTAACTGCAAACATAAAGATGAAAGGTTGAACAGGCATTTGCTCGGTAAAGGGGACACGAACGTGGATGTCATCCCTTGTGGGAAGATCATACGTGATATCAAAAAGGGCTCTTCGGTCGTTCTTCCAAGAAAGGTCCATAAGCTTCTATGGCCTTATGAAAAGGAGAAGATCCACGCCTCTAATGCGAAGCTTAAGGGAATCATCGCCTTGCTTGAAAAACATGGGTTATCTGCCGATAAGCTCAAAAATCTGGTTGATGATGATATCTTCTGGGACAGGATAAGATCCGTCCGCAGATTGAATAAACGCATTCGTGTATATGATATTACTGTTCCTGGTGCGGATAACTTTATTGCGAATAATTTTATCATCCACAATTCTACGGCCATGAACATGATCGGCTGCCTCGACATCCCGACAAAAGGCAGCATATACCTCGACGGCAAGGACATCTCTCATCTTTCAGAGTCTGACCTTGCGCAGATACGCGGCAGGAAGATCGGATTCATATTCCAGCAGTTCAATCTCATCCCGAACCTTACAGCTTTGGAGAATGTCATGCTCCCGATGACATTCCAGGGGATTCCCGGCAGCGAGAGGAAGCAGCGCGCGACCGAGCTGCTTGATCTGGTCGAGCTCGGAGACAGGATGGATCACAAGCCGACAGAGCTTTCAGGCGGCCAGCAACAGCGTGTCGCGATAGCGCGTGCACTTGCCAATGACCCTGATGTCATACTTGCTGACGAACCCACAGGCAACCTCGACTCGAAGACAGGGGGTATTGTCATGGAGTTCCTGAAGCAGCTCCACAACAAGAAGTGCAAGACCATAGTGATGGTGACGCACGACGCTGACGTCGCCGAGCACGCAGAGCGCATAGAGTTCCTGAGGGACGGGACCATAGCCAGTACAAAAAAGGGGAAGAAGCATTCTCATGCTCATGCAGCTACCTGCAGGGTAGACTCAAAGAAAGATGTTCAAAAAAACCGCAGAGGTACTAAAAAATGAAAAAAACAAACACAAACAGTCAGAGATATGTTTTTGTCAGCGCAGCATTGTTGCTTTTCACGCTTTTGTTGGTTGCTTCAGCCATCGCAGACGTCGATACATACGTCTCTGGCCCGAGCATACGCGTCTCGATGATAAGCCAGGACCCCGATCCTGTGAAGCCCGGGGAGTACCTTGAATTGCGTTGGATGGTGATAAACATGGGCTCTACTCCACTTCAGGATGTAGAGTTCATGCTGGTTTCGGATTATCCGTTCCAGATGCTCGGCAATGACGATGGAGTCAGGCAGCTCGGCACGATCCAGGGCCACCAGAAAGGCGAGGAGGGTGTAGTGCTGTATTACAAGGTCCGTATCGACGAGGACGCCTCTGAGGGAATAAATGAGCTCACGCTCATGTACCGCTTCACTGGTGTTGATGACTGGACAAAGCTCGGCAATTTTGATGTCCGGGTGCAGAGCGTCGACGCGGCTGTGGTTATCGAATCAGTATCTCTGGAGCCAGAGAGGATAACCCCTGGCAACAGCGGCCGCCTTACGCTCAAGATCACTAATCTTGCAGACTCTTTGATGAAGGACATCAACGTCAAGCTGGACCTGATGCTGGAGACGATGCCTCAGCCTACGACAGGGACCGAAGCGGCATTGCGATATGACGCATTGCCATTTGTCCCGACGTCATCTTCAAGCGAGAAAAGGATAGCTTCTCTGAAGCCAGGCGAATCTGTCTTGGTGGATTATGACCTGATGGTCTATCCGTCGGCATTATCTAGGGTCTACAAGCTTCCGGTCATCATGACATACAAGGATGAGCTCGATACCGAGTTCGAGAAGGACGACCTGGTGGGCATCGTCGTCGGCTCGAAGCCTGATGTCTATGCGGTGATCGACAGCTCGGACCTCGTCGCAGGCAAGAAGACAGGAAAGGTCTCGTTCAAGTTCGTCAACAAGGGCGTGACAGACATAAAGTTCCTTGACGTCGTCCTTGATGAGACTGACGAATACAAGATAATATCTTCAAAAGAGGAATACATCGGCAACATAGACTCTGATGACTTTGAGAGCGTGGAGTTCTCGATATACCTGAACAACAACGGCAACGCGAAGAAGGAGAGCGTGCTCGAATTCCCGTTGCACGTGACCTTCAAGGATGCGAACAACATCGATTATGACAAGGATGTCATGATGAAGTACCAGATACGCACCCCTGAGGAGAGAGGAGAAGCTCAGAGCACCAGCGCGATGATAATCGCCGTCGTCATTGTCATAATGCTGGCCGTCTGGCTAGGCTATCGGTCCTGGGAGAAGCGCAGGAAGAAGGCGCAGCAGAAGTGATGCCGATTGCGGTATTACTGCGAGTGACTGAAGATGCTTTTTGACTATTTTCGGATTGCCCTGAGCAATCTTATCAGGAGGAAGCTGAGGTCGTGGCTGACTGTGCTAGGGATATTCATAGGCATAATGGCAGTCGTCGGCCTTGTCTCACTCTCGCAGGGCATGGAGAACGCGATCCTTGATGAGTTCAAGAAGATGGGCACTGACCGCATCGTCCTTTCTCCAGGAGGCGCAGCCATGGGTCCTGTCGGCGGGTTCATGAGCCCGACGAAGTTCTATCAGGGGGATTATGATGCGATAAAGAACGCGCGTGGCATTGCGATATCCGCTCAGGTCTATAGCCAGACAGCATACATAACTTTCGGCCGCGAGACAAAACAGCAGCTTGTCTGGGGTTTCCCGACAGACAGCGACAGCCTGGCGTTCTACAAGACTCAGTCGATGTTTGACGTCGATAATGGTAGGATGCTTCGCGCGAGCGACAAGTACCGAGTGGTCATAGGCTGGAACATAGCTAATGACCTTTTTGATAAGGAGATCAAGGTCGGTGACACGATATACATAGATGCCATGCCTTTCCAGGTCGTCGGAATCAATGAGAAGAAGGGAGGGGCGGTATCCAGCGATGATGCTGTGCGCATCCCATTGGACAGTGCGCGTGAGATTTTTGCTGAGCCTAGCGAGATAACAGCCATTTTTGTCAAGGTGCGCGAGGGTTTTGAAGTCGACACTGTCGCAGAGAACCTCAAGAAAAAGTTGAGGAGCTACCGCGATGTCAAGGAAGGTGAGGAGGATTTCAGCGTCCAGACCTCTGCCCAGGCGATTGCCGCATTCCAGACAATACTTGGTGTTGTGCAGGCAGTGCTTGTCGGGCTTGCTGCAATCTCACTGTTGGTCGGTGGTGTCGGTATAACGAACACGATGTACACCTCGGTTGTCGAGCGGACTCGCGAGATAGGTATAATGAAGTCTGTCGGCGCCAGGAACTCTGCGATAATGGTCATTTTTCTCGTTGAGTCCGGCCTTCTTGGAGTTGTAGGAGGCGTTATAGGTGTCGTGATGGGCCTCGGTATCGGCAAGGCCGCGGAGTTTGCAGCCATGCAGTACGGAGTCGAGTCCCTGAAGGCTTACATGGGCGCCCCGTTGATAATCGGCGCTTTGCTTTTCGCATTCATCGTAGGCGCTGCAGCAGGCACTTTGCCGGCGATACAGGCCGCCAGGCTGAGTCCTGTAGACGCTTTACGGAAATAATAGAGAGATGAAGGAGATAATATGTGGACTGAATATTTCAGGCTAGCGTTCAAGACATTCGCCAGCCAGAAGAAACGCACTTTTCTCACCTTGCTGGGGATTTTTATAGGCATTGCTGCAGTAGTCTCGCTCATCTCGTTGGGTCAGGGCCTTAAGTACAGCATCGACAGGCAGTTCTCGCTTATGGGCGCAGACAAGGTGTTTGTCCAGCCTGGCTCGAGTATGGCATCCTTCGGCACCAGCACGGTGAAGCTGACCTCTGACGACCTTGCAGCGATAAAGTCAGTGCCAGGTGTAGACGTGGCGAGCGGCATGGTGTTTAAGATATCCAGGATTAAGTTCGGAGACGAGGTGAAGTATACTTTTGTAATAGGCATAGATGATTCTGAGCAATCTTTTACCGAAGCTATGGAAGGCTTCGGGATGGAGATAATCAATGGCCAGGGCGCTGAAGGCCTGAGGGAAGCTGTCATGCCTTACCGTTTCAGCCATGCTGATTTCTTTGACCGCGCTGTCGAGATCGGTGACAGGCTGGTTATCGAGAACAAGAAGTTCAAGGTTGTAGGCGAAGTGGACAGAGTTGGGAATCCCAGTGATGACAGCCAGGTTTACATACCTCTTGCCGCCGCGAATGAGATTTTCGGCACAGGAGATGATGATATCGACTACATAATAGTCGGCTTGAAGGATGGCGCCAATGTCGATGATGTTTCTGAGAGGATAAAGAAGAAGCTTAGGAAGACGCGTAATGTTGATGAGGGTGATGAGGATTTTGCGGTCATGACCGCTTCTGACATCATGGAGACGTTCGGCATCGTCCTGACCATAGTGCAGATAGTGCTTATCGGGATAGCGAGCATCTCTCTTCTGGTCGGTGGAGTGAACATCGCCAACACGATGTATACTGCGGTCATGGAGCGTACCAGCGAGATTGGCGTGATGAAGGCCATAGGTGCCAGGAATAGCGATGTCTTCATGCTTTTCCTGATTGAGTCAGGCCTGCTTGGGGCAGCAGGGGGGATTATAGGCATAGTAATCGGCGTTGGCCTGAGCAAGCTCGTCGCTTTCGGTGCGGACGCAGCAGGCTGGAGCTTCATACAGACAATATATCCTTGGTATCTTATAGTGGGGGCGTTCGCGTTCTCATTTTTCGTCGGTGCCATAGCTGGCACGCTTCCGGCGAACAGGGCTTCAAAGCTCAAGCCAGTGGACGCTTTGCGATACGAATAGTATCGCAAAGTCAAGGAACGAACAGAGTGAGTGACAGACTTTGAGGTATGAGTGATTGAATATGGAAATCGGTGTCAAGATATTCCCAGAGGATCTCGCTTACGCGAAGAGGATGGCGAAGTACTGTGATTTCTTCGAGGTCATGGCCATTCCGAAGTCAAATTTCCGCGCATTGAAGCAGATTGGCAAGCCTTTCACAGTGCATACCATCCATTCTCATTGGGGTTTCAATCCAGCCAATCCTGATAAGCGAAGCATAAACAAGCTTGGCGTAGACGCCGCTTCAAAAGCAGCAGACATACTTAAAGCAGACCTCATAGTTGTGCATCCCGGCGAGCTTGATACAGGGAGGTGCAGCATCGAGCACTCTATCCGTTTCCTCTCGCGCCTCGACTCGCGTTTTATCGTCGAGAACATGCCTGCGTTGTCAGGTGGCTCGCCTCATGTCGGCGGCAGCATCGAGGATATTCTGCGGATACGCGAGAAGACCAGGAAAGGTATGTGCCTTGATTTCCCGCACGCAGCGGAATTCGCGCATCAGAACCATATCTACTACATCGATTTCGTGAAGCAGCTCCTCTCGCTCAAGCCCAAGTATTTCCACCTTTCAGACACGAGGATCCAGGGCAAGAAGGATATGCACCTGCATCTGAAAGAAGGCAATCTGAAGTTCTGGTATTTTGAGAAGATACTGCCCGGCGACGCAAGAGTGACGCTGGAGACAGCCCACGAATTCAGGAAGCAGCACCACGATATAATCCTTGCAAGGCAGAATTCTATGGTTTAGGTTTTCTTTCTTTGCCAGCATTCTTCTCTTTCTCCTCATTCTTCTCGTCGACTTTCCTCATCAGCCCGCCATATATCAGTGTTGCGAGCAGTATTATCACCAGCAGCGCTATTATGCACGCATTCCGGTAGACAAAGAGCAGTATGATCATTATGAATGCTGGCAGCCTTTCTATGTAGATTGGCCTCTCCACCACCACTTCAAACTGTTTTACCAGCCTTACAGTCATCTCTGCCCGCCCTCCCGTAACAGCATGGAGTATGTACTCGAAGTCAGGCACGTCGTCGTTGGTGACGTCGACAGGCTTTATCCTCTCTATCGGAGCTGAGAAGAGTATAGAGTCGTCTATGCTCACATCCGCCCCAGCCTCATCTATCCTCAGCATGTTTATTGTGCTGTTCCTTGATTTGTATGTGTAGACCCAGTCTTCTCCCATGCCGAAGCTGGCGAAGCATTCGTCTCTTTCATCGAAGTTGCAGAGGTAGTACTGCTTGATTCTAGGTGCGGGCGGCTGCAGGTAGATGCATTCTTCCTCCTCAGAAGGCTTGCCTTCCGGGCAGTTATTGAGCGTATAGCAATCCCTGGTCGAGGTGCCGTCTGGCTGGCAGCTGCTCCAGGGCGTGCATTCCCATTGCGGGGAGCATTTTACAGTGACTCCGCCGCCACCGCCTCCTCCCCCTCCACCGCCGCCACCGCCACCGCCCGGCAGTGTGGATATTGTGAGCGTGAGTGTCGCTGTTGAATTGGAATTCGAGCAGGTGTTGTTGTCTGCTGCGGTTATTGTTATGCTATGCGCGCCTTCCTGCCCTGCTGCTGGCGTGAATATTATCTCTCCTGTAGTCGGGTCTATGTTGAACAAGGTTGTGTCGTCGTAGAATGTTATTGTGTCATTGTCAGGGTCTGTGGCATCGACATCGCAGTAATATCCAGCGCCGACTGTGGCTGTGTTGCTGCAGTTCTGGATTATCATAGGCGGCCTGTTGATGCAGACTCTTGCCTCTGCCTCTGTCGCTGCTTTGCCTGTGAGCTCTTCTGCCAGCTGTTTAGAGTGCGTGTAGGTGAGGTAAGAGCTCGTCACAGAGCTTATCATGAACAGGATGGAGATTATGGCGAAAAGGTTATTCGCTGGCAAGAACTCTCTCTTTTTAGACTCCATCAGGCGGACTATGTCTTGTGGCGTATTTAAATATTATGGCTGATTCAGCTCTGTAGAAAAGTGAGGTGCCGCCTTTTTGCGAAGTGCATATCTGCTGCACTATTGCACCTGACAGGGGGAAGCCCCCTACGGGGATGTCAGGTCTACAGAAACAGGATTGTGGCGCGAAGCCTGGCGGCACCCACCGAAGGTGAACTTTTCTACAGAGCCTGCTACTTTTATTTGATTATACCACTATCTGCGGCAGCAAGAGGTTGAAGAAAAGTATCACCAGCAGAGCTATCAGCGCGACAAGTATTGACTTTATCCCTTTCAGCCGGGCTAGTGTCTCAGATGCCCAGCCATATACGAGATAGTTGTAGAATGGTATTATGCTGAAGAACATGTTTATCGCAGAGTCGCTCTTCAGCATCGTGGAGAATAATGCGAACGATACCAGCGCGAGGGGTATGGAGATGCACAGGAGGCTCATGAAGAGTGCCGTGTTGACTGTGCTGAAATATACCTTGAATTCTGTTTTTGATCCGAGCAGCCGCATAGCTCCGTAAGTTATGAGGTTTATCACTACCAGCCCTGCCAGCACGACGAAGAAGTTCGTCACCATGACTCCTGCTGCGAGCGATTTCTTATCTGTCGGGAATATGAGTATGATGTCTACGAGCAGTAGCATGACCACGCCGAGCAGGATACCTGAGAAATGGCTTATATTCTCGAGCGATGTCTGGGAGAACAATGCTGCTGAGACATTGCTCCATATCTTCTGTGATGCTGAGAGCTTGTGCTCTATGTGCTTTCCTATCTCTTCTCCGCTTTTCGGCATCGCTCCCTTTATGTTGCTGTGTACTGTTT
Source organism: archaeon (assembly GCA_020052935.1). Lineage (GTDB taxonomy): Archaea > Nanobdellota > Nanobdellia > Woesearchaeales > UBA11576 > JABMQF01. The sequence goes on along the minus strand of JAGVOD010000027.1, from coordinate 19,936 downwards.
GGTGCAGCTCTTTCGCCTTGCGGTGCAGGCGCATCCTGCCGATCTCCAGGTGTGTCTTTATCCTTCTTAGGTCCATTTTATGTCCTGTAGCTCTCGGTCTTTGTCTTGTACCTATATATCTCGAGGGGTTTTTCCTTGCCTTTTAGCGTGACTGTCTCCTTGTGTTTTGTTGGGAACCTGTGCTTGACTTGGTCATACACGTCTTTGCTTATGACTATATCACCCGCAGTGGTCTGGCCTTCGAGCCTTGATGCTATGTTGACTGTGTTTCCTATCGCAGTATAGTCTACTTTATGCTTGCTGCCGATGTTGCCTATGATTGCCTCGCCGGTATTGATGCCTATGCCTGCTTCCACTCTGCCCCATTCTTTCAGCGCTCGCTGTATCTCCAATGCTGCATTGACTGCCTTAAGCTCGTGGTCCTTTACCGCCGTGGGCGCGTTGAACAATGCCATGACTGCGTCGCCGACGAATTTGTCTACCGTGCCGTCATGCTTGAACAGTATGGATGTCGCGATGTCGAAGTACTTGTTGAGTATGCGGATTACCTCTTCTGCAGGCAGCTTCTCTGACAGTTTCGTGAATCCGCGGATGTCCATGAAGAACACGGTTACGTCCTGTCTCTTTCCCTTGAATTCGACGCGTTCCTTCTGCAGGAGCTCGTTGATTATCTTGGGGTTTACGTAGCTTTCGAAGAATGTCTTTATCTTTATCTTGTCTTTCTGCTCCTCTAGCCTTTTTCGTTCCCAGTAGTCGTAGAACAGGAACAGCGCCAGAGGTACGAGCAGCACCACGAACTGGAATGTGACGAGGAATTCCTGCATCTTTACGCCGTATGCCTTCATCCATAGCTGTGGTGATATGATTAGGAAGAACGCGAGTATGACGAGGTACTTGAACTCCCTTTTCTCCTTGTACACCATGAGTGACTTTAGGCATCCGTAGAAGGTGAATAGCAGCAGTACAAGGTATATCGTCTGGTTGAGTGTGAATGCCATCGTATTATCTTATGCGTCTGCTGTTTTTATTTCTTTCGGAAGTTTAATGCCCTTATCAACTAAAAGCGGTGCCACCGCCATTTTGCGAAGCGTTTTTCGGTTAGAAAATAGCACGTGACGGGGGGAAGTCCAGTTTCGAACGCCCGGCGTTCGTAACTTCTCACAAACCAAGGGTTTGAGAGACTTACGGGGAGGTCACGTTTCAGGAAGCTAATAAACAAGCGTAGCATGGCGTGGCACCGCTTTCAGCAGAATTCATCATCCGCAGTCGTTTTCTTCGTCTTCCTCATCGTCTCTAGCTGCTGCTCGAGTTTCGCTTTTATCCTGCGTTTCAGCTCTTTGTCGAATGGCAGATTCTCTATCTCTTTGTCCCAATCTATCCTTGGCATCTCTGTGAGGCTTCCCAGGAATTTCCTTCCTGCCGCAGCAGCCTGCTTTTCTATCGATTTTGCGTTCAAAGAATTGAATTGCTTTATCGCAGGGAATTTTGTTATTGCGTTCGCTCCAGCTATAAGCAGCAGTTCTGCATACTCGACTTTCTTTGGCGTCAGGCCGGACATTATCTCGAGCTTCGGGAATCTTATCCTCGTCTTCGCTATCCACCAGGCATATTGTTCTGGTTCAGGGCTCGCAGTGTATTCAGTCCCGCGTACTGGCTTCAGCGCATAGAACGTTATCCTGTCCAGCTTATGCTCAGATATGAACTTCTCCAGCAGAGGAAAGTCCTCTTTTTTCTCGCCGAGGCCTATTACTATCGTGATGCTTGTCTTGAATCCCAGCTCTTTCGCCTGCTTGAGCATCTCTGAGTAGGGTGCAATCGGCTTGTCAGGGCATATCTTACTGTGCAGCCCAGGCTCGACAGTCTCTATTGATGCGCATACTCCCTGGACGTATGGGTTCAGCTTAGCCAGCCTATCTTTGTCCATGGTCCCAAGGTTGATCCATATCTTCTCGCCGTATACCTCAGACACCTTCTTGATTATATCCAGCATCTCGTCGGGTGAGAAGATCCTGTATCCGCCTGTCAGGAACTCCAGCCGCCATCCCATCTTCTTGCTGATGAGCGCGTCTGCCAGCACAGATTCGAGTGTCCTCTTGGCGTTCTTCGCGTATCTTATCTTGTGCTTTATTGTCGAGCGGAAGCAGAACTTGCACGTGCCGACATCGCAGTACCAGCTCAAGAATATGCATCTTCCGAAACAGGTCTCTGGCTTGAACTCTGAGAGGAATGCCTTGTTTGCCTGCTTTATGAGATTTTGCATCTCGGTTTCCATATGCGCTGATAATCAGGATTGCTATTTAAAACATGCCTGCTTCAAGGCGCAAATTCACAGCCTACTTCGCCTCGTTCGCTGCTGTGTCAGAAACCTTTGGTTTCTGAGCACATTAAAAATGCTGCGGCATTTTAAATGCTCACTCAGCTCTCGTCGCCGCCACGCCCGCCTAACTATCTTTTGCGAAGCTAAACTGAGAAAATCCTATTATTTCTATGACTAAATTCGCCGTTGTAGCGGGCTGATTGGCGGCGACGGCTGTGAATTTGCTCTAGCAAGATACTGTTGTGGATTTGCCATAATAGAGAATTGAACTGTTCTTCTTCTCAGTATATATTAAGGACTTTTCTCAATCCAAGGCTGAACAGCAGCGAGAATATGATGTATGTGCCCAGCCAGCCGACTCTTCCGCTGAAGAACCCGCCTTCCTCTTTGCCGAAGAGGTTCACAGCCAGTAATTTCGGGTTGCTGAGGGTTATGGCGCTGACAGGCTCGTCCTTGAGCAGTTTCTGGACTGCTGCGTATCGCCTGTCTTTTGTTATCGTGAGCTCCTTGTTGTACTGCTTGTCGTCGTAGTTGAATACCAGTAGGTAGTCTCCTTCCTTGCCTTTGAGCTTGAATTCTGCCTTTCCTTCATTTATCTCAGTCACCGAATCGCCGATAACTTCAACTCCTTCAGGCACTGTTATGCTTACGTTGCCGTTGAATCCTTCCTTGAGTGCGAGTGTAGTGGTGAATTCCTGGCCTGGCAGTATCGGCTCGTACGCGAGGTTGGCGTTCAGCCATCCGAATATTATTATTATAGGCAGGAATGTTATGATTGTAGGCTTGAAGCTCTGGGTCATGTACTTCATATTGAGGTCCATGAGCTCTTTCTGTACCTTCATCATCTTCTCAGGCTCTTTCTTGTACTCCTTCATCTTTTTCTGGAGCTCTTTCTGCCTGTGCTTGATGTCCTTCATCAGGGTCTGGTCTGTCATGTACTTGTAGACTATGATGATTATCAGCGAGATGACTAGCGCTATTATGCCTATCGCGGCTACGGGCGGCAGTCTGAGCAGCGGCGAGAAGACTGGGGCTAGAAGTGCTTCGAACATTTTCCTATTCCATGAACTTGCGCATCATGGGATGCATGTCCATCATGTGCTGCTTTGCTATGTCTTCGTACATCCTGTATATGATCATGACTGAGAGCAGGATTCCTGTGCCTCTGCCGAACGCTCCGGTGAGGTCCGCCAGCGCGGCTATCAGTCCGACTGTTATCGCTCCCATGACTGTCAGCGGGCCTATGTACCTGTCGAGGACTTTTTCGAGTATCCTCGGGTCTTTCCTGAAGCCAGGTATCTGCAGTCCTGATGCCATTATCTTCTCTGCCTGGCTTCTCGCGTCCATGCCTGATGTCTGGACCCAGAAGACGCTGAATAAAATCGCGCCTGCGACCATGAAAAGCGTGTATGCGAGGCCTTGCGTGAAATCAGTGCCTGTGATGCTGCCTCGTATTATCTTTCCGAGTATGTCTGGCGCGTTTATCCACGCCACCATGCCTGTGGATGGTGTGTTGCCGACGAATGTTCCTAGCCAGGGGTGTCCCCAGTTCTGCAGCAGCCTGCCGAACAGCTGTATGTTGGCCATCAGTGCTGCGACGAGTATGACTGGTATGTTTGATGTGTAGATGAATGCCAGCGGCCATCTTATTCCGTGTCCGCGTATCCTTCCGAATGACAATGGTATCTCTATCTTCATGGCCTGCGCGTATACTGCGACCATGAACACTACGGCTGTCGCAATCAAGACAGACAGCATCAGCCCCGCAGTCACTGCGTCTCCCGCGGCCAGGCTCTGGAACAACGCAGGTATGGCTCCTGTCGCTATGCCTGGGTTTGTCGGGCTGGGCAGCGGGCTCAGCGACCGCATGAATATCTCCTGTGCCACGTTTGCTACGATGAAGAGGCTTATTCCTGAGCCGAAGCCCCATTTTGAGATGACTTCGTCCATGAACATGATGATTATTCCGCCGAGGATGAGCTGGAATACCAGGAACAGCTCTAGCTGGAAGAAGAATGGTGTGCCTGCAAGTTCAGGTGGGGGCGCTAGTCCGCCCATGAATACGTATATGCCTGCCTCGAATATCACGAAGCAGATGTTCATTATCTTCTGCGTCCCCTGGAAGCGTCTTCGCCCCTCGTGCGTCTTCTGGTCAAACTTGACGAGTCCTGAGCCGTTCAATAGCTGGAGGACGATGGATGCTGTGACGAGCGGTCCGATACCTAGGGATATTATCGAGCCGAACTGTGCGCCCAGTATTATAGATAGGTATTCGAATTGCTGCAGCGCGTTCTGGCCCAGGCCGAACAGGGGTATGAGGCCCATCATGTAGAACAGGACGAGGCAGATTATCGTCCACTTGAGCTTTTCCTTGAAAGAAAGCCTTCTCTGCATAGGTCTTGCGACCTCAGGAAGGTATGAGATGACTTTTTCGAAGAGTGTCATGGTCAGCCTGTTGGTTTTTGTTTAAAGGATTTGAAGAAGATCGGGATGTATTGTTGGATTTCTATTTGCTGGCCTCTGCTTCTTTTCCTTTCCCCTCTTTCTCTTCTTCTTTATGCTTTTTCTTCTTCTCTTTCTTCGTTATGAGCACCTTGACGTCTCCGCCAGCCTTTTTTATCTTCTCTATTGCGCTCGCTGCTGCGAAGTCTGTAGTGATCATCAGTTTCTTTGTTGCCTTGCCGTTTCCGAGGAGCTTGTTGTATCCGAGGTCTGCCAGGTTTAGGGTATACGCACCGCCTTCGTGCTTCGCGAGGCCTTTCTTCACGAGAGATTCCAGCCTGTCCTCTATGGTCTTGATGTCTATGGGTATCATCTCAGGCATCCTGGACTTAGAGATGAAGCCGAACTTTCCGAAGTATTTCTCGTCTTTCCAGATCGATGGCTTTTTTTGGTCTGCCCTTTTTCCTGTGCCGGCCATGCCAGCTCCTCCGCGATGGCCTTTGCCGCGGTGCTTCTTCATGGAGCCCCAGCCATGGGTCTGGTATCCTCGTTGCCTGCTGTTTTTCTTTCTTTTATTGATTACCATTTTGGATCATCAGAGCATCTTCTTGATCAGCTCGTTTATCTTCTTTCCGCGGTATCCGAGAGCTCCGCCCTGCTCGTAGTTGTGCTTTATGCCTTTCCTCTCGAATCCTCCCCTTGGCGGGCTGAGGTGGAAGTCTTTCCTTGCGCCGTCCTTGCCTTTCTTTCCGCGTTTCTGTTCGAGCATCTTGGCTGTCTCTTCCTCTATTTCGCCGTATGTGACGTAGTCTTTGACCTTGTTGATCATGCCGCGCATTGCTTCTGTGTTTGGTACAATCACGCAGGTGTGGCTCTTCCGCAGGCCGAGCATGTCTAGTGTGCCACGCATCTTGCCGTCTGCTTTGGTGATATTCCTTATCCTGATTGCTGCGAGCTTGCCCTTGGCTTCCTTTTGTGCCGGTTTTTGCGCCTGTTTTTGTGCGGGTTTTTTGGTTTCCATCTTCGCGTTTACTCTGTTATGTTGAGTTTTTCCTTGTATCTTTCCTGGACCTTTGTGGTCATGAGCTTCTTGAGCGCTTCTATCGTCGCCATCATCAGGTTTATCCTTGATGTCGTCTTGCCTTCTGTCCTGGACCATACGTCTCCTACTCCTGCGAGCTTGAGCACCTTTGCCACTTCGCTCCCGACGCAGAGGCCTGTTCCCTTTGGTGCGGGCATCAGCTTCACTATGACCGAGCCGCATTTTCCATTCACTGAGAAGGGTATTGAGTGTGATTCCTTGCAGTTGCACTGCCATGAGCCGCAGCCGCGTCTTATCTTTATTATGTTGAGCTTGGCGTTCCTCAATGCCTTCTCGCGGGCAGGCACTGTCTCGCGCGACTTCCCGTAGCCGAGGCCGATGTGCCCTCTCCTGTCTCCGACCACCGCGCATGTGGCGAAGCTCGGCTTGTTGCCTTCCTTGGTCTTCTTCTGTGTCTGCCTGAATACGCGTCTCTGTCCGCCGCCGAACTTTCCTTTTGACTGTCCTATCAGGAGCAGGTCTGATTCGAGCGTAGGCAGGAGCATGTCGACTATCTCGACCTCGAGTATCCTGTCATTATTATCTAGGATCGTGTCTATGTTGGCTATCTCTCCGGTCTTTACCCTTTTTCCGAGTGATGTCTTGGGCTTCCATCTGTCGGAGTCGAACGAGGACAATGGTCTGACTACTGGAGCCTCCTCTTCGATGGGCTTTATGAGGTGCTTCTCTTCTTCCTTTACTATGATTTCATCTTCCTTTGGAAGCTTTCTCGGTTGTTTCTTTTCCTCTTCTCTTGCCATTTTTTACTCCCGGATCATGAAGCTAGTATCTTCTTCTTCATCTCCTCGAACATCTTTGTGACTTGTTCTGGATCTGCTTTCTCCTTGAGGTAGCGCGAGAACTGCTTCTCGTACCTTGCCTTGTCGGATTTTATCTTTGCTGCGTATTCTGCGACATGTTTTCCGCTTATCCTGTCCATGCCGGGCAATACCTCTGCGTCATGCGGTATCTGCATGCCTGCATCTACAGCCCCTTTCAGCGCCGAGAAGAGCTTTCCGCCCTTGTTCGGTGTCTGGAGCCCGAGGTCCAGCACAGCCTGGCCGATCTTTTTCTTCTTGGCTTTCACGCCTATGAGGATCCCTGTCAGGTATGCGCTCGTCATGTTTCCAGTGTGCATCTTCCATCCCAGCTTCCTCAGCTCTGTCGAGCATGCTGAGACGAGCGTCTTGTCTCCTGCAGGGCTGTATTCGACGAGCTGCATCGTCACTGTATTGTTCGCTTTCCTTATGACTAGCCTGTTCTCGCCGGATTTCAGGAGCGCGAGCCTCTTCTTGTAGTTCGTTCGTGACTCGCGTTTCCTTCTGTGCGGGACAGTTCGTCTTTGGCCGTATTTTTTGATTGTCATTTTGCCTTACTGCTCTGTTTTTTCTGCCTTGGTTTCTGCCTTGGCCTTAGGTTTCCTTTTTGGCTTTGGCGTCTGTTCCTGTTTCTTCTCTTCAGGCTGCAGCTTTTTAGCGTCTTGCGGCTTGAGGAGGTTGTGCTCTTCCAGGTATAGCTTGATGTGGCGCTTGCTCCTGAAGAATCCGCCTTTGGACTTCAGGTAGAGGTCTCGGTACAGCGTTGTGTCGATGTACTTCTTGTCCCTCAGTATCTTGATGAAGCTTCTTTGCACCCTTATCTTTGCCATCCATGCTTTCTTGCCGGGGTTTCTTGCGTTATGGCCGCCCTTCCTTGAGCCGTGCCCTTTCTGCATGCCTTTTGATTTCTGGCGTTTCTTGTGCCTTGCCCTCCCGCGGGAGATGGACTTGATGGGCTTGGGTCGTATGGCTCCGTCTATCACGAGGCCTTTGAGGTCCTGCTTGGTTATCGCTTCCTTTATGTCGTCGAGCCTTTCCTCGTCGAACCATACCCTCTTCGGGGAGCATCGCAAGACCGCTGCTGCAAGCCTTCTTTGTACCTTGAGTTTCATCTTGACCTCATTGCGTCGTTATGAGCATCTTGTCTTTTTCTTTCTTCTCTTCAGCCTTCTTGTCTGCCTGCTTCTCTTCCTCGCTCTTGGCTTCTTCTTTCTTCGCTTCCTTGGCCTTCTTCTGCGCCACCTTTGCCGCCTCTTCCTTCTTCTTCTCGCGGGTCTGTTTGAGCGTCTCTTTCTCTTTCTTCTTCGCTTCAGCATCCTGCTTGACTGTCTCGAGGAACTTACGCGAGTCTTTGTAGTTGGCTATCAGCATGTTCTTTCCCAGCGCAGCCTCTATTATCTCGCATCTCTTCTTTGTGCCGACGCTGGCGCTTATGACTATGATGTCTGTCTTGGGGTTTATCTTCTGCAGCTCCTTGACGTTGTTGACCGTGACCGGCACTAGCCCTTGTCTGTTGAGCCCTTTGACTTCTGATGGCGAGCCCCAGCCCACCCTCAACATCCTCTTATAACCTCGCCTGCTCACTCTCATCTTTGAGTCTGAGCCTTTTGGTTTGCTCCACTTCCAGGGCAGCCTCTTTTTCTTGTGCGCGTCCTGCATTATGAACTCTGGCTTCTTCCTCTTGACTTCGCGTCTTTTCTGGAGCAGTTCTTTCGTGTTCATTTTATGTCGATTCCTTCTTGGACTTCTTTGTTATGTATATGCCATCCTGGAATACGCGTATGTCTCGCTTGACTATGCGTGTCAGGAGCTCTATGTCTGCCGCGACCTGCCCTGCCTTCTCTATGTCTGGGCTCTCGACGGTTATCTCGTTGCCTTCGATCTTTACTGTCGCGCCTTGTTTCAGCGTGAGTGTCCTCGGGACCTTCTCTCCGAGGAAGTTCTTCAGGACGAACGAGCTTCCGCTCATTGTGGCGGTCATCGGGAAGTGGCTTGAGCACATCTTCAGCCTGTACATGTGGCCTGCCACCGCTCCCTGGAGCATGTTCTTTATGTGTGACTTGACCGTGCCTATCCTTGTCTTGTCTTTCTTGTTCGCGTCCTTGACTATGAGCAGCAGCCTGTTGCCTTCTATCTTGGTCTCTGTGTTCTGGAGCTCGAGCTTTCTCTGTAATTCTCCTTTCGGGCCCTTGACCTTCACAAGGTTGCCTTCTATGGTCAGCTGGGCCTTCTCTGGTATTTCGAGCTTCTCTGTGAGTTGTTTGATTCTCATTTTCCTTTATTCTTTTCCTTTATTCAGTAGCAGTATGCCATCAGTCTGCCGCCGAGCTTCTTCTCTTTGGCCTGGTAGTGTGTCATCATCCCTTGGGATGTCGAGACTATGAGTATGCCGAAGTCCTTTGCAGGCAGGAAGCGCTTCTCGAACTTCTCGTATGCGTCGAGCTGGACCGAGAATCTCGGCTTTATCGCTCCGCAGCTGTTTACGTTGCCCAGCAGCGCCAGCTTGATGTACTTGCCTCTGGAGTCCTCGACTTCCTCGTACTTGCCTGCGTATCCTTCTGCGTTCATCGTGTCCAGGACCTTCTTTATTATGGTCGATGTGGGCTTTATTACGCACTCCTTCTTTCCGACCTTCTCGTAGTTGAGTATCTTGGACATCGCGTTTGACAATGTATCATTCAGTGACATTTTTTGCACCTAGTTGTATTTCTTGAATCCTATCTTGACAGCTACCTCGCGGAAGCACCTTCTGCAGAGGTTGAGGCCGTACTTGCCTATGTACCCATGGTATGTGCCGCATCGCTTGCATCTTTTCAGGTTTATCCCGCAGGTCCTTTTCTTGGGCGCGTTGTGCTTTATGAACTTCTGGTATATCGCAGGCTTGACCGCGAGCTGTGCCAGGATCTTCCTATGATCAGATGTTGTCATTCGGCTATTCCTCCTCGAACACTACATTGAAGTTCTTCTTCATGAAATCGGTGGCTTCTTCTTTCCTTATCCTGTGCTTGCTGCCGATCTTCTTTCTTTGTAGCTTCCTTCTCTTCACCCTGAAGCCGTCTCTTGTGAGCGTTATGCAGACCTGGAATCCCAGCACGCCGATCTCCGGCGAGTAGTCCATGTCTGGTATGTCTGTGTATTCGCTTATTCCGAAAGCGACGTTTCCCTCGTTGTCGAACTGCTCGGGCTTGAGTTTCCTGTCGACCGCTCCCAGCAGCCTCTTCAGCAGCTCTGCCGCTTTTTCGCGTCTTATCGTGACCATGCAGCCGATGGGCAGTCCTGGCCTGAGTCCCCATCCTGCTATCCTCTTGTTGGTGATGGTCTTGACTGGCTTGACCTGGGTCAGCATCTCGAACAGCTTGAGTCCTTTCTCTAGCCTGTCCGCGCTCTTTCCCGCGCCTATGTTGAGCGTTACCTTCTCTATCCTTATGTCTCTCGGGCTTTTCATTTTAATTTTCTGCCATCAGTTGCTTTATGCTGTCTATGGCCGGCTTCTCTTTTCCTACGGCGAATGTCTGCGCCTTCATGACCTCGAAGTTCTGGTTCTTCCCGGCTTTGATTGTGACTTTGTCTTTGCCTACCTCTTCCACTGTGCCTATCATGCCCGCGTGCTTGCCTTCGGTCATGAGTACCAGGGTGCCTTTCTCGAGCTTCATGTGGCTGAGTATCTTCTGCTCTGGCAGCGCCAGCTGCAGGACGTCTTCTATTGCGTATGTGTCCTTGTCGACTATGATGCTTCTTCCGTCGGACATGCCGAGCTGTGTCTTCCCGCCCTTGATCTTTGTCTTGGACTCTATCCTCGATAGCTTTGTCGCGGCTTCCTTGGCATCTGCCTTGACTGCCTTCAGCCTTCCTTTCTTGTCGATGAGCATCCTGTACTGCTGTTCGAGCTGAGGGAACTCTATTATGTCCATCAGGCCGACAGGGTATTTCTCGTCTGTCCTTTTCCTTTTGTCTACGAAGACGTCTTTGGTCTTGATGATGTGTTTCGCTTCCTTTGACGTCTTTGCGACTTTGATCAGTTCTCTCATTGCCAAGGATAGCGGCATCGCGTTGCGGAGCTTGTGGGGTCCTGACGTGGGCCTCATGACATATTTGGTCTCCTTCCTAGGTATGGGCCAGCTCTTTGGTGCTGCCATCCTTTTGAGATGACTCTTTGGCATTTTATGCTTCCTCTTTGGCCTTGCTTAGTGTGGCCTTTCTTTTCTTGTCTTCGAGATTCAGCTCGGTTATCATGATGTTCGTCGGGTCTATGGGGTAGAGTGATTTTGAGCCGTCCTTCTTGGTCGTCTCTATGCCCGTTATGTAGATTTTTATCTTCTTTATGTCTACCCTTTCTATCTTGTTCTCCCTTCCCTTGTACTGGCCTCTCATTACCTTGGCCTTGTCGCCTTTCCTCGCCTCTATGCTCCTCCTTCCGTGCTTCGTCCTCAGCTCTTTCGACAGGTGTGCTGAGCAGAACTTGTGCTTTATATGGAGCGGGGCGTTGTACCTGTACTTGCGCTGTTTTCCGGGCCTTTTGCTTGAGTTCCAGCTTTTTGAAAATTCCTTTTTCATTTTATGCCTTCTTCGGTTGTGAGTATATTAATCATATTATTGATCATATTATTATGCTTGCGATCTTCGAGACTGCTGGCCATCTCGCTGCAGCCTCTTTCGCTATGGGTCCCTTGAGTATCGTGCCTTTCGGGTTGCCTTTGTCATCCTTCAGCACGACTGCCGCGTTGTCTTCGAATTTTATCCTCATGCCGTCGAGCCTTCTGTATTCCTTCCTCTGCCGGACTATGATCGCGAATACGACCTGTTTCCTCATCTCAGGCTTTCCTTTCTTGACTGCCGCCATGATCATGTCGCCGACGCCGCATGACGGGATGCGTCTCTGCGAGGTCTTGGTCTTCTTTATCGATGTTATCTTGATTATGTTGGCTCCTGAGTTGTCGCAGGTCGGTATCCAGGACCCTAGCTGGAGTCCTTTTGTCACGCGTGCTTTGTGGGCTTGCATCTTTACTCTCCTTTCTCCTTGGATTTCGTCTCTTGCTTAGCGAGGTTCTCTATCTCTGCGGCCTTGGCCTTGTGCTTCGCTTCCTCCATGGCCTCTTTCTCAAGTGCGTATTTCTCGAGTTTTCCTAGGACCTTGAGCACTACGAAGTTCTTTGTCTTGCTGAGCGGCCTGCATTCGGCTATCAGGACCATGTCTCCTTCCGCAGCGTTTATGCAGGGGGTGTTGTGCGCGAGCAGCCTTGTCCTTGTCCTCCTGTACCTCTCGTACTTCGGGATGTATCTCCATCCTTCCCACTCCACGACTACTGTGTGTTGCATCTTCTCTGACACTACTTTGCCTGTGAATTGCCTTCCGCGCGTCTTGAGGTTGCCGTGGAATGGGCATTTCTTGTCAGTGCATGCTTTTTCGGGAATTGTGATTTCGAATCCTGCGTTTCTTGTCCTTGGCATTTAGTTCACCATTATTGTTTGATCCTGGCCTCGATCTTTCCTTGGATTTGTTCTCCGTTGATCGTCTTGTCTCCGATTTTGATCGTGATTTGGTCCTTGATTGCTGTCTTTTCGCCTTTGGGCGTCATGATCTTGAGCATGTTTTTTGTCTCGTCCGTCACTTTCCCGCCGATGCCTTCGAGGCTCTTGTTTTTCGACGACACGATGCGTATCGTCTCGCCTATCAGCACGGTCCTTGCGGGCTTGGCTTGCTTCTGCATGTTCATCTCATGACTATTGTTTCTGGTGCGAATCCCATCTCGAGGAGCGCTTTCTTGACTCTTTGCCTGTGCTGGCCCTGCAACTCAATCTTGCCGTCCTTGGCTGTCCCTCCGCAAGCGAGCTTGTTCTTAAGCTTCTTGAGGAGCTGCTCAAGGTCGATCTCTTTCGTGTCGATGCCCGTTACCACGGTGTATTGCTTTCCGAATTTCTTCTTCTCGACGCTTATTTCGATGAGTTGGTTCTCTTTTGCGATTGTCTCGCATACGCACAGCTCTTTTGGCAGTCCGCACGTTGAACAAATCTCACTCATTTGTTTTACTCCTTTCCTCTCAAGGCTGTCATGAGCCTTGCGATGTTTTTCTTTGTTGTTCTGATCTGCATCGGGTTCTTTGGTGTAGTGCCCGTTGCTGTCTGAGCGTTAAGCTTGATGAGCTCTTTCCTGAGTTCGAGTATCTTGGCGTTCAGCTCGTCCTTGCTCATCTTTGTTACGTCTAGGTCTTTCATTTTTCAGTTATTCCTTTTTCTCTTCGCTTGTTGATTGTGATGGTTGCGGTTGTTCCGGCAGTTTCTGTTCCTGCTCCGGTTTCTCTTCCTTTTTCTTCGGAGTTTTCTTGGGCTTCTTATCTTCGGCCTTCTCCGTCTTCTCTTCGTGCTGCGGCTTCTCTTCCTTCTTGCTTGAGCGTCTCTGTCTCTTCTCCTCTGCCTTTGTCGCGTCGCTCTTGGCTTCTTCTCTCTTCTCTTCTGCCTTCTTCTCTGCTGCTTTCTTGTCTGCTTGCATCTGTATCTGGTTCTTCATCCCTTCAGCGACTTCTCCTGGCTCGAGCATCCTGACCTTGTCTGGCAGCTTGAGATCCGGCGGCATTATCCTCACCTGGATGCCTATCGTGCCTGTCTTCAGCTGTGCTGCTGCGTATGCTTTCCTGACTCCGACGATGGCGACATCTCCGCACTTCTTCAGGTAGCCTTGGTAGAATCTCCATCTCTTGGCGCGTGAGCTCGGTATCTTCCCTGATACTAGTATCTCGACTCCCATCGCGCCCGCATTCATGACGTCTGCCATTATCTTGTGGCCTATGCCTTTGAACCTCTGCGTGCCGAATTTCTCCAGCGAGCTCGCGACCCTCTCTGCCACGATCTGGGCGTCTAGGTCCGGGCTGTCTACTTCGTTTATCTCTATCTGCGGGTTCTCGAGCTTGAACTTGGCTTTGAGGTCGTCTGTGAGCTTCTTTATGTTCTGTCCTTTCCTTCCGACGATGAGCCCTGGCCTTGATGCATATACTATGATCTTCTCTCCGAGCGGCGTCTTCTGGAGCTTTATGTGGCTGTGCCCGAGGTTCTTCAGCACGCTCTGCACGTATTCCTGTATCTCCAGTTCCTTGACGTTTGCCGCCACGATTTGTCTTTCGATCATCTTTTGTTCCTCGTGAGTGTGATTATCCTTTTGTGGTTATGCTTGTCTATTCTTTTTTGTTTTCCTTGCCTTTTGGCGCTTTCTTCTTCTCTTCTTTCTTGCCTTTCTCCTTCTCGGTGGTCTCCGCGACTACGACCTCTATGTGGCATCTCTTGAACTGCCTTCCGCCGTTCCTTCCATAGTGCGGCTGTCTCGCCGACTTGTGTGAGCAGATGTGTACTATCTCGAGCTCGTTTGTGTTGAGGCCTTTTGTCTGCGCATTGGCCTCTATGGACTCGAGCAGCTTGAGGAACGTGCCTGATGCCTTCACAGGGTAGCGTCCTGAAGTCATCTTCCCGGGCTTGTGGCCCAGCCCATTCACGAATCTCTTGAAGGGTATGGCCTGCTTCTTTTCCATCACTCTCTCGAGCGTGGCCTTGGCATTGGCGAGTTTCCTGTGGCGCAGGTAGTTGCATATCTCTATTGCTTGTTTATAGCTGACTTCTACGTCTCTCGCTACCGCTCTTGCCATGAGTTCCTTGTTGAATCCCTGGAATGCGTAGTTGTATTGTGCCATTTTTTATCTGTTTACTTGACTGATACGTTTGCGGACGACTTCGTCGCGCCTATTCCCGGCGCTGAGTGAGATACCTTCTTCCTGGTCATCACGAACTCGCCGAAGTAGTGGCCTATCATCTCTGGCTGTATCATCACGTCCTCGAATGATTTGCCGTTGTATACCTTTATTGTCTTGCTGACCATCTCTGGCAGCACGATCATGGTCCTGCAGTGCGTCTTGACTGTCTTCTTGCTCGTCTTCAGGTTGTTGAGGAGTATCTTCTCCTGTTCTGTGAGCCCTCTCTTGATCTTTCTCCTGGCTGCGGATGGGAGGAGTTCCGCTAGTTCGCTCATGCTCATCCTCTGCAGCTCGTCAAGTGGTTTTCCGCGGAATGTGAATTCTTTTTTAGCCATTTTTTCCTGCCTTTACTTTTTCTTCCTGCCTGTCCTTCTTGCGGCGATCATTCCTACCTTTCTTCCTGGCGGGGCGTTCCTGCCGACAGGCCTTGCCTTTGACTTGCGTGACGTCCTCTTGTTTCCGAATGGGTGGTCGACTGCGTTCTGTGCAGAGCCCGCCATTATCGGATACTTCTTGTTCTTTGCCTTCATCTTGTGGAACGCAACGCCTGCTTTCAGCAATGGTTTCTCTGTCCTGCCGCCGCCCGCGACTATTCCTATCGTCGCCCTGCAGGCTGGGTGGAATTCCTTCCGTTTCTTTGACGGGAGCAGCACTACAACATTGTTCTTGTACTTGCCCATCACGCGTGCGGATGTGCCTGATGCCCTGACGAACTTTCCGCCGTCTCCAGGTATTCCTTCTATGTTATAGATCGCGGTTCCGTCAGGTATTTCGTTGAGCTGCATGGTATTGCCTGGCTCTAACTCTGTCTTGGGTCCGCTTTGTACCTTCTGTCCCACGCGCATCCCTTCCGGCGCTATGTGCAGGCATACATCGCCGTTGTTGTACCTGACTTGGGCGAGCGGTGCTGAGTGGCCTTGGCAGTGCACGAAGTCTAGGACTTCTCCTTCTATCGCTTCTGGCGCGAGGCGGATGTGTTTTGCCTCTCCTTTGTACCTGAAGCTCGGCGCCCTGTATGTCGGGCCGCCTTTTCCACGTGCCTGCTGTATTAGGTTTTTTCCCATGATACACCTTATATCATTACATGAGTCCGAGGTCCGTCGCTATGTCCAGCGCCGGCGTCTCTGGCGAAAGCCTGACGTATGCTCGTTTCTGGCCCTTGGGCGTGATCAGCGTCTTTACGTCCTCGACCTTCACCTTGAATGTCCTCTCTATGGCTTTCTTTATCTCGTGCTTGTTTGCTTTTATGTCTACGACGAATATGAGCTTGTTCTCCGCTTCCATGAGCCTTATCGACTTTTCCGTCGACAACGGGTATTTGATGACGTTTGTGATCTCCATTTTCAGCTGTCTGCCTTCTTCACTGCCTTAGGCTTTGCTGCCTTGGGCTTGTCTTGCTTGGCAGGCTTTTCGGTCTTCGCTGTCTTCTCAGTCTTGTCTTTCTTCTCAGTCATCTGCATGCCTGTGAACATGTTCTCTTTGGCGATCCTTTCTATCGCTGCTTCTGTGAATAGCGTCAGTCTTCCTGGCACGGTTCCTGGCGCGAGCAGCTCTGCGTTGAGTGCGTTTGCCATCACGACATCGACGCCAGGTATGTTCTGCGCAGCGTTTATGAGCGGGCATTCCTTTGCCACGACGAACAGCGGGCCTTTCCTTTTCCTGTATTTCCTTCCCCTGAGCCTTGATTTTCCTGTGCGGTATGTCTTCTCTGCCGCTCGCTCGAGCTCTTTCGCCAGTCCGAGCTGGACCAGGGCGTCTATGACCTCGCGTGTCTTCTTCATCGTCTCGAAGTCGTTGGTGATTATGAACGGGTATTTCTCTGGCGCTATGTGGCCTCGTGCCTCGACGAGCTTCTTCTCCATCGTGGCTGCCAGCGCAGACCTTATTGCCTTCCTTCTTTCCTGATTGTTGATCTTCTTTTCGAATGACTTGGTCGCTTTGGGCGGGTGTGCCTTCC
The DNA here is from genome assembly GCA_020052935.1 of archaeon. Taxonomy (GTDB): domain Archaea; phylum Nanobdellota; class Nanobdellia; order Woesearchaeales; family UBA11576; genus JABMQF01. Next base: position 3,585 of record JAGVOD010000027.1, on the reverse strand, counting down.
TTCCGCCGACAGTTCCTGGCGCGAATGCTCCTACCCAGTTGAATCTTGTCCCTGAATGTGACATTATCTTTCTCGGCACTCTTGATATTCCGTGCCCGTAGCTTCCCCTGTAGTCGCGTCTTCTCCTCGAGAGCTTTGCGCTGGACTTCTTTCCTGCCAGCGGGTCTGATCCGTATGACTGTCTTGCGTTTGCCTGGAGCGCTTCGACAGCTCGTTTGATTATGTCGGGCCTTATCTGCTCGCTGAACACTTGTGGCATGTCTATGCTGCCTTTCTCGTTGTTCTGCGGGTTTAGTATCTTGAGCTTCATCTTCAGTTGCCTTGCTTTGACGCGGTGCTTATGTATTGTATTGTCGGCGGGACCTGCTCTACCTTGTTATTGACCTTTCTTCCTGCTTCGAGCCTTATTATCCTCTTTTCTGGTCCGGGTACGCTGCCCTTGACGAGTACGTATGTGTTCTTCACGACGCCATAGTTCTTGAGCCCGCCTTTGATCTTGACCTGCTCTGCATCGTCTCCGATCATGAGTATCTGCTTGTTGTAGTCTATTCGGTTGTGGTAGCCCATCTGTCCTGCGTGCGCTACCCTGTACATGACGTGTCCTTGCGCGCTCCATCCGCCGAGTGATCCTGGTCCTCGTTTTGTCTTCTCTGCCTTGTGGTTTCGTATCTTTACGCCAAACCTCTTCACCGGCCCTTGGAATCCCTTGCCTTTTGTCACGGCGTGGATGTCTATCATCTGTCCTTCCTTGAACACGTCTTTTACGCTCAGCTCCTTGCCGAGGTTGTCTTTTGCGAACTTGAATTTCTCGTCTTTGTTTCCGCCGACGCTTCCCTCGAAGAACTCTGGCATCTTCTTGCCTATGCCTGTCATCTTTGGCTGCGTCTCGATGAGCATGCGGAGCTCGTCGAAATCCTCTGCCTTTACCGTGTCGAGCTTCTTTGTCTCTTTCTTCGGCACGTCGATCTTCCTTCCGAGTTCCTTGTCTGCTTTTGCTAGTATGTCGAATGCTGGCCTCATGGCTTTTTCGAATATCTTGTAGAACCTTACGCCCGCTATCCTTATCGGTGGGCATTCGATGATCGTGACTGGCCAGGTTATGTCCTCGCCTTTTGTCATAGAATACTTTCTTGCGTCTGTGATCAGGACATGCGTCATTCCTGCTTTGTAGCCTGCGAAGCTGAGAAGTTTTGCCTCTTTTACCTGTGGGAATTTCTTGACTCGTTTGTAGATGCGTTTGGCCCTTACTCTAGGCCAGACTTGCATGCTTCCGTGTCTCGGTCTTCTTACGTTTGCCATTTTTTAGAGTCTTCAACCTAGCCTGATTAAAGGGAATAGCTCTTCGAAGCCTCTTTACAGCCTTGCTGTTTCGAAAAAGCCTATTTATGACGTTTTTTCAAGAACAAGAGCTTATTTGAACTAAACTCGTACTGAAAACCCGTCTTTTCAGGCTCGTTAATTCCTACAACGCATTTAAACATCGAATCAGTCGTTTAAACGCTTATTCCGAACACAACACCCGAGATTTCGGTTACTTATAAAGGTTTAGATTTACCCCCTATAATATAGTGTCACCAACATATAACGTCACTCTTTGGCCTTCTTAGCCTCTTTCTTCGCCTTCTTCTCTCTTGCCGGCTTCTTCCCCTTCTCCTCATCCCTCTGCGAGTACCTCGCCCTTTTGATGGCGTAGTTCGCTGGGTTCTTTATGTATCTGCAGAACTGGTCTGGTTTGCATATTCCAAACGATTTGTAGTATGCGTTGTTGTCGCAGTTTGGAGGAAGTATTTTCTTGCGCTGCTGTTTTGCGTATCTTACCTGACCGAGGACTGTCTGCTCCCTCAACGGTTCAGGATTGCGGGAGTTCCATGCCTTGAACCATTCTTCTATCTTGTCGTAGTCCCATCCGCAGCTTGATAGGAAGTTTGTCATTATGAATACTGCTCTTTTCTTTCCGTCAGGCAGTCCGCGTGATATGAGCTGCACGCATGGTGGGAAGAATTTTTCAGGTATTGCAGTCAAAATTTCGTCGAACTCGCGGTGCATGCCTGCGTGTTCCAGCTTCTCTACGTCTTCCATCTCGCGTACGCGTTGGTTTTTCCGCGCAGAGAAGTCAAATGCTTCTACGAGCAGTCTTGTCGCCTCGCCAGACCTGGCTTCCTCGCGGTCGAGGAACTTGTGTGTGAACTTGATCTTGTCTGCCTCTGCCTCTTTCTTCTCGAACTCAAGTATCCTGTTAGCGTCGATAGGCACTGATACCATGCCTGACTTCTCATGGTAGGAATATGGCGCCCTGTAAAGGTGGCGTGGTGCTATCAAAACCGTATCGACCTCGACGATGGCTAGCGGGTTGAATCTTGTGGTGTGTTTCGGCTTTGCGCAGCATTTCTTTCCTAGTTCTGTGACACTGCGTTCCATTATTATCTTGCATTTCGGGCAGCTCTTGTACTGCTCTTCCTCTGTGCCGATGATTGTCGATTCGCATTGGGGGCAGGTGAACTGTATCTGCCTCCGCGTGTCGGTTTTTGTTGTCTTGCCGCAGTTTGCGCAGTATGTGTGCGCGAGCTCTTGCGCAGTCTTATGGGTCTTCTCTTCCAGCTCTTTCATGTCATAGCTGAACCTTCCGCCGAAAGTCACTTTGTTGTCTTTGACTATGACATGCTTGTTGCTTATGTAGTCGAGCAGGTATGCCGCTATCTTCCTTGGCCCGTCGGGAAAGAGGTCTTTTGTCGGTATGTTCTGCACTGTTTCCGGGAATGCCTCGAACGGCACTGCTATGTGGAATCCCTTGTTGCCTGAGAACTTGGCTGTTATGGCGTCGATGCCGTGCTCCTTCAGCGCGCGTATGAATAGCCATGCGACTATCTTAGCGAATTCCCACTGCGGGCAGTCTATATCCAACACAAGATCCCATCCGATGCGTAGCTTGTCGTATTCGTGCTTCTTCATCTCGACTGCTATCATCTGCGGGTTCTGCCATGTCTCTTCGGATAGGTGGAATGACGTGACGCCGTTCTTCACCTGTTCCATCACGTCGTTGGGATAGAGTATCGTATCCGGTCGTTTTGCGTACCCATGTCCCTCGAAGCTGCCTACTGCCTCCTTGTTCCTCGCAGCATTAACTATCTCGTTCTGCACCTCAATCCGTTTGTAGTGCTTCAGTACCTTGCTCAGCAGTATCGGGTCCATTTTTCACATAAGCAGCAGTGCCACCGCCATTTTTGCGAAGCGTTGCACGGAAACTCAATCACACTCGACAGGGGGTCGCCCCCTACGGGGATGTCGAGTTTCCATAAAAAGCATCAATAAGCGGAGCCTGGCGTGGCACTGCTGCAGTTTCTTCTGAAATAATTGAGGAAGATATTTAAAACATACTGTAATAGTTTATAAGAGCAAAACCGAGGTGAACATTAGCAGCAGCGTGGCCGTCGTTGCCTTTTTAGCCCGCTAGTGCAACAAATTTAGTAACTGAAATAATTGGATTTTTCAGTATGAGATAAGGGGTTGCGACCCCTTATAATCCCCGTTCCGCCTCGCTCCCTCGTCAAGCCTTTCAGGCGTTGACGTATCCTCGTTCGGCGGTGA
>JAGVOD010000038.1 GCA_020052935.1 archaeon | reverse complement strand
TTTTCTTTCAGTGTCTCTTTCTCCCTCATGGTGGGGTGCACTCCCCACCCCCATGCAGCCTAACGGCTGCACGGGTTAATCTTACTTTCTACTGAGCCTGAATTATATATGCTCTTATTGCTTCTTTCCAACCACGAGGAGAAAATCACAACTGAAAACATAGCTGCGCCCTTTTGTTATAATAGTCTCTTCAGGCACGGCAGACTCATAAACCTTCATATTAAAATTCACAAGGAGTTTCTTCAGGATTGCACGGGCTTGCCGCAAGGTATACTGCGGTTCATTACCTATGATGTGCTGTTTTCCACTAGGCAACGTCCTCTTTATGTCTGCAGCAAAATCAATGATGAGCTTTCCGTGTGGTTTCAACACCCGGGTCATTTCTTGTATTGTGTGTCTTAACTTTGCTTGCGGAAGAAGGTGCAGTGTGCCTGTGCAGAAAACACCATCAAAATGTCGTGCTTTGAACGGGAACTTCTTAGTGAGGTCGAAAGTGACAATGCTCAGCTTCTTCCGGATGATTGGAGGGGTGCTGTAATAGAGCTTCTTCAGCGCCTTTTCATCTATGTCTGAGGCTACGACCTTGTCTGCTTTCTTAAGAAGAAGCGTATTATACCTGCCATCTCCTGCCGCAAGATTGAGCCAAACACCCCTGATTCTCTCTTTGCGAAGAAGAGCTAATGTTTCAGGATCTTCTTTTCCCCAGATAGAACTTTTGACTTGCTTCTTCATTCTCACGGCTTGAATGACATGGAGGCAATAATCGTCTTTAGGCCCCACCAGAGCAGCAGGACTGCCACTGTAAGTGCTATATAATTCGTTATGTCCTTCCAGTCGATGTTGAGATACCACTTCAGGAACTCGCCAATCTTGACCAATTCACTTCCTCCCCTTCTTGATGAGCGCCTTGCGCTCCTTCTCCATCTTCTTCAGATCGACCTCAAGCATCTGAGGCTTCAGAAGCTTCTTGAGGTAAGACTCCTCTTTCTTCAGCTTTGTCTCTTCCTGCTTCAGCGAGGGAAGCCTTCTCAGCTCCTTGTCTGCTTTCTTCAGCTTCTCAATCTGCTTATTATCCGGCCTTGCCATGTTAAACCATCTTCAGCTTGCCTGTCAAAGGGTCAAGCTTATCATCGTAATCAGGGCCTATGCCGACACAAGTCCTTGTGCCTGGCTCCAGAACAGTACGGCCAGCATCGGTTATTATGCAGGACTTCAGCTTCATGGTCTTCGCCCTGCGCAGGAAATCCATGAGCTCTTGCTCATCTTTCACTTTCAGGACAACTTTCTTCTGGCCTTGAGAGCGCCACTCATCGACTTTTGACTTCTCAGAATTGAACACAGACTCGACAGCAGCATGAGCGACCTGGGCTGCCAACTTGCCTTTGGGCAGCTTCAAGTCCTGGCGGACGAGTACGACAAGCTTCATATCCATATGAACATACCTCTTTTCTGGGGGTTTAAAAGCTCAGCAGACTTTTAAAACTTTGGTTTCTGGGAAGGTGTCTCGGGCGCGAAAGCCCTTGGATATCCTGCAATACAGGGAGGTGCTCAATGCCGAGCTTGCCGTAGTAGAGCGATGACAACGAGCCGCCATTCTCCATGTACCCCCTCACCTTCAGATAACCATCTATATAGACATAATCCTTTGTGCAGCCGCCAGGCTTGGACGTATCCGCGAGGCCGCGCTTTACCCTTGTCGCTATCCTGAACGCAGTCGGCTCTGGGAAAAGCCCAAGAAGATACTTGTATATACCTGAGAAACTGCTGGACAGGCACATCTGCACAGCCACTGACCTTGCAGCATAATCACGGAGATTATCATTGTTCAGCAGGCCGAAACGCTCTTCATTGTAGACAGCAAGACCCTCCTCTGTCGAGAGGAAATCAGGGAAGCCATGGAAGAATATCGAGAATGGCTGCTCCCGCCCATTCTCAGCGCGCAGCACATGCGTCCCTATCTCATGCGCGACGAGGCGCTTCACGAACTTCTCAGAGAAAAGGAAATCGCTGCGCACAAGCACCTTCTTCCTAACAGGAAGAACCATCGCACCAGAATTGATGCGCTTCGCGACAACGGAATAATCAAAGCCATAATGGTTCATCTCAGCTTGGATCATGCTCACTGCCTTTGAGGAGGGGATGTCGCTCTTCTCCTCGACAGGCTCAAGCGGAAGGAGGCTTGCGGCATGCTCAAGCACCCTCTTTGAAGGGATGCCATACACCTTCCTGGAGAAGACCCCGAACTTCTTTGATCCTCGGTTCTTCAGCATCTCGCACTTGTCTATGAAGAGGTCGCGCTTCCTGTTGATTATCGTTCCGAGCAATGACTCCGGGGCATCGACTGCGCTGAGCTCTGCCTGGACATTTTCGAAATCAAAGCCATTGTCAGGATAGATGAAGAAAGGATCGTAGTCTTGATTTTTCAGCACGAGCTCGCGCTCGAACACGAGGTTCAATGGGTTTATGTCAAAGAAAGCTACTTTGTCTATAGCTGCCTGAAGCTGCGCATCACTCTTTTTCAGCCTGAAAAAATCACTCATTACACAGGGCCAAGCCGACTCCAGACTATATAAAATTTTTCGTTTTTCCCTTCTTCAAGTAGCTACAAAAGTTTAAATACCCTGCAGACGGATGCAACTGCATGATACGAGCATACTGGAGACCGAAAGACAAGATAGTAGAGTCAGACATGTCTGCACTGAAGTCCAAAAAGGTCGTCTGGGTAGACTGCTACAACCCCACAGACGAGGAGATGAAGCAGATATCCGACATAACCAAGGTCACTGTGACCGACCTCAAGGAGCACCTTGTTGACTACGAGCGGCCGAACACATTCGAGTTCGACACGCACTCACTCATCGTCTTCGGCGCGCCAGTGCTGGACCATGACATGTTCAGGGTGACTTCTTTCGCAATATTCCTCTTCAACAACAAGAACATCGTCACGATAAGGACCGAGGAGATGGCAGGCCTGGAGAAGTTCAGGCAAAAGCTCCTCGAGAAGAACCCCAAGTATTTCGAATTCCACACCAAGGTAGTAAGGTCGATGATAGAGAGCGTGGTCGATGATTACTTCAACTTCCTTGACGTGTTCCAAGAATCAGCAGACGACATAGAAGAGGCGGTATTCACCAGCCCGCACAGCAGCTCGATCCAGAGGGTATTCAAGCTCAAGAAACAGATGCTTGTCTTCCACAAGTCCCTGCTCGCGAACCGCGAGGTAATAACAGCCATAGAGAAAGCGTACGTGACGAAGCTCAGCAGGAAAGAGCTGTACGACTTCAGGGACATATACAACGACCTCGTGCAATTGATTGATACAGAGGAGACGCTGCGTGATATATTGACAGGAGTCATAGATATCTACTTATCCTCGGTGTCAAACACCACGAACCAGGTCATAAAGAAACTGACTGTAGTCGCGGCATACATCATGATACCGACGCTGATAGCCAGCATATACGGGATGAACTTCAAGTACCTTCCAGAGATATACTGGAAGTGGGGATATCCGTTCGCGCTCGGCTTGATGCTGTTCTCCATCATAGGGATGTATGCTTATTTCAAAAGGGTCAAGTGGCTCTGAGCCCTGAGAACAAAAAACCTTATAAACCTATTATAACAACGTTAAAGACCAAACGGGATGCATGAACAAATACCTAAAGATATTGATGTTTGCAGACATATTCACACTCACCGGTTTCGCGCTCATCGAGCCGATCCTGGCGATATTCGTCAAAGAAGACCTTGTGGGCGGGACCATATTCGCGGCAGGCGCCGCAAGCACCCTTTTCCTCGTGACCAAATGCCTGGTGCAGCTGCCATTCTCAAGATACGTCGATGACCACGACGACAAAGTCAAGTGGCTGATTGTCGGCGCATTCCTCATCTCCGCAGTGCCTTTCATTTACATATTCTCTGAAAGCATAGGATGGATATACTGCGCCCAGATCATATATGGCGTCGGCAGCGGGCTAGCATACCCCACCTGGCTCGGGCTCTGGAGCACGCACCTGGACAGGAAGCACGAGAGCTTCGAATGGAGCCTCTATTCCACAATGACTGGACTGGGCACGGCAGCCGCAGCCACCATAGGTGCAGTCATCGCCGAGTTCATGGGCTTCAGGTATGCGTTTGCGCTCGCAGGGGTGATGTCGTTGATAGGCTGCGCGATACTTTTCAGCCTTGAGAACAAGAAAGAAAGATCAGAGAAGATAGAGACTCTGCATTACCACAAGAGAAGGAAGATACTCGAGTACAATTAGCAAGATTTAAAAATAACACTATTTCCTATTTCTTATCGTGGGATTAGCCATTGTAGGGCTGGTCCGGAGGCAAGAAAATGGTAATCGTTACTTTCCCAGACGGTTCTAAGAAAGAATACAAAGAGACAGTCACAGGAATGAAGATAGCAGAGCAGATATCACGCGGACTGGCGGAGAACGCAGTCGCGATGAAGCTCAACGGCAAGGTCGTGGACTTAAACACACCTTTGACAGAAGATTCAACTGTCCAGATACTCACTCCAAAAGATAAGGAAGGCATGGATGTCTTCAGGCACAGCACCGCTCACTTGATGGCGCACGCGATACACGAGCTGTACCCCTACGCAAAATTCACAATAGGCCCGGTGGTCGAGGAAGGATTCTACTACGATATGGAACATGACCCGTTCAAGCCAGAAGACCTGGACAAGATAGAGCAGAAGATGCATGAGATAATGAAGAAGAAACTCCCTATCGAACGCCAGGAGATAACAAAGAAACAAGCCAAGGAGCTGTTCAAGGACAACGAATACAAGCTCGAGATGATAGACGAGCTCGACGAAGCGACGATAACAGTGTACAGGCAGGGAGACTTCGTAGACCTTTGCAGAGGGCCCCACGTGCCCAACACAAGCATCATAAAGGCATTCAAGCTGACGAAAATCGCGGGAGCTTACTGGAGAGCGGACGCGAAGAACAAGCAGCTGCAACGCATCTACGGCATAAGCTTCCCGAGCAAGGAAGAGCTCAAGCAATACATCACACTCAGGGAGGAGGCAGAGAAACGCGACCACAGGAAACTCGGCCGCGAGCTGGACCTGTTCTCATTCCACGACGAAGGGCCAGGCATGCCGTTCTTGCATCCTAAAGGAATGGTCATATGGAATGAATTGCTCGCGTTCTGGAGAGAGCTCCACCGACAGGCAGGATACGTCGAGATAAAGACACCGATAATGCTCTCTCGGAAACTCTGGGAACAGTCAGGGCACTGGATGAACTACAAAGAGAACATGTACACCACAGTCATCGACCAGATGGACTACGCGATAAAGCCCATGAACTGCCCGGGCGGGATGCTCGTCTATAAGGAAAAGATACACTCATACAAGGAGATGCCGCTGCGAGTAGGAGAGATAGGGCTTGTGCACAGGCACGAGCTGAGCGGCGTACTGTCCGGGATGTTCAGGGTACGCTGTTTCCACCAGGATGATGCGCATCTCTTCATGACGCCGGAACAGATAACAGAGGAAGTGCTGGGAGTGATAAACCTCGCAGACAAGATATACGGCGCATTTGGGCTTACATACCGCCTCGAGCTCTCGACCAGACCAGACAAATCCATCGGCACAGACGAGGCATGGGAAGCAGCAGAAGCCGGGTTGAGGAAGGCGCTTGAGGAGTCGGGCATGGAATACAAGATCAACCCTGGAGACGGAGCGTTCTACGGGCCTAAGATAGACTTCCACCTCAAAGACGCAATCGGAAGGACCTGGCAGTGCGGGACGATACAGCTGGACATGAACAACCCTGAAAGATTCGACCTTACATACGAAGGCAGCGACGGAAAACAGCACAGGCCAGTCATGCTGCACCGCACGATATACGGCTCTCTAGAAAGATTCTTCGGAGTGCTGACAGAGCATTATGCAGGAAAGTTCCCGCTCTGGCTCAACCCAGTGCAGGCAAGGATAGTCACTGTGGCTGACCGTCATAACGAATACGCAGAGATGATACGCCAGAAATACTTCGACGCCGGAGTGAGGGTAGAATTGGACTCCCGCGCAGAATCAATACCTAAGAAGGTGCGCGAGTCACAACTCGCGAAAGTGAACTATACTCTGGTCGTCGGAGACAAGGAACAAGCGAACAACACAGTCAACGTGAGGACGAGGGATAACGAAGTCCTCGGCGAAAAGGATCCGCAGGAATTCCTCGACCAGATGCTGGGCGAGATAAAAGACAGGAAATAAAAAATTATAAAAAATAAAATCACGCCGCCAGGAAGAAGAACTGCCTCTCGCAGTCTGGATTCGCGGGCGGGATGACCTGCCTCTTTTCATCAGCAGCGTTATTGCTGAGACAGACGACGCCCATACGAGAGTACTCTTCCTCATAGACCTTGTCAAGATGCTTCTCAGTCGCGCGGACTATCTCATTCGGCAGATATCTCTTTGCTATCTCCACAGCGCACATCACATTCTCCACGTTGCGCGTCATTACCAGGCGGGAATAGACCTGCTTCGCAGTATTCTCGTCGAGAAGACCTCCTGCAGCATAGCAAGAGAGCGAGACAGCCTTCTTGTCCAGGAGTTGCGAGATCTTTTCACGCGACTTGGTTTTTCCTTCTTGTGTGAAGTACCTGTCGGCGATATCCTCTGCCTTCCTAAGGCTCTGCCAGTCCCCCTTGGCGACGAAAGCGTCGTATCGCTTCAGGCCATTCACTGCGTCGCGTACATAATCCTTAGACACCCACCTGCCTGCACTCCCTACCTTTTGCCTGAGCCTGTACCTGAATTGGCTATTGCCTTTCTTGGTCTTATAATAGTCGATGCTGAGGCCTAGCTCTTCCCTTTTCGCAAACACGTCTTCATACACAGCAGACTCGTAGAAGCGTCTCGACTTTTCGCTCCTGTCTGAGAGGTCCACGACATCAAGCAGGTCTGATGTGTCCAGCTCAGTCTCATCATCCACTTTGTCCTCGAGGACGATCGGGATGTCGTACTCGCCTGTATCTGTGCCTGGCAAAGATATGTCCTTGCAGTTTATGACGTCAGAAAGCTCACCGATCAGACGTCTCTTCCTGCCGCGCCTAAGGAAGACCTTCGTGTCCTTGCGCATCAGCTCACCATAGGCTTCCATTATGCTACCTATGTCGCTAGCCGACTGGCAGAATACGCTGGCGGCAAACATCCCGTCATCGATGTTGCGCCTCAACTCAAAATCCAGTCCCTTGACTCCGGAGAGAGCTCGACATAGGTTCTGTTCTTGTGTTTGCATTTCAATCCACCTCGCATGCCTTTTCCCTCCTTCAGAGCTCACGCTATCCTCCCGAGACTGCTAGAACGTAAGCTAGGTAAAGACCAGCGAGGCGAACTTCCCCCTACGGCCAACTAGGCCCCTCCGGGAAAATGTGTCAAGGGTTGCCCACATAGACAACCCTTGACTTCGAGCTATCTCCGAAGGAGCATCATACTGCCGCCGAATACAAAACTCTCGTCGCTACTGCTAATCTTACTACAATAATATGACGCCGAAATATATAAGAACTTTCAGGCGTATTTTTGCAAAAAAGGAAGAACGAGGTGGCGAGGGCGGGTGTTTGCAAAAATATGTTTGTTCAGCAGTGCCACGCAAAGCTCAGCATTACTCGGCAACGCCACGCCAGGCTTCGCTTGTAGAACATCTTAGTGCATCGTGACATCCCCGTAGGGGTCTTCCCCCTGTCACGAGTGTTTATTTTACCGTGAGTCGCTTCGCAGAATTGGCGGTGGCGTTGCCTAATAAGTCAATGGTCGTGGCACTGCTACTAAATCTGTATTCAGAAATCACTTCTTCACAGCTAGCTCATTTATGTCAGGCTTCTTGGGCTCTGGCTTCGCTGCATCTACACCGGCTTTCTTGTCCAAAGGCTTGTCACCGAAATGATGCTTCCTGAAATGCGTAAAAGACAGGCGTCTCAGGGAGTTCTGGGCCACAACAAGGAGAACGAAGATGCCGACAGCATAAGACGCGAGCACGATGATGCCATACATCGTCTTGGCAAAGCTGAACTGGAATATTATCGCCTGGCGCAAGGCCATCTCAGCGACGACGAACGGATTGAACATCGCAACCTGCTTGAGCAGGCCTGAGAGGCTCTCAAGAGGTATGACTGCGCTGGAGAACAGCAGCATTATCGTAGCGAGCGTTATCGCGGCGAGCGTCGCGGTCTCCTCTGTCCTGAACAGGAAGCCGATGAACATGCCGATGCAGATGAATACTGTGGCTGCAAGGAAGATCAGTAGAAGGATGAGCCCGATGGAGGCAAGCACCTCTGTCTCGAAGAAGAACACGCTCACGCTGACGAACAGCAGCAGCTGGATGAAGATCACTATGAGCGACGTGGCATAGCACGCGAGGTTGAAAGTGAAATAAGAAGTGGGGGTGAAGCTGTTCCTCAAGAAGGCTTTTGACTTCTTCTCTACTATTATCAGAGTAGATGCGAGAAGGACGCCGGTTATCATTATCACCAAGACCAGCAGCGTCGGGAACAATGAGTTGAAATGCGTCTTCTGCGTCGTCACAGGCTCGATCTTCGTGGTTATCGGCGCGGAGATGCTCTCTGCTGTCTTGCCCTTTATCTCGTTTATCTTCTGCAGCGCCTCGGCAAGGGAGCCTTGGATGGAGTTGATGCTGCCGACCATGCCGTCTATCTCTGAAGAGATGTTGTCGAAACTCGTCAATAGCGAGTCACGCTGCTTGCTCACACCGCGTATCTTAGCGTTGGTCTCTGTAAGACGCGCGCTTATCCTGTCGAAAGCAGCGATTATCTCAGTGACTCTCGCAGAAGCATTGGATGCATCGAGGCCCACATCAACAACCGCGTCATCAATGGCCTCTGCTGCATCAGTCGCGGCCTCATCGATAGAAGTCATCTTCGTATTTATGTCAGACTCATTATGGGCTGCCTTGACTGAAGCGACAGCACCCTCTATCCTTTCCAGCGCAGGGTCGGTGACGTTGGTAAGCGCAATCATATCCTTGTTTATGCTCGTCAATATCGACGAGAGGTTCTTCGCAGCATCGCTCGAGTCAGAGACGCCGAGGCCGGCGAAATCAACAGATATGTCGAGCATCTGGAAATCAGACCTCGTGCTTGAACTGGCAGACTTGACGCTGTCGCCATTCGACTTGACTGCAGAGATGACAGACTGGCCTGCAGTAAGCTTTTCTTCGATGAACCACATCCTGCTGAGCAGGTCTCCGGTAAGCTCCTTAGAGAGCTCTCCAGAACGCTCCGATACTCTCGCAGACATGACATCAAGCATGAGCCAGACAAGGTTTATCTGGGAATAATCGACATAAAATGTTATCTCATTAGTCTTTCCTGCCACTACAGACATGCCTGCAGGGAAGACGATGCAGGCCTGAGACTCGCCTCGTTTCAATGAACCGACGCAGTCCTCCAGCGATTCCTGGCGCAGTATCCTGAAGTTCTGGTTCGTCATCTTCGTGACTAATGATTCAGTAAGCTCGGTGTAACCAGGAGAATAGATTGATGCTGAGAGAGCGAAATTGCTCGACTGGCTGTAAGCAAGGCCTAGCAGCGAGACCAGGAGAAGGGGACCTATGAATATTATCAACGCAGATACCTTTGCGCGTACAAGCAGCTTGAAATTCTTCGCCACCAGCTCAAACAGTTTTGCCATTTTCAGACCGTCTTTTTAGCGAGCGTCTCGAAGATCTCGCCCAGCGTGGCGTCAGATACCTCGAGGCTGACAAGCTTCGTCTTGCTTGAATCAATGCTCTTTATTATGCGCTTTATAGCTGCGTCGTCCTTTTCCACGACTATTATGAGCCTGCCGCTCTTCTCGAAAGTGCGCTCGATGCCCTTCGTAGACCTTAGGCTCTTTATCAAAGAGGAGTAATCATGGCCTTCCAGCTCAACGCGGACCTGGTGGCCCCTCTTGAATATTTCCTTGAGCTCCCTCAGGGTGCCGTAGCCCATGATGCGCTTCTCGTGCAGGATAGCGACCTTGTCGCATATGTTCTCGACTTCCTCAAGGATGTGTGAAGCGAGGATGATTGTCGTCCCTTTTGCGCTGATATCCTTTATCACAGACCATATCTGCTTCCTCATTATCGGATCCAGGTCTGAAGTCGGCTCGTCCAGGAACAGGACCTTCGGCTCGTGGATCAAGGCGCAGGCGATGTCAAGACGGCGCTGCATGCCGCCAGATAGCTCGGAAGCTATAGTATCCTTATCATCTGTAAGCTGCACAAGCCGCATCAGCCTTGACGCGCTGTCCCTGATGGCTTTTTTGTTCAGGCCGTATAGAGCGCCATAGAGATAGAGGTTCTCCTCAACAGTAAGATGCTCGTAGAACGAAGGCATCTGCGAGGCAAACCCGAAATTGCGCTTTACCATGACAAGGTTCTTGAAAACAGAAAGATAATCCGGAACATCCTTGCCCTTCTGATAGAACAGGTCGCGCTTCACAAGCACATCACCGGCATCAGGCGTCATTATCCCTGCCATTAGCTGGAATAAGGTAGTCTTGCCGGAACCAGACATGCCTATCAATCCGAATATGTCACCTTGGAAAACATCGAAACTGACATCCTTGAGCACAAGCTTGGACTTGAACCCTTTAGTCAATGCCTTGACAACCACCAAAGGCTGCGACTTAGGATCATATGTAATAACTGTGGGTTTAGAACTAAGTTTAGACTCGGAACTAGCCACCTCTTTTTTCTCTACCATACTGACAGACCAAACACAACCCAGATTTATAAAGCTTTTCAAGGAAAAAGCGCAGGAATGACTTTAAAACATGCTTTTCAGAATGCGCTCGGATATCAGTAAGCCACGTAGAACTCTTGGTACTTGTAGTTGTGCGGCGAGTAGCTGAACTCGTGTTCGTTTTCGGTCTTTAACTGGACGCTTTTGCCATACTTTTCTGCGATGACCTGCTGGATGCTGCCTCTGTTGGAGTGGATGGCTGAGGATACTGGTATTAGAACGTTGTTATACTTCAACCTCTTGGCTATCACGATGCAGAAACGGATGATGCTGTCAGCGACCTGGAATGGCGAGACCTCGTTGAGTATCGAGGAAGAGGGCTGGATGGATAGCACGAGGTATTTCTTCCCGTTTTCTTCGATCGTGCGGAGGATTGCGCCGCCATGAGCATCGCCTTCCTTGTCGAATATTATCAGCTGCCACATGTCAGGGCTGTTCCATAGCCTGTCGTCGGGAGCGACGCAGACTCCCATGTTAAACATCGCAACAGAGTGAGCTTTGCGTTTTGAGATTGTGAATACGTACTCCTTGCCTTTGCCCCATCCTTCTTTCTTGAACTCGAACTTTGTCATCTCTTCCTGCATGCTCTTGTACTCTTCACCATACAATGCGTGGAATATCTTCGCGGTCAGGCCTTTCTCCACGATGTTGGGCTGCTGGGAAGAGAGCCATACATTGAGCTGCGCAGGGTCCATGATTATGAGAGGAGTGACATCCTCTGTGTGGAAGCCGTTCTGCCTCAGCACCTTGCCTAAGACATCAGCTTTCTTTCCGTGAGGCATGTTGGAGCGGGAGATGCCGAAGAGCTGCTTCGCAAGGCCTGTCAGGTCGACCTTCTTTCCGAGAATCTGGTTCTGCACCGCGAAGAAGCGCTGCGGGTCCTTCTCCAATGATTCTTTCAGTATGCCGTAGATGAGGTCGTTGACTATCCTGTCGCCGACAAACTCCTTGTACTTCGCCAGGACATCAAACTCCATCCTGAAATCAGGAAGGCTCCAGCCATGGTTCACGGAGAATTGGTAGATCCCTTTGATGAATTGTTCACGCTTCTCTTGCAGTGAGTTGTCTGTGTATGCCTGAAGAAGCTCGAAGCCGAAACTCGCTGCATCAAAGTCCTGCTTTGACTTGACCTCGCGAGCGACCTTGATGAGGATGCCCCACGCATCCTCTTTTACAGGATTCTTCTCGTCCTTCAGCATGTGCCCACCCCTAGAGAGCTTGACGTTCAACGACAATTGAGCTCTCTTCGGGATGTCATCCTGACGGTCCTTGCGCTCTTTGTATACGTGAAGATAGTTCTCCTTCGGCACGGTGATGTCGTGGCAGGCAAAGACATAGTACAATACCGAGAAGAAAGTGTTGTAATCATATTCTCTGCTAATTTCACCACTCATGATGTCTTTCTTGAGCACTTTCACGTCCTTGAACAACGCAGCGATTTTCTCGATGCGTGCATCGCTCGTGTGACCTAAGTACAAGCTCTTGAAAGGAGGATATAAATAAACCAAGTATGCGGGAGCTTCTTCTAAGAACGCTTTGATAATCTCTGCTTCTTTGCTTATTGGCTTGGGGATAATCTCTTGTTCAATACCTTTTATCATTATATCCTTCAGTATTACGTTTGCTTTGGTCAAGTACCTGGTGCAGATGAAGCGCAGAAGGTCCACGTCCTTGTTGTTAGCAATACCCCCTGCGCTGAAGACAGATACACAACTATAGAAAACAAGGAAAGCACCAACCTTTTGAGACTTCGTGACTGGCAGGACGAACGAATCGAATAATCCAAGGCCGAAATGATCAAAGTAAGGTTTCAGTTCATGGAAAGATTCAAAATAGCGCTTTTCAGCGCCTTTACAGTGCTCTGAAATCTCAACAAGACTATTCTTTACTAGAGCGAACTCATGATAACCACGGATTTGGTGTTGTACTGTATCCCATCCCAGATTGAAAAATGCATCGGCGTTCGGTCCTGCTGCGTCGGTCAGCTCGACCATGCCTTTCACTATGTCTGCCCAGTTTTCTTCAGGAAGATAAGACAAAGAAAGTAATTCGCTGAAAACAAGCGGAGCCCCTGCTTTCTGAGACTTGGTGATTGGCATGATGAACAAATCGAAAAAAGCCAGGCCTAAACTGCTAAAGAATGGTTGTAATTTACTGAAATATTCAAAATATCTTTTTCCATCACCCTCTAATTGCTCCGAAAGCTCGAGAAAGTACTTCTTAACCAGAATAAAATCCTTATGCGACTTGATCATGTAATAAACTTTCAGCAGATAATTTTCTAATAACTCTCTTGATGAGGGTCTTGTTGCTTTGATCAGTTCTATCAAATCTTTTTCTATGTCTGGCCAGTCTTTTCCGTCTCTGAGGCCAGACAGTAATTGAAGATAATAATTGCAAAATTTCCAAGCATCGATTCCTGCTGCTTTCACTACCTCAACAGAACTTTTGGCCACGTATGGGACAAGATCTTCATTTAAGAGCGAGTAACCAGAACTGCCAAAAACGTGCCTAGCATCGGCTTTCAGGTGCTTGGCGACAGGCATGACAAATGAATCGAAGAATCCAAGACCGAAACGATCAAAGTGAGGTTTCAGTTTACGAAAAGATTCAAAACAGTCACGTTCATTACCCTGAAAGTATTTCGAAAGCTCAATGAAGCATCTCTTTACGAGAACAAAATCATCATAAGACTTGATGTGGCCTTTTACTATCGACATACCACCAAAGAATGCATATGAGTCGCGTCTTGCTGCTTTGGTCAACGCTATCATATCTTTTACCAGGTCTGGCCAGTTCTCTTTAGTAACCAAGGTCTGTTCAGCTTCTGGAAGGATATAAAATAAGACATCTTCATGTCCAACTCTTTCTTCAGCTATCTTTGCCAGGTCTTGGATCAAGCCTTGCCAGGTCTTCTCGTCAATAAGATGCTTCACAGTATGGATGCCCTTTCCAAACACAACCATGAATCCAGGTCCTGACTTTTTCACCATTTCTATTATGTCTGGCCAGGTCTTCTCATTTATGATCCCCCTGATTGCAGGTAAACCATAGCTGAACAACCATCTTGTGTTGTACTTTGATGATTTGGCCATCTCGACCAGACCTGGCCAAATCCATGGTTTTTCCTTAATCAAATCCTTCAATGCAACGAAATCATGCTCTAACAAGGCGGGTGCCTGGTCGCCTGTTGATATGACAATCTCGACCAAGCCGGGCCAATTCTTCTCGTTGATCAAGTCTTTGACCGCAGGTAGACCATATTGAAACAACTCACCCGGATATCTTTTTGTGACTCGGGCCATAGCAAACATGTCTTCCAATATCTTCCTACAGTTCTTTTCGTTGATTATATCTTTGACCGCAGGCAAACCAACTTCAAACAGCTCACGCTCCCCGTAACTTGAGGACTGGTCCATAAATGCTATGAAACGAACATGGTGTGCCAAGAGATTGGCAGTGTCTGGGCACTCCTTAACTGGGAATCCGCGTTCCTTGAGATAATTTATAGCCTGTTCTAAATCACTTTTATTTTCCACACCCGCGCTTATCAGGTCAAGATCATTTTCTGCAAATCCTCTTGCAAGGAGCTCTCCCTCAAAAGCTTTCAGGTTATCAAGAAAACGCTGTTTGTTCTTTGAACTCAAGAACTCCTTCATAAAAGGATACTCCAGCAATATCTTCCTCTTTTCTTCAGGCAAAAAATCGAACATGGCTGAGAAGCGGGATTATACATATATAAATCTATTCGGCTAAAATCCCAAAAACCTTTATAAACAATGCTAGATTAATCACCATCATGGTACTTGAGACTCTGGGAAACTCATTGAAGGACACGTTCCAGAAGATAAGCAGAGCTGTGTTCGTAGATGAGAAACTGATAAACGAGCTAGTCAGGGATATACAACGCGCTTTACTGCAGTCAGATGTCAATGTGAAGATGGTCTTTGAGCTGACAAAGCAGATCAAAGAAAGGCTGGTGAAGGAAGAGACGCCTGCAGGGCTTACGAAAAAAGAATTCTTGATCAAGATAGTGTATGAGGAACTTGTGAAGTTCCTTGGCGAATCAGAGTCAAAGATAGAGATAAAGAAGAAGCCCACAAAGATAATGATGGTGGGACTGTTCGGCCATGGAAAATGCGTGCATAAAGACAGCAACATACTCCTTTCTGACGGCACGACAATCACTGCGGAGAAACTATATGAGAAACACAGACCTGTCGGAGAATTTAAGATTGAAGATGGCCACATAATACCTTTGGAACAGGAGTTGTATGTCCCATCATTGAACACGGAGACACTTATGATTGAAAGAAGACCTGTTTCTTATCTCTGGAAACTCAAGTCAAAGAAACTTATCCAGGTAAACTTTGACCATGGGAACAACTTTGGCGTCAAAACAACTTGCGAACACCCGTTCTTCGTGCTGAATCGAGGCGTACTAGAGCAAAGACGCGCAGATGAGCTCAAAGCAGGGGAATATGTAGCTATACCCTCAAATGTGTCTTATGAAGGAAGCAGCATCTGTCTCAAGGAGCGGCTGAGAGGACTTGATATACTGGTCCGTGTGGAAAATGATGCTAAGATACAACGGGTTAGGAAGCTCATCAAAACACGATATGGCACGCTCAGAGATGCAGTCCAAGCATTGCCCAGCAAGCATAATTATGCTGCCTTTACACACATACTAAAGAAAGGGCAAGTGCCTATGATGCTATACCCCCTAGGCCACGAGGAAAAGTTGAGCCTGAGGTCGCGTCAAGCACAGGACTTTATCGATTTTCCAACGCGAATAACTCCAGACTTAGCAGAATTCGTGGGCTATGTCATCGGAGATGGCTACCTATCAGAGGAAAGTGTACACGTATCAAACGCAGATCCTGAGATAATTGCGAGGGTTGGTGAACTCTCAAGAAACATTTTCGGAAGAGACATCTTACTCACACCTGACAAGAGGACAAAAAGCCTGCAGCACATCAGGATAAACTCCATAACTCTCGTTCAGCTCATGCACAGGCTTTTCGGCATCCCGATCGGAAAGAAGGGCAGAAGCCTGGAAGTTCCGGCGCTGATACAAAAAGCATCTTTGGGAGAAACAGCACGCTTCATAAGGGCGTACTTTGACTGTGACGGACATTTCCCGCCAAGCCAGAGGCAGATAGAGATAACGTCAGAGAGCAGCGTCCTGCTGAAACAGACGCAGCACATCCTCCTCAGGTTCGGCATAGTTGGTACGCTGTTGAAGAAACAGGTCAAAGGAAAGGAATACTATAGGCTCACAATACAAGCGAGAGACACGACGATATTCAGGGAAAAGATAGGGTCGCTGATCAAGAGAAAACAGGATGCTCTGGACAGATACGAGATAATCACAATCAAACAAGGCGACGGGAAGAAAGACATGATACCTGTCGGAGGGCTTCTGAAAAAGCTAAGGGAACGTACAGGACTTTCTATCAACCAGATACAAAAAGAAGTGTCTTCGTACGGCATGTATGAAAACAAAGGAATAATATCCAGGACGCAGTTGAAGAAGGTCATCCAAGTCTATGAGAGAACACCGCGAGGAAACTTCGCTAAAATAATAGGACTGGTAGATAACAAAGAGGTAAGGACACTTTCCGAGGAGCTCAAGATAAGCCGACCGCTTGTTAATGCACTGGTAGGCGAGATGAAAAGCAAGCACCTATTGGCAGAAGTGACTAACTCACCAACGAAACTGGTGCTGACTGAAAAAGGAAGGAACTACTTAAACCAAATGAAAGAACCTTCCGGACACCTCATCAGCTCGCTGAAAAGCCTGGCATTTGCGGATGTCTGCTGGCTGAAGGTAAAAGGGACAACCAAGGTAGCCAACAATGCTCCTTTTGTATATGACCTGACAGTGGAATGCAACCACAATTTCATCGCAGACGGCTGCATAGTACACAACACCACCACGACTGCCAAGCTGGCGAAGTATTATACAAAACGCGGATTCAAGGTCGCGGTGATGTCAACTGATACCTGGAGGCCTGCTGCGTACGAACAATTGCGGCAACTCGGGGCGCAGATAAACGTGCCTGTGTTCGGCAACCCGAAAGTGAAAGACCCTGTCAAGGTGTTCAAGGAATTCGAGCCAAAGCTTAACGAATTTGATCTGGTGATAATCGACACTGCGGGAAGGGACGCGCTTTCTGAAGAATTGATAGAGGAATTGAACAAGATAAACAAGGCGGTAAATGCAGACGAGAGACTGCTCGTCATAGGCGCGGATGTCGGACAGGCTGCTGAGAGACAAGCGAAAACATTCCACGAGACTTGCAATGTAACCGGAGTCATAATCACTAAATTAGAAGGCACTGCTAAGGGCGGTGGAGCATTGATTGCCTGCTCTGTGACTGGCGCGAAAGTCAAGTTCATCGGCCTCGGAGAGAAGATAGATGACCTTGATGTCTATTCACCACAGCGCTTTGTCGGGAAATTGCTTGGTATGGGTGACCTTGAAGGACTGCTTGAGAAGGCGCGCGAGGCGATAACAGAGGACGAGGCGAAAGACCTCGGCGACAAGCTGCTCAAAGGCGATTTCAATCTACTTGACCTTTATTCTCAGATGGAAGCCATGAACAAGATGGGGCCTCTCGGCAAGGTCGTGGAGATGATACCTGGCTTCGGGCAGCTGAAGATGCCCAAGGAAGCACTCGCAGTGCAGGAAGGCAAGCTCAAGAAATGGAAATACATACTCAATTCGTGCACTAAAGAAGAATTAGAGGAGCCTGAAGAGACCATTGACGCGTCACGCATCGACAGGATAGCGAAAGGTGCTGGTGTGTCTGCAACTGATGTGCGCGAACTCCTTAAGCAGTACAAGCAGAGCAAGAAGATGGTCAAGTCAATGAAAGGCCTCGGCGGCAACCCAGCACAGATGGAGAAGATGATGAAACGCATGGGCGGCGGGAAAGGCATGGCAGGCATGGGCGGAAAGAGAATGATGATGAGATAGTCCTCTACGTATTCTGATTATACTAGATTGCCGTTTGGCAACATATATAAAGTCGCAATTCTAGATTTCATGAAATGAGCTTTCCCTACCATAAACAAGAAATGGATTATACCTGCGGTCCTGCTTCAATGCGCATGATTCTGGAATTTTTCGGCTTCAAGAAATCGGAAAAAGAAGTGGCAAAACTCGTCAGAAGCAGTCCTGCTCATGGGACTTGGTTCAAGGACCTGTCCAACGCGGCCAAAAAACTAAAATTGAATCCTGTTGAGAAAGAAAACGGAAAGATATCTGAGTTGAAGCAACTAATCAGAGAAGGATACAAGATAATCGTCTGTTATCTCGACCTTAAAGAGAAAGCCTATGGAATGGTCATCGACCATTATTCTGTCGTCAAAAAAATAGATGATAAGAACATCTACTTATTCGACCCGTATTATGGAAAAAAACATAAATACACAGTCGATTATTTTAGAAAGATATGGAAGAGCAGGGAGAGACGGGATAAAGCTGATGGTTGGTTCCTTGCGATAAAAAAGCAGTCGCCAAAAACCTGACTTCTTGTTTTAGCCTACAATCTTCTTTATTCCAGCTTTATTACCTTATCGCCTTCCTTGCAGGGCTTGTCTACTTTCATGCCGATGTCATCTTTCGGCTTCGCTTCTTTGATTGGGGCTTTATTGACTTGCATCGATGATGTGGTCTGAACGAAAGGCTCAGCAGCCTCGATACGTATCTTGTCACCAACCTTGAGATTGCCGCTGAGCTTCAGCACAGCGACACCTATCTTGTCGAAATAATGCGTTATGACCGCGACTTGTTTCTCAGGCATTTTGTGCACCTCGAATGTTTTTAGGATATAAGGGCAGGGAATTATTTAAATATTGCGACGATATAGCTACAATAATCAATAGCGGAGGGAGAACATGGACCTCTTCAAGAAGAAAAAAGGAAAATCAAAGCTGGAAGAAGAAGTTGAGGAATTGTACGAAGTAGATGAAGACTCAGACCTGCCTGTGCATGAGAAATTCGTCAAGCAGAAGAAGATAAGGACGATGAAGTAGATGGACTTTGATGCAAAAAGACGAGAGATGGTAGATACTCAGCTGAGAGCTAGAGATATCGTCGACCCTAAAGTGATCAAAGCGATGCTGGAAGTGCCAAGGCACGAGTTCGTGCCGCCTGAACTGCGCGACGTAGCGTATGGAGACTTCCCGCTGCCGATAGAAGAAGCACAGACGATCTCGCAGCCATACATCGTAGCGCTGATGACGCAGGAACTCGAACTGAAGGGCGAGGAGAAGGTGCTGGAAGTCGGCACTGGATCAGGATACCAGGCAGCGATAATATCAAGGCTCGCAAAGACAGTATACAGCATGGAACGCATACCGAGGCTGGCAGAAGAGGCAGAGAAGAACCTCAAGAAGCTATGCTACATGAACGTCAATGTCATCGTCGGGGACGGCACGCTGGGACTGAAGAAATACGCGCCATACGACGCGATAATCGTGACTGCTGCCTGTTACAAGATTCCCGAAGCGCTGAAATCACAGCTCAAAGATGGCGGAAGGCTAGTGATACCCGTCGGTGATGATTGGGGCCAGGCGCTAGTCAAGATAACACGCTCTGGAAAAGAATTCATCGACAGGAAGATATGCGACTGCGCATTCGTCCCGCTGATAGGCGAGGACGGCTGGAAAGAAAAATAATTGGAGCAATCAGTAGATGCAGTCAATTATATTCTTAGAAGTGTTACCATCAAAAATGACCACTCTATCTTTTCTGATTCTTTTGCAACTCTCAAAGAACGTCCTTAACTCTTTCTTCACACGTTCATTTAGATACTTTTCTGGCTCAGAGAACGCCCTGTAAATGAAGAAACCCTTGAAGTTTGGGTCGTCTAAAGATATGCTTCTGTGGGAAACCATCTCTCCATTCCTCATTTCGCTCGTCCTGAAGACCTTTTCTGCAAAAGATTGCATGTGTCTGACATTAAATAATGGAAACCACCCTCTTACTTTAACATGTTCGCGCGCATTGTGGAATAACCTAACAAGTTCATTCTTGTGTTTCGTATTATTAAACCAATTCTCGAATTCCTTGTTGACGAACCAAAAGGGGAAATATCCTCCGGGAAGACCTTCAAAATCATACTTTGGATCTGCGTCTGTTCTTTTGAAATCATCAATCAACTTTTTTGCTTCTTCAGACGCTCCTAAGAACAGTTCTGGCTCGTTTTTAAGCCAAAACCTCATACATGTCTTTGCAAGATGTAATACTATGTGTATTTTAAATATCTCAAACTGAGCATCTATTCTCTTAATGCTGAAAATAAAACCATAAGGATATTCGTCCCACATCGTATTGTAACTGAATCCAGGCGTAAAAAATACTGTATCATCCAGATGGATATACTTGTCCAACATGGCCGAATGCGTTCTGGCTTCTGATTCCGGCAAATCCTTCTCTGACTGAGTTCTGAGAATCTTTGTTGCAAAGACGTTTAGAAAGTGCTTATGTGTCGTAGCGTGCACAATGCAGGGTTCACCGAACGCTTGGTTTAATTCCTTATACCTTTTTTTCTTCACTTCAAAATTCGGTTCGGTCATACTGGTGAGGTTATTACTCCAGTTTTTAAATATTTTGGTGAGAACCGGGTACGATTGTTCTTCGAATGAACCTCTAATATGTGAGGACGGGTATAAAGAAAAAATTAAAAAAAGAACTTACTTCTTCTTTTTTTTGGCTGCTTTCTTCTTAACAACCTTTTTCTTCTTTCCGCAACTACAGCATCCGCATGGCATAAGTAATCACCTCTGGGAGAAACAGGATAGAATAGCATATATAAACTTTATCAAGCAGGGATTATCCTTATCCCCTTGTCCTCGGGGACTATAGTGACCTTTGCTTCTTCCTTAAAATGGTACTTTTTCACCAGCTCCTTAGGGATCCTCAACCCGAGGCTCATGCCCCACTTAGAAAGCTTTGCATGGAACGCCTTCATCTCCCTATATTTCTGGGCGACGTTGTGAAGCTGTTTCATGTCAACAATCTCTTCCCCGCACCTTGAGCACTTGAAATAATGATATTCTACGCCTTCAGGAGTCTTGGCAGTAAGCTCGGTCATTTCACATTTGCATTCTGAACAACGTTTCATCTTTAGCACCTGGTCTCGATTGTGACAATCTTTATCCTGTCGCCGCAAACCTCATCCACGCAGATTACGGTGAATCTCCGATATCTTTTGTAAAACCGGACATTATTCTTTCCAAACCTTTCGATTGAGCCGCCTTTCAGCGTGGCTTCGATCATGTCAGGCGTAACACCGCGCTGCATGGCCCGTATCAATGCGTGCCTTTTTATCTCAAACTCATATTGCGTAACGTCCATAATATTTATGGATATCATAATGATATCATTTGATATATTTAAACCTTTCGGTCACCTGCATCAAATGATGAGTAGATATCCCCTCCTTTTCCCACAGCTTGATTGTGGATTCAGAAAAAGTGACGGCTATTAATAAATTTGTCGACGAGAAAATCGGAAAGTTTCCGAAACTATATCAATCCGCGCCTGTGCAGGTCATCAACTGCCTTCCTGTGACAGAATGCTAAATCAAACTTAATCTCATCATACTTGAACCAGCGGAATTCCTCGAGCTCGTCATTAAGATTGACTTCCCCTTTGACATCTCCGATGAAAATATGGCCTTCTGCTTCAAAATCCTCCCCTTTGTAGAGGTAGAACCCTAACTCTTCTTCAGGTATAAACTCAACACCTAGCTCTTCTTTTATCTCTCTCTTGACAGCGTCTGAGAATGATTCTCCCGGGTCTAATTTGCCGCCTGGCAGAGACCAGTAGCCTGCAAACTTGCGCTCTCTCTGCGCCCGCTTGCAAAGAAGTATCCGCTTGTCCCTTATTATCGCTGCAGTAGCCGCTATTATCCTTTTCATGATATTCACTTCACATGTATCTGCACGATGTCGCCGTCCTCCAGGACATGGTTCAGCATCAGTATCTGGCCTGGGAACTTCGCTGACTTGCCCCAGACCTTGGAGAAGCGGAACTTCATGACGAAATCACGATGAAGACGGTTGCACATGTCCCTGATGGTCTGCCCGCGGCGCATTATCAGAGGGATGTCAAGGTCGGCTTTCTTGCCGGCTTCCTTGCAATACACCCTGATGAAGTCAAGCCTCTGGAATATCGCCTCCTTCAGCTGCTCGATATTGACCTTTTTCTCAGCAGAGATGCACACATCAGGCTTCAGCTCTCGCTTCAGCTCATCAAGACGGGAAGCATCAATCAGGTCGATCTTGTTCAGCACGGTCAAGCCCGGGAGATACACCTTGTTCGCCTGTATGACGTCGATGAGCTCATCGACGCCGATCTCTGTCCTTATCAGGATATCTGCGTTGCTGATCCCCAACTCGCGGGCGACGGACTTTATCGTGTCATCATTAAGGTTCTCCAGGCGGACTGTCTTGCCTATCTGGATGCCGCCCTTGGCCTTCTTCTTGATGCGCACATCAGGCTTCCTCCTGTTCAGGCGGAGATGCGCATCACGGACCTCGCCCATTATGACCTCGTAAGCATTCGGCCTCAAGGTATCTACCAGTATGATGGCCATGTCAGCGTTCTGCATGACTGAAAGCACTTCTCTGCCTCTTCCTCTTCCTGACGCAGCTCCCTGCACTATTCCTGGAACATCAAGTATCTGTATCTTCGCGTTCTTGTACTCCAGCAGGCCAGGCACGACTGATAAGGTCGTGAATTCGTAGGCGCCGACAGGAGAGTTCGCGTTGGTGAGGACATTCAGAAGGGAGGATTTTCCGCTTGAAGGGAAGCCGACCATTATGACAGTCGCATCGCCTGTCTTCCTCACAGAAAAGCCATGAGTCGCAGGACCCTTGGCCTGCCTCGCCTCTTCTTTCCTCTTCAGCTCGGCTATCTTCGCGCGCACAAGCCCGTAGTGGAACTGCGTGCGCTTGTTGTACTGCATCTTGCCGAGCTCATCCTCAAGCTCGTGGATCCTATCGAAGTTAGAAGTCTTCTTCTTTTCAACAGCTTCTTCTTTAGGTTTCTTGGCGGGCATGACGAGACTTTATTTAAAGGGGTATTTAATGTTTTCGCACAGCTTTCACGTGTCGCGAACCTCCGGTTCGTGAGCACATTAGAAATGCCGCGGCATTTCAAATGCTAAGCTGGCACGCGAAGCGAGGAGGACTTTGGCTTCGCAAAGTCCTCCGCACTGGTTCACTTACGAATCGATTATTCGTGGCGCCACTGCTTTCGCAAATCCTCTTCTGACAAAATTTATAAACCACAAGGCTAACGTTGTGCTGCATGGCTGGATTCATAGATTCCATACTGACAACGTACAATGCTGTGCGGGAGTCCACTTCGGGCTTCTTGTATAAGTTCATAGTCTCCATAGTACTATTGCTGATAGGATTCATCCTCGGCAAGATAATCGGCAGGCTCATCTACAAGCTGCTGCACAGCTTCGAGGTCAATGAGGCGTTCCACGCATTGTCCGGCGTGACGCTCAAGATAGAGGAGATAGCAGAGACATTCACGACATACTTCATCTACTTTGTCACGGTCATAGTCGTGCTGCAGCAGATCGGCTTGGTGTCGACGATACTGCACATGATAGCGGCAGGCATCATCATACTCATCATACTCTCGACATTCCTCGGCATAAAGGACTTCATACCCAATGCCGTAGCAGGTTTCTTCATACACAGCAAGAAGGAATTCAGGGTTGGCCAGAGGATAAAAGTAAAGGGCATGCTGGGCAAGATCATAGAGATAAGCCTCATCGAGACGAAGATAGAGACCAAGAACGGCGACATAATATTCATACCTAATTCTGTGCTCAACAAGACAGAAGTCACTTACGTAAGGACTGGGAAGAAGAAGTAAGCACTTCAGCGCTTCTAGCAGTGCCGCGCCAGGCTACGCTTCGTGTCGCAAAACCAAGGCCTAGGCCGCAAAGCCACGCCCTACTCGGCTCCGCCTCGTTCGCCGCCACGCCCGCTTGATACTTTTTTGCGAAGCTAGTCTGCAGAAATCCTATTATTTCCCTGACTAAAATAGCCGCAATAGCGGGCTAATCAGGCGGCGACGGTCGTGGCTTTGCTTGTGTTATTGGCGGTGGCGTTGCCTGCAATAAAAACGGTGGTGCTGCTAAAATAAGAAATCCTAGATCCTTTCTAGCATGCTGGCGATGTTCCAGATCTGCGTCCTTGTATATGCCTGGATGTTCGTGTCGTCAGATATCTCGTCGAGCTCGCCCAACGCCTTGTTGATCCTTATGTTGGTGTCGCGCTCGTTCTCATCCTTTAGAATCAATATCACTCCCTCCACCTTCGACTTGATGTTGCGGGGGACAGTAGAATCGCTGACAAGATCCTGGAGGGCCTCGATGATGTTATGTAGCTTGTCGTCCATGTTTTCCCCCCCACTATGATAATTAATCAGACATCTCTTTCATGACTTCAGACTGGAGCTCGGAGGTCTTCTCACGCATCTTCAACTCCTGCTTCTCAAGGCTCTTTATGCGCAGCTCCATCATCTCCTTCTTCTGGGCGAGGTCCGTGGCCAGCGCGTCCTTGTCAGCAGCGACCATGACATTGCCGACGATCCTGTAAGCCTTATCGGTCTTCTTCAGCTCGCCTAATGCCGAGTCGAGCTCGACCAGCTGCGACTGGAATGCCTGCTTCTGCGCAAGGAACGACTGCAAGGAATGCTCCATCATAGAAAGCTTGTTTATCTTCTCCTGCACGTCCTTCTTCATTTCAGCCATTTTTGATTTATGGGCGCTTGGCCCCCTCGAAAACAATGAGCAATTGTGAAATCGAATTCAGCGTCGCTCGCAACGCGACAGCATCTTTCGCATTGACGTCGAACTCAAGGCCGTCCTTCATCTTCTTGAGATTGAAACCCGAACGGTCGAACTTCGTGTCCTCAGGGACAAGGCATTGAAAAAGCTTCTCTGGATCGCCCTTAACAAAGAGCTTGGCAGAGCACTCCATCTTACCTTGCCTTGACTTTCGCAGAGACTAGGCGCGGCTTGAACAGTATCTTGCTGCCGCAGTATGGGCAGCGGACCTTCTTCTTCAGATATTCAATGCCTACCTTCTTGTTGCAGTCAAAGCACTTGTACTCAACCATCTTCAAGCAGCCTCCTCTTCGGTCTCTTCTGTGTACTCCTCTTCAGTCTCCTCGACAACTTCCTCTTTAGGAGCTTCTACCACACCCTTCTTTGTCTGGGTGAAGCCATAAGCCCTGCCAGTGAACTTGGCATTGCACTTCTCGCACTGCCAAATACCTTTGCTGGAGACCCTCTTGACCTTGACATAGCTGCAGAACGGGCATTTATGCTTTCCCCTATGCTCGTTCTCCAAAGTGGCGAGCTTCTCCTTGTTTCTAGGACCATATCTAGTCCCAAAACGCTTCACAGAACCGAGATTTGTTTTATCTGCCATTTTCGACCTTTAAAGCCTTTGATACGACTTACTTGGGCTTTTAATACCTCTAACGCTCATTATAACTTATAAACGCAATTCATGAAGCAATTTGTGGTTATTTATAAAGTTTTGCGCAAGGTAACTAATGGGGATATAAAGTGGGTAATATATAGATGGGGCTACCCGGATTTGAACCGGGGTCGTTCGGTGTCTTGCAGACAGGTTACCTCGTCAATTGAGCTCGGGTGGCTGAGTGCCGAAGGCACGAATGCCGCCCTTTGCGCGTCAACCGAGCGTAACCGGTTGTCCCAAACCGAAAAGGATACCAAGCTACCCCATAACCCCTTGGATTATTGTCGTGGATTGACGGTCTGTATTTAAAATTTTGTTTTTAAACAAAATTTTTAATCCCCAAAATTGCAGATACTGCAATTTTGGTTATTTAAAGGTTTTGAGGGCACACTCGCAAAACCGAGGCCTGTTTCGATGCTATCGCATCGTAACCCTTCAGGCCTCTGCTGAGTCCTGAAGTGACTCGGCTCGTACCGAGTCTCGTGTTGCCGCGCCCGCTTGATACTTTTTCCGAAGGTAGTCTGTAGAAAATCCAATTATTTCTATGACTAATTACGCCTATGTGGCGGGCTATCCAGGCGAATCCGCCTAAGGCGGAAGGGTCGCGTTCGCTTCGCTCGCGACCGTCACCGGCCTCGGTTTTGCTAGCAATAATTGCGGCGACGGTCGTAGTGCTGCATCAGTTTTATAAACCCTTGATTTCTCTGAATGCATCATGGCAAGCATGACTGAGATGCAGAAGTATCACCTGAAGAAGTTCGTGAAGGAGCTAGAACAACATAGAGGCAGGCATACAGAGCTCGTGTCAGTGTACATCCCTGCAGGATATGACATCAACAGCATAATCAACCACATCGCGCAGGAGCAAGGCACTGCGTCAAACATCAAGAGCAAATCCACGCGAGACAATGTCATCGGCGCGCTAGAAAGGATGATCCAGCATCTCAGGCTGTTCAAACGCACACCACCGAACGGACTCGTAGTGTTCTCCGGCAACGTCTCTGAGCGCGAAGGACAGATGGACCTGCGGGTATGGAGCATGGAACCCCCGATACCGCTCAACTTCCGGACATACAGATGCGACAAGGAATTCGTCCTCGAGCCATTGCGCGAGATGATGGAGACAAAAGAGGTGTACGGCCTCGTCGCCATGGACCGAAGAGACGCGATAATAGCCATACTGAAAGGCAAGACCATAATCCCTATCCTCAAGACACACTCAGAAGTCCCTGGAAAATTCAAGGCAGGAGGACAATCAGCAGTAAGGTTCGCACGCAACAGGGAACTCTCTGCGAAAGACCACTACAAGAAGATAGCAGACTACATGAAAGACCAGTTCCTCAATATGGAAGGGCTGAAAGGCATAATCATCGGCGGGCCTGGCGTGACAGTGAACGACTTCATGAACCAGGACTACATAACAGGAGATGTCAAGAAGAAGATCCTCGGCACAAAAGACCTGTCCTACACTGAAGATTTCGGGCTCCAAGAACTGCTCGAGAAGAGCGGAGACCTATTAGCTGCTGAGGAAGTCTCTCAGGAGAAGAAGCTCGTAGGACAGTTCCTGACATTCCTGGGCAAGAAACCTGGCATGGTAAGCTATGGAAAAGAGCAGGTCATGAAGCTCGTGCAGGCAGGAGTGGTCGCAAAACTATTGATTTCCGAAGCGATGGAAGAGAAAGAGATAGAGGAATTCGAGGCAGCAGCGCAGAAGATGAGCACAGAAGTCCACATAATATCTGTAGAGACAAGGGAAGGAGTGCAGCTGCGAGACCTGGGAAAGGTGGCTGCAATACTTAGATACGAGATGAGCACGGAATAGGCAGTCATCCCTTAATCTGTCTTTTATCTTTCTTTTGCTCAAGCCTTTTCTGTCCTTCTGGCTTGTCCAAGAAGTTCTCATCTGATACAACTCTCTTTCCAAGCCTCTGCTCTATGTCTTTCCGTGTCGCACCTGCGACATCCCCGCCGTCTTTTGCGTCATTCTTAAGAGGCGGAAACCCTTGTGAGTCCCGATCTCTTGTGAACCTTGTAGTTGTGGCTTCGCCAAGCATCGCGAGGACAAGCTCCATGTCATCCATGTGGTCGCGAAGGTTCTCACGCTTCAATCCCTTGAATTCCTTGTATTCGCTTGGCGTCATATCAAAAGTGGCTTTTGATATCTCTGCGGTCAACATTGCATACTCCTTATCTGTCTTTACTCCACGCTTGCCCCACTCATCGGTGAGCTCGTCCCTTATCGCGATGCCCCTTACCCTTTTCTCGGTCCACTCATCAGAATACCCTCTTGCCTTGTAGATCTCCTTCATGCGTTTTTGGGCGAGTTCTGGGTCCTTAATCTCGTCAATGCGCTCCTTGGCAAGCTGGGCGAGCCACTGCTTGAAAGGCTCGGCTTTCTTCGAAGGGATGGATTGTATGAGCCTGAACGCGTTTTTGGTGTTAACACAGTCTGTAAGCCTCATTTTTCCGTCTTCTGCGACCATCTTCAAACCGTTACAAATTGTAACGAGTTGGGGCTCCCTGTGCTTAAGTACCCTCCAGTATATCGCAGGGTTATCACTCTCGCTAAGGACAGCAATGATATCTATGACTGAGTAGAACCATTCACCATTATGAGGAATCCTGCGGATCTTGCTGTCCTGAAAAACAACAAGCCCTTCATCCTTCTCATCAGACATAAGTCCACCTCCCACATGTCAAAAAGTCGCGGTGCTTATTAAACCTTTTGCAGATTTTTCCGGAAGTTTTCCGACGAGAACAGAATGATATGTGAGTTACACAACAGTCCAGTTGAGCGAACCAGTATTCCCCATATCAGAATAAGATGAAGCATATTTCACCAGGACGCCATCCTTGAAGCAGGCTTCGTAATCCTGGAAGTTTCCTTCTGCAGGGTGGCGGCCATACTCGTAGCAGTCACCTGACTTTGCCACAGTTTCTTTCCAGTCAGTGAGCCTGTATTTCGCCTCTTCAGCCATTTTTGGAAGGGTCCAGACTGTGCTTAACTCGTGTTTCAATCCTCTCGTCGCGCAATCCTCCTTTGTCAGAGCAGCACCGGGAGAGCCAGCACTTATATCACAAACGCAAGTATCTGTAGCTGTGCTTGAGTCATACACCTGGTTGCATGAATAAGAAAAGGTCTGTGAGTATGAAGGGCCGTTGCTGTAACTGCTCTCAAGATGGGTTATACTACCACCTTTCACTGTGAATGCAACATCGCCCGAACTTTCAGCGCGGCCGCCATAATCATAGTTGTACGCTACAGAATATTCTTGTTGGATCTTTGGCGTAGATAGAAGATCGACCAGCTCATCAGACGATGTTGTTGTTTCTGCAGGAGGTGTTGTGATAACGGGCCTTGGCGAGGTCCTTTCACTCTTCTGCCCGGTCTCTGCCGTCTTGCCCACAAACAAAATTACAACGACCAAGACAATGATTGTTGCTGCAATCACCAACATAAGCACGCCGGATGAAAACTTTGTTTTTGCCATGTTACTTTGGTAGACGCGCGTCTTTATAACCTTTTCTTGACAAAGAAACACGAAAACCTGGGGTTGGAGCGAAATTCTCGCTTCGCGAGGCAGCGCCGGCTCGCATCCTGAATATTAGGCAGAAAGGCGACACCTCCGTAGGAGCTGCTCAAAAACCTTCGGTTTTTGGCATCTCGCTCCCTCGGGTCGGAGCCATCCATCCGTCGCCAGTTACCGAATAAGCGAAGGATGCTCGCAAAAAAGGCGCTGCACCATTTCGCACCAACCCCCAAAAACCCACTAATTATATAATGCACTTATTCTTTTTGATTGCATCATGGAACAAAACCTAGCAGAGCAGGCATATACTGGCCTGTTCCCTGGAAAAGAGAACCCTTACGACCTGGAGCTAGTCTATACTGGCAGGCTGAAGCAGTATGGCGGCAACGTGTCTTTGCGAGGGAGCTACATGGAATTCAAATTGTCTAAGAAATGGCGGCAGATATCGCCAGAGATACAACTAGGGCTGATACAGGAATTGATGCTCAAGCTGCTCAAGCAGAAAAGGCAGTCGATGTACATCGACCTGTACAACAACTTCATCAAGAGCCTGCACATAGCAATACCAAAGACAAAGACAGACCCGCAGCTCGAAGAGAGCTTCAACAGGGTGAATGACAGGTATTTCGTCGGACTCGTGGAGAGGCCGAACCTGCGATGGGGACAGTTTTCTACCAGGACATTCGGCACTTATGACTTCAAGACAGATATGATCACGGTGAGCACTGTGTTCAAAGATACAGATATCAAGTACCTTGACTATATAATGTATCACGAGACCCTGCACAAGCAACGCAAGTTCTTCAAAAGCGGAACCAAGACATACTACCACGATGCGAGGTTTAAACGGCTTGAGTCTGTCTTCGAGAACGGCGCACAGATAGAGAAAGAGCTCGGAAGGGTAGTTGCGAAGGAACAGGCAAAGGCAGCATTCAGGTTCAGGGAGGCAAAACCCCGTAAGAGAGGGTTCTTCGACTGGTTCTAAGATAGCTTTATTAATGCTGAGACATCCGAGTTTTGCATGACAAAGATCTGCATATTCGGCGACAGCATAGTATGGAAAGCGCATGACTACCTGTACGGTGGATGGGTCGGCAGGCTAAGGAAACATCTCGCTCCGAAGAAAATACGCGTATACAACAAGGGAGTGTCTGGAAACGACACACGACATCTTCTCAGAAGATTCAAGTATGAATGCACGCACAGCAGACCTGATGTCATAATGATCGGCATAGGGATAAACGATTCAAGCTACACACACTCCAAGGAAAATCCCCGCATACCCTGCGTACCTATAGAGCGGTTCAAGAAGAACCTGGCAGAGCTGCTCAGGCAGGCAAGCCAATTCACAGACAAGATAATATTCATCGGGCTCACAAAAGTCGATGATCGCAAGACCACGCTCAAGCCATTGTCTACGCTGAAGCATTTCGACATGAAAGGCGCAAAGCTTTACGATGAAACCATCAAGGATTTCTGCCGCAGGAACAAGGTCAAGTACATACCCATGATGCACGTCCTTGAGAATCCTGACCTGCCTGACGGCCTGCACCCTGCTGTAAAAGGCCATAAGAAGATGTTCGATGTGATAAAGGCAGTTCTGGAGAAGGCCAAAATCATCTGATCCACAGCTTTGGCTGACAATATAATATATAGACACTTTACCTGCTCAGTAGAAAGTATCGCCTTCGGCGGGTGCCGCCAGGCTCCGCTTGTCGATTATATGCTTGAAACTTGACATGCTTAAAAACGCCAGGCGTTTTTGGCACGCCAAAAATCTTCGATTTTTGAGCGTCCCCGTAGGGGCCGACCCCCTGTCAAGTGTGATTCTCCAACCAAAAAACGCTCCGCAATAAGGCGGCATCACTACTTTCTACTGATCTCCCTTTACTGTATAGTCCCGAAATTGGTTAACATTCCTGTGGAACTTTTCTTTAAAAGGAATGGTGTGTTTTTGGGCTGTTTAGAACCCTCTTTTCTGGAATGTT
>JAGVOD010000055.1 GCA_020052935.1 archaeon | reverse complement strand
TACAAAAAAACAAAGAAATCAGACTATAAAATAGCTTCCTGACATCGCAACGCCACCAGTCACCGCTTCGCTATAGACTGGTGGAAAGAGGAATTCTAGTATTATCTCGATTGATTTCTTTATCTGCAGCGCCTTTGCGGTCTCGGTCGTGTCCGCGCTTGTCCTTCCCTTGTTGATGTGGGCTGCGGCCTCTCTTGAGACAACTTCTTCCAGCGCCTTGTTGATCGCTATGACATCGTGGCCTGTCTTCTCCTCGAGCTCTCGTATCCTGTCAGGGCTTATCCTTTGGAGGTTTGCCGCAGCAGATATCTCGTCGGCATGTTCCTTTGGTACGATTTCAGGGCCTAGCTGTGCCAGCGTCTGCACCGCCTCTGCTTGAGCCAGTAGCGCGTACTCGAACGTCCTCTCTGCACCCCAAACAGCCCCCATCTCTTTCGTCCCATACCTTCCGACGAACAGCAGATGCTTGTCCTTCACAGGGTCTATTTCCTTCTTCCTCGGCTCTGTCCTTTTAGGTTGCTCTTCATCCATCAAACCACCTCGATGTCTTTAGGATATCAATATCGTATGATGACGTGTTTTTTGATTCATTAATAAATATGCGTTTCGTCCCAATCCTGCGATGACATAAACTATTTATATTATCCACAAGTCCCCTCAACAATCATTTTTACCGCCAAAGGGAGGTGTCGGCAGATGGCAGCAAGGATTGAAGTGAAGTACAAGGAAGGCATTGATTCTAGGGGTGAAGTGATAAGAAAGAAGATTCTTGCCCTCATGAAGGAGGGTGTGATAACACAAGGCCGTGTCGATTCTGTTGAAGTTGTGGATGCTTACACCTTGAATGCTGCGCTTGGCGGTGGGCGACTGGCTGAGATTGCAGAGACTCTCAGGGACCCCGTCACCCAGGATATAATGATTGGTTCTGCTTTCCGTCCTGACGATGTTGATTATGCCATTGAGATTGGTTTTCTTCCTGGAGTCACTGATAACGTAGCGACGACTGTGAGAAAAGGTATTGAAGCCAGGCTCGGATCATTAGGTCCTGATGAGAGTATGCATTCAACCAGGGTGCTTCTTATAAAAGGAGATATCAGCTCAACTGCCGCAGGGCAGATAGGTACTGCTTTTGCGAATCCTCTCATTCAGAAAATCAAATTGCAGAGAGGCGCGGAGTTTGCCAAAGAAGGCTTTCCGCCTTACGTGCCAAAAGTAACTCTCAATGATGACCCGCGTGAATCAGTGATTCCGATAAGGGACATGCCGGATGATGAATTGAAGGTTATTGCAAAGAAGGGCGTGATCGATCCCGTGAATAAAAAGCATCGCGGTCCGCTCGCTCTCGACGCGGATAATGCAGAGCCTATGAGGATCATAAAAGAGTATTTTGGTGGAATAGGCAGAGACCCTACTGACGTCGAGCTTGAGTGTCTTGCCCAGACGTGGTCTGAGCACTGCAAGCACACATTGTTCGCTGCTGCGCTGGATGAAGGGACAAGCGATCCTCTTCCAGGAGGATTGTTCAAGACATACATACGTGGCGCTACTGAAAAGATAAGAGCAGAGTGGAAAAGGCTGGGAAGGGATGATTTCCTGCTTTCAGTATTCAGCGACAACTCAGGGATTGTGAAGTTCGACGGCAAGTGGGCGATAACAGACAAGGTCGAGACGCACAATTCTCCTTCTATTCTTGACCCCTATGGCGGCTCAATAACAGGGATAGTTGGTGTTGACCGTGACGCTGTCGGTGCCGGCGAGGGTGCCATGCCCTTCAGCCATCGTTTCTATTTCTGCTTTGCAGACCCCAGGATCTTACGTGCGCTTTTCAAGAAGAAGGCTGATGATGGGACTCTTGAAGAGAGGATGCTTAGTTCACGCAGCATCATGGATGGCGTTATTGAAGGAGTCAAGGATGGCGGCAACAAGTCAGGCATCCCCACTCCGCAAGGAGGCGCTTTCTTCCATGAGAGATACAGCGGAAAACCTCTTGTCTTTGTAGGCGTGCAGGGCCTGCTGCCCATGGAAGTCGCAGGAAAGCCCGGCTGGGAGAAGAAGGCAGAGGCAGGCGACCTTGTTGTTGTTATCGGCGGAAGAGTCGGCATGGATGGCATCCATGGCGCAACTTTCTCGTCTGAATCTATGGATGCAGGTTCCCCGATGGGTGCTGTGCAGATAGGCGATCCCATCACCCAGAAGAAACTTAGCGACGCAATCTGCAAGGAAGCGAGGGATCTTGGATTGTATCGTTCAATAACAGACAATGGCGCAGGCGGCCTGTCATGCTCTGTATATGAGATGGCAAAGGAGTGCGGCGGAGCGACCATCAATGTAGATAATGTTCCTTTGAAATATCCTGGAATGAGGCCTGACCAGATTTTGATCTCTGAATCGCAGGAGAGAATGACTCTTGCAGTCCCTCGTGACAAGATCGAGCAGTTCATGGCCGTTATGCAGAAACATGATGTTGAAGCAACAGTGATTGGAGAATTCAATGATTCAGGTAGAGCCGTTGCAACATACCAGGGCAGGACCGTGCTTGACCTTGATATGGAGTTCTTCCATGACGGTCTGCCTCAGAGGCACCTGAAGACGACCTGGACTCCTGAGCTTTACATGCATGATTCTCCAATGTCTGATGCGCCTGACGATATGACGCCTTTGCTTCTGAAAATGCTCGGCAGGCTGAACATCTGCAGCAAGGAAATGATATTTGAGCAGTTTGACCATGAGGTGCAGGGAGGTTCTGTAGTGAAGCCGATGGTTGGCAAAGGAAAAGTGGATTCTGACGCCACCGTCACGAGGCCAGTTCTTGACTCGATGAAGGGAGTAGCTACAACGCAGGCCTTGTTCCCGAGATATAGCGAAATCGACACTTACCATATGGCAGCTTGCGCAATAGACACTGCAGTGAGGAACATGATTGCCGTCGGTGGCAGCCTTGAGCAGATGTCTCTTCTTGATAATTTCTGCTGGTGCAGTTCTGATGAGCCTGAGCGCCTTGGCCAGCTGAAGCGCGCAGCAAAAGCATGCAATGATGTCTCTACTGCGTACCTTACTCCGCTCATATCAGGCAAAGACAGCATGTTCAACACATTCAAGGGATTTGATGAGAAAGGCAATCCCATAAAAGTAGATGTGCTGCCGACTCTCATGATATCAGGCCTTGGCGTTATGGATGATGTTGAGAAGTGCCAGACGCTCGATGCGAAGGTAGCTGGCGACCTTGTCTACGTCGTCGGCATGACGCGTGATGAGATGGGCGGTTCTGAATACTACGCAATGGTTGGAGAAGAAGAGGAAGGCAGGGGCAAGGAATACATCGGCGAGAACGTCCCGAAAGTCGATACTGACACGAATCTTAAGACATATAAGGCAATGCAGGACGCAGTCCACAGCGGCCTTGTCGCTTCGTGCGCGAGCGTCGGTCTTGGCGGGCTTGCTGTTGCTCTCGCGAAGACCGCGATCGGCGGGCAGCTCGGCATGGATATCGACGTGAAAAACATGTATGATAATGGTGTCGTTGATGACGTCGAACGCCTTGACAACCTTCTGTTTTCAGGGTCCCAAGGAAGGTTTGTCGTGACTGTTGACCCTTCAATGCAGGCAAAGTTCGAGGAGAAATTGAAAGGAGTTGCATTCAGCCGTGTGGGCACGGTGACAGAGGATAAGAATTTCATTGTGAAATACGGCTCCCATGATGTCAATGTTTTCGTGGATACTGATGTAGGCAAGATGGCTGAGAGCTACAAGGCTACTTTGAGGGGGTACTGAAGATGGCAACAACAACTTCCGAAATGGCAAAACCCAAAGCACTGATACTGAGCGGTTTCGGGATAAACTGCGAGCGTGAGACTGATTACGCGTTCGAGATAGCAAGAGCGAGGCCGCAAATAGTGCACATAAATGATGTGATTGCGCAAAAATCCCTCATCAGGGAATGCCAGATCCTTGTCTATCCTGGCGGTTTCGTCAATGGCGACGACACTGGCTCAGGGCTTGCCTGCGCAAACTATCTGCGGGACAGACTACTGGAAGAACTCCTCAGGTTCATAGAAAGCGACAGGCTGTCTATCGGCATCTGCAACGGCTTTCAGATAATGTCCCATCTTGGTATGTTTCCTGTCGGGCATGACCGCTACCTTACTGGCGATGCCGTCCAGACCGCGTTGACTTTCAACACATCTGCGAGATATAGGGACCTGTGGGTGAAGCTGAGCGCGGACCCTGCAAGCAAATGTGTCTGGACAAAGGGCATCGGCATGCTCGATCTTCCAGTCAGGCATGGCGAAGGGAGGTTCTATGCAGATGATGCTACGATGCAGAAGCTAAGGGAGTCCGGCCAGGTAGTCTTCAGGTATGTCAATGAGGACGGCTCTCCCGCAAAGGGAGGTCCAGCAAATCCTAATGGTTCTCTCGACGATGTCGCAGGCATCTGTGACCCGACCGGGAGGCATTTCGGCCTGATGCCCCATCCTGAGGTCGCCATCCATCGTACGCAGGATGCTCTCTACACATTGAAGCGGGAGCTCGCGAAGAGGGGAGGCAAGGATGTTCCGGATGAGACCGGCTGCATGCGACTGTTCCGCAATGCTGTCGAGTATTTCAAGTGATGCTGGGGAGGCGTCTGAAAATGTCAAAAGTATTGATTCTCGGTTCTGGTGGCAGGGAGCATGCGCTAGCCTGGTGGTTTGACCAGTATGGTTGCAACGTCTCTGTCGCGCCTGGCAATGCAGGCACTGAAGAGCTGTTAGGAGACAACGTAAATATCGACCCGAATGATTTCGAGGCTGTCAGGCGTTTTGCCATGGGAAAAGGCATAGACCTTGTTGTCCCAGGCCCTGATGCGCTCGTGGTGAATGGCATCGTTGACTACTGGCGTGAGTATGACCTTGCTGATGACCTAGGCATCCACATCTTCGGCCCAAGCAAGGAAGGCGCTGCTTTGGAGGGCAGCAAGATCCTCGGCATGAAGTTTGCGAGGAGACATGGCATTCCAGTTCCGGATTTTGTCGCATTCGATAGCCATGACTTCAATACAAATCTCCACGAGGCTACGAAATATCTTGGCAGGTTCATAGCAGAGAACAGGATCGGCGCTCCTCTGGTGCTGAAGGCTGACGGCCTCTGCGAAGGTAAAGGCGTCGCTGTCTGTGACACGCCCGGAGAAGTGCTGGCTGCGATCAAAGAGCTGCCCAGGTTCGGCGCTGCTGGCGAAGACTTCATACTTGAAGATAGGCTGAGGGGTGATGAAGCTTCTATAACTGTCATCACCGACGGTAAGGAATACAGGATGTTCCATCCCTCGACAGACCACAAGAGGCGTTTCGACAATGACAAAGGTGAAAATACTGGCGGGATGGGTGTCTATGCTCCGACGAAAGTCGTGCCTCCGAAGCTTGAGAGGATGATTGAGAGGGAGATTGTCAAGCCGACGATAAGAGGCTTGAGAAAGGATGGCATCGACTACAAAGGCGTTCTTTACCT
This sequence comes from archaeon, assembly GCA_020052935.1. Classification (GTDB taxonomy): domain Archaea; phylum Nanobdellota; class Nanobdellia; order Woesearchaeales; family UBA11576; genus JABMQF01. The sequence continues at coordinate 9,097 of JAGVOD010000055.1, read as the reverse complement.
TGCGATAATGGTGCAGGACGGCCAGCCTTATCTTATTGAGTATAATTGCAGGTTCGGGGACCCTGAGACCCAGGCAATAGTCCCTCTGATAGATGCTGACCCTTTCGATACGATGATGGACTGCATCCATGGCAGGCTTGGCAAGCACCCATTCAAGAGGAGAGATGCGTACAGCTGCAGCGTCATACTTGTCCACAAGGATTATCCTGCGAAGAGGTCGAGAGGAAGGCGCATCGACATCAAAGAGCTTCCAGAATCTATGGATGATGTCGTAGTGTTCCACGCAGGCACCATGGCCAAGAAGGGCAGGGTGTACACAAATGGAGGCAGGATTCTCGCCGTGACTGCAGTCAGCGAGGACGGCCACGCAGCAGCTATCAGACGTGCTTACCAGCAGGTCGAAGACATAAGATTCAAAGACAGGGATTACCGGCATGATATAGGGCGCAGTGCGCTTTAGGATTGAGGGGAGGTAAAAAAAGATGGTCACTATTCTTGACACCGTATCGAGGACTTTCAAGGAATTCAGGTTCATCCCCAGGCTCACCCCTAAGGGGCTGTCGAAGGATACCATAGACTTCTCTACATTCATGACAAAGGACGCGCCAGACAGGAGAGGCACGAAGCTGAAGCTTCCTGTGATGAGCGCTGCGATGCAGTCTGTCACAGGCCCTGAGATGGCGATAGCCCTTGCGCAGCAGGGCGGCATCGGCGTCATATTCAGTTCCCAGCCGATAGATGCAGAAGCGAGGATGGTCAGGGATGTGAAGCGTGCAAAGGCAGGTTTTGTCAGCCAGCTGGAGATACTGAACCCTGAAAGCACTATTGATGACGCCATCCACCTCATCGAAAGCACTGGCTACAACACAATCCCTGTTGTCGATGGCACAAGGGAGAAATACGGCTTGCTTGTTGGCGTCTTGGAAGGTCCAGTACCTAATGATGCGCCGCGCGACGGCATCGTGAAGGATCTCATGCGTCCTTTCCAGAAACAACCGCTTGAGGCGATATTGAACAGGACAAAGGGCCATACCAAGTCTTCCGATCTTATCAAGACTGCGAATGATTACATCTACTTTGGCGAGACAGGCGTCTCCCTCGAGGCAGCTAACCGCATGATGATAGAGAACAGGCGCAAGTACCTTCCGATAGTCAATCCTGACGGCACTCTTAAGTTCCTGGTCTTCAGGAAGGATTCTGAAGCGAATACTGCTTTCCCGAATGCTGTCGTCGATTCGAACAAGAGATATCTCGTCGCCGCAGCCATAAACACGCACGATTATTCTGAGAGGGCTGTCGAGCTCGTGATGGAGGGCGTCGATGTCCTTGTCATAGACGCTTCAGATGGTTTCAGCGAGTACCAGGCAGACTGCATAACTCACATCAAGAGAGAATTCCCGCAGATCCCAGTAATCGCAGGCAACATAATAAGCGGCGAGGCTTTCGACTATCTCGCGAAGCTTGACATCGACGGGGTGAAGGTCGGCATGGGCGGAGGCTCTATCTGCATAACGCAGGATCAGAAGGGCACGGGCCGCGGGCAGGCGACCGCCGTCCTCGAAGTCGCAAGGCACCGTGACGAGTATCACAAGAAGAACGGCATCTACATACCTTTGACATCTGACGGCGGCATAGTCTACCCTGTCGATATGTCCTTCGCGTTCGCTTTCGGCGCGAACGCGGTGATGATGGGCAAGTTCTTTGCGGGCTGCAGGGAGTCTCCGGGAGATGTTATAGACCACAAAGGTCAGAAGATGAAGGCATACTGGGGCGAAGGATCGTTGAAGGCCAAGGAGTGGTCCGGCAAGAGATACGGCCAGGTGGATTTCGACGAGGGCGTGGAGGGCATGGCACCATACACAGGCAGGGCTGCTGATAACCTAAGCCTTGCTTTCGCGAAGATTGCCGCTACCATGATAAGTGTAGGCGCAAGGAACATAGGAGAGCTTCAGGAGAATGCTGTCGTTGAGCTCATATCAGACGCTTCACGCATAGAGGGCGGGGTGCATGATGTGATTGAAGTGAGCAGCACAAGGAGGTAATGAGAGATGTCCAGCGACGATGATCTCCGAGGGTGCGCACAACATCTGAGATCTCAGGAATGCAAAGATTGAGCTTATATCAGATGCTTCCCGCATCCAGGCAGGCATGCATTAGGATTAAAGAAAGACAGGAGATGGTCATGATGCAGATACATACAGAGGTGTTAACATGGGAATAAGCATATGCATTGACGGTTATTTCGGTGACGGAGGCAAAGGACAGTTAGGTTCTATCGTCGCTGAGGAAGCGGATGTAGTCGCCAGGTCTGGCGGGGGACCTAACTCTGGCCAGAAGGAGCATTCCGGTAAGACCAGGCATAATCTTCCAATAGGGATGGAGAATGACCGCGTCCGGTACGGCGTGATCGGAAACCAGTGCCTTGTCGATCCTGAAATATTACAGGACGAGTTCCGCAATGCCGATGGAAGCCTCGACCAGAACATACTGAATAAACTGCGGATATCCGACCGTGCAGAGATACTGCTGCCCAGCCATGTCTACAGGGATATCCAAAGGGAGACGTCAGGCAAGGGTGTCGGCTCGACAAAGAGAGGCATCTCACCCGCCACTGAAGATAGGGGGTTCAAGATAGGATTGCGTTTCTGGCATCTATCTGACAGGCAGATGACGCAGGATGTCATCAAGAGGCAGATTGAGCACCGCGGCCTCGAGGACAGGTTCAACCCTGAGGATATGGCTAAAAGAGTCATCGAAGTCACAAGGCCTATAATGGGCTGCGTGACCAACACTTCTTTTCTTCTCACTGACCTGCTAGACGAAGATATGAATGTATATGTAGGCGGCCATCAGGGCGGGCTCCTCGACTGGATACTGGGTACTGTTCCTTTCTCTACGTCGATGGGGACTACTGCTCCTGATATGCTCGCAGGTCTCGGTGTAGGGCTTAGGCCTGCGCATGTGACTATGATATTGAAGGCGAACCCGACGAGAGTTGGTGCGGGACCGCAGGTGGCAGAGATAGTCGACTATACTCGCCTGAATGAGGAGGTGCTTGATTTTATCTGCGCAAAGGCAGAGATCAGCAGGGGGCAGCTCGAATATCTTGAGAATACAACCCCTATCGAAGCAGGACGCATCAGGAAGAGATTCGCTCCCGAGTTCAGGCTTGACGAAAGAGAGCGTCTTGTCTTTGAGAGCTCAAGGAGAGTCCATGAATATCTCAAGACACGGGACAGCAGCCTTGTTGATGAGAGAGTGTTGTCAGCGCTGGGCCCTGAACCTGAGAAGGAATTCATGCATATCCTCGGCAAGTACATCACAGTCGTGGCGCAGGAGTACGGTGCTTCAACAGGAAGGCCGAGACGCCAGGCAGTGCCTGATATCGTCGCCTGGGCGCACGCTGCGAGGATAAACAATCCTGGCTCATTGGCCATCACGAAGCTCGACTGTCTTAGGGGGGTGCGGCCTCTGCCTGTCTGCGTAGCTTATGAGGTTCCGTCAGGAAATCATAAAACCACGATAGGTGTGTTCCCTGCAGACTGGAAACAGCTGTATGCTGCAAAGCCAGTCTTTAAGTATCTTGACGGTTTTGACGAGGATATCAGTAGCTGCAGGAAGTATGATGATCTTCCTGCAGGAGCGAAGCAGTTTGTAATGTTCCTGGAGCAGAGGCTGCGCAAGCCTGTCGACTACATAGGTGTAGGCACGCACAGGGAAGATGTTATATTGAGGAAAACATTGAAGGATTTTTATCGATGAATAAGGAGGTAAAGAAGATGGCAATAAGAGGAGTCAGTGAGATAGACGAGCTCGTCCATGTGAAACACGTGCTTGCTAGCGTATTCGACAAGTCAGGGCTTGAGATTCTCGTACCCGGCCTGTTAGCCAGATGCCCTGGAGTGAAGATAATTTCCACCGGCGGAACATACAGCGCACTGCAGAAGATCCTCGGAGAGGATGCTGAGAAGTATGTGACGCCTATCGAAAAGTTCACACGCAATCCCGAGACAGAAGGAGGCCTTGTCAAGACGCTCTCGCGTGAGAAGTCGCTCGCATTGCTTGCAGAAACGTACTGTGCTGCGCACCAGAACGACCTGAGGACTGCAGGCGTTCCGCCGATAGATGTCGTCATCTGCAACCTTTATCCTTTCGCAGAAGTTGTGGCAAAGCCCGACGTGACTCCTGAGATGGCGAGAGGGAACATAGACATCGGCGGCCCGAATATGCTGCGCGAAGCAGGCAAGAATTTCCTGAGATGCGCTTCGATCGTCGACCCGGCTGATTATTTTGTCCTGCTGGACGAGCTCCGCCAGAATGAGGGCACAATGACCCTCGCGTTCAGGCTTCGCTGCATGAAGAAGGCGTTTGACCATGTCGCGAGATATGATCGCGCGATAGCAGACCATTTCGCGAACGTGACACCCGAACAGGTATTGGGCTGCTATGACACAGTACACAGAAAGGCAGAAAACTGAGGTGAGGAATAATGCCCGAAGCAAAAGACCTAAAATCTATCTACAGGACAATCGAAGCAGACAATTTCCCGCCCACAGTGCGGATATGCTTTGATACGAGAAGCGGAACTCAGGAGCTAGTCTACCGGAAAGTGACGTGGGATATCGGCGGTGAGACGAGAGGCCTCCGCTACGGCGAGAACCCTGGCCAGCAGGCTGCGATGTATCGCCTGGCCAACGGCAATCTGGTCCTCGGAGATGTCCAGACAATATTGCCAGGGATGACCTTGGTCTCAGACCCTGAGATGGAGCAGTCAGGCAAGCATCCTGGGAAGATAAACCTGACTGACGTCGACAACGCGCTCAGTATCCTGCGCTATCTGCATGGCACACCCACCTGCGCGATTATGAAACACAACAATCCGTCAGGTGTCGCCCAGAGGGACGCGCTCGTTGATGCTTACCTTGCGGCAGACATGGCCGACAGGATTGCAGCATTCGGCGGCGCAGTAGTTTTGAATCGGCCGATTGACAAAGCGACTGCAGAAGCGATAGCAGGACACTATGCAGAGGTTGTCGTCGCGCCGGAGTTCGAGGAAGGCACTCTTGATATTTTTGCGAAAAAGAAGAACCTGCGAGTCATGCGCATCGGCAACATCTCGAGGCTCGAGCAGTTCGTCGGCCAGCAGTATGTGGACTTCAAGTCGCTTATCGACGGAGGGCTGATACTCCAGACTGCGTTCGTTCCGGAGCTGGCGAGGAACCCTGATGCGTGGATGCCTGCAGAGGCGAGCTACAAGGGGACAGATTGCAGGATAGCGCGTGAGCCTACCGCGGGCGAGCTCGCTGACATGCGCTTTGGCTGGTTTGTCGAGGCAGGAGTCTCGTCAAACTCAGTCATCTTTGTGAAGGACCGCACCACTGTCGCTATAGGCACTGGCGAGCAGGATCGTGTCGGCGTCGCTAAGATTGCGGTGTTCAAGGCGCATGAGAAGTATCGTGACGCACTCTGCTTCAGGGGGACCGGGTTCCCTTTCGCAGCTCTGGAGGAAAAACTGAAAGCAGCAGGGACAGAAGCTGAGAGGGAAGCGCTCCTGGAGCTCAAGCTGGCGTTTGACAAGGAGACCGAGTACGCGCAGGGAGGGCTGAAGGGCTCTGTCGCTGTGAGCGACGCCTTCTTCCCGTTCCGTGACGGAGTGGACGCGTGCATAGAAGCAGGGGTGACTGCGATAATCCAGCCAGGCGGCTCTGACAGGGACTTTGAGTCCATCGTCGCGTGCAACGAGGCTGACCCGAAAGTGACGATGACATTCACAGGTCAGAGGAGCTTCAAGCATTGAGACAAGCACAGAAATCTTTTAATCTTTTATGTCTTCTTCTCTGTTCAGAATATCCCGTGTCTTCCGTTCGTTCGGTCTTTCAGGATGTTGTTGCCATGCGGCACCTCTATCTTTATGAGGTCTTCTTCTTCCATGTATTCTGGAGTCAGGACTTTGTTGGGATCGTCTCCTCTCTCGACGCATCTTGCCGCGTCTGCCATGAGAAAGTTTATCCATATCTGGAATGTCTTCTGGTCGAGCTTTCCCAGGTCTCTCAGGCCGCGCGGGTCTGAGTTGGTTATGACTATGTAGTCTATGACGTCTGCCGCCAGCATATCTCTCGATATTCCTGCGAAGTTTGTTCTTGTGGCATACACTACTACCTTCGCAGGCGTGCCTTTAAGGCTCTCGTCCCTGACTGTCTTGCCGTCGTCTGACTTGCCACGCAAGATAGCAGTGTTGGCTTTCATCGTGCCGCCGCTCCTTATGGCATCGTCTGGTATGAACACGCACTTTCCTTCGATGTCGTTGCCAGGCAGGTTCTCTGTCTCGACAAGCCGCAGCGTCTCTATGTTACCGTGGACGTCTTTTGTCTTGCTCATGACTGCGAATGCAGAGTTCACGAGTCCTGACCTGGCCCTTATCGCCTTCACCCTTGGCGCGGCTCCGAGGTCTGGTGACATGAACATCACGTTCTTTCCGCCGTCAGAGATGTCGAATCCGAGGTATGATGCGCCGTATCTTGCTATGAATGCTCCCAGCATAGGTGCCAGGTCTATATGGACAAAATCTGTCCTGTATCTCATCGCGAGGCCGAGCTCTTTCGCATGCTCGCTCATCGGCGCATACTCATTATTGACTTCTGCGCACAATGCCCTCGTGTCGTCAGGGCAGTGGTTGTCAGGCACGACGATTGCGTCTATGCCTGAGGTCGTACATAGCTTGAGCATAGTCCTTGATATGGGCGCCTGGCCGTCGGCCTTCTCCCTGGCCGCGTCTGTCCGCATCCTCTCGTGCTCTATATCGTGCACGCCTCTTTCCTGCGCGCTGTGGTCGAGCGTGTATGCAAGCAGCACTACTGCTTCTGCTCCGTTGTACTTTGCGGTGTCTGCTATCTCGAATACCCGCATGTCTAGCGACTGCGGGTCGTAGTTGCTGCTGAACGTGTGCACTATGTAGACCACTTTACCTCTTAGGCCGAATCCCCACTGCGGTTTTCCCTGTGCGTCGAAATAGTTCGGCTTGAACCTTGCGAAGTCAGGGTCTTTGAGGCATTTTGCTGTCAAGAATGTGGGCAGGTATTCTCCGTCCTGCCAGTCTGTGTGCCTTATGATGTGCTCTGGATGGTAGGGGTGCAGGCCGAGGTGCTTCGCGACCCTTCGCGCTTCCTTTATCTCAGGCCTCGTGCCGACGACGACTCTTTCCTCTGGAGTCAGTTCGCGGTCTCCAAGATTGTACGATGCCTTATGGAACCTATACGACATTTCCCAGACCCCCAACTCACTTATGCTGATGATATAAGTCTGGTTTATTTAAACATTTCCGATTTCTTCACGATTTATGTTAGTCACATATAAAGAACTACACTGCTTCGTTTAAATAATGTTAAAAGCTGTTTTCCAATCTGCAGAATATACTTCGAGAAATACACGACTGAAAAGACAAATGCTTATTAATTTCTCGTCGTATCATTATTGCAGCGCTAAAAGAGGTGATTCATTCCCTCAGCTGTCACGGTCAGCTGGCACCCGAATCGAGTTCTATTTCGCTTCGCTCAATAGAACGCAATGCTTCTCGTTGTTCTTTAAGTTAATAAAAGAAAAAAAGATTGATCACGACTGCCCGAGCGTCTCTTCAAGCTTGCTCATACTCTGCACAGCGGTTCGACAAGGCAGCCAGCACACTTGACAGGGTCATACTTCCTGCCAAGCGTCGTTGCTCGCGTAGCATCCTCGTCCTGAGGAACTCCCCTGGCGAGCGCCTTCTCAAGATATGGCGTGACGAGAACAGGCACATTAAGCCTCTTGTTCATCCCATCAATAGCATCCCTTATCTTGCCTGCCTCCCTGGCTACGAGAGCGTCAATCACTGCATCATCTGTTATGAGTGCCCTTGCTGTCTCTACCTTCTTAGGTATGTCAAGCGCATAGCCTCCTTCCTCAGGAGTTCTTCCAGTATATCCGCTCGGTCCGCCGTAGAAGATGCTGTACCTCGCAACGATTAGGCCCGTGCCTTTGTGGGCCAGGATCATCCTCTCAGCAGATTCGGTCGAGCCGTGTATGGCCATCAGGACATCATCAGGCCCTTTTGACTCGTGGTCATCAGGGGTGTCCAGCTTCACGAGCCTTCCGCTCTGAGTCTTGACTGTCTTTACACCCTGCAGGTTATCATGGTCTTGGCCATACTTCTCAACCTGCTCCCTGATGTATTGCTCACTATATCCTGCCTTGCGCATATCCTCATAAAGGTACGGCGTGAAGATAGCCACGATGAGCTTCTTCTCCAGATCCGGTTGTTTTTCTGGTTGTTTCTCCGCTTGTTTGTCTTCTTGTTTTTCTTGTTCTGCCATTTTACTCATCTCCCTTGCCTGTTTTCTGATAGAATCTTGCGACATGCTCCACTATGTCTGGTATCACTGTGCAGATGTCATTTATCACGACGACTCTCGGCACTTCAGCCAGCTTTATGTACTTCAGGTCGTGAGCTACCACTCCGTGCGCTGCCTTGTGTCCAGCATACATGATTGGCGTTGCGTCTATCACCAAGCCGTACTCTCCTGTGGCGAGATCTGCCTTGAGATCAGTGCATACCTTCACGCTTCCGTCAGGGTAGAAAGTTTCCATCACCATCTCGAATGCCTTGTGCATAGGTTCTTCTTGCGGCGCGTACAGCAGCACCTTGCCGCCTTCCTTCAGCGGCGCCTTGCTCACGACCTGTCCGACCAGCGCTCCTATCTCGTCCTTGTCAAGCACTTCTGCGCCGAGCTCCTTCGCCCTCTCCTTTACGCCAGGCTCTTGCGCAGCTCCTGTGTAGAGCACCTTCCTTGCATCTACGTCCTTGAGCGCTTCTAGTACCTTGAACCCTTCGCGCCCCCGCGGAGTGTAGTCCAGGTCAGTGACTATCACCGTGTATCCGCCACCCAAAGCTTTCTCTATCACCTGCTCTGGCGTCTCGACGAACTCCACCTCAGCGTCAGGTATGTAAGGGAATACTCCCTTGACGAAATCAAGAACCACCAGTCATCGCTTCGCTATAGACTGGTGGTATGATAACTTTCTAGTCGTTGATAAACGTAGATAATCTGTATTGTTTTGCTTGATC
>JAGVOD010000087.1 GCA_020052935.1 archaeon | reverse complement strand
CAGGCCTTGTCAGCAGTCACGTTCGCGACACTAGCTCCTTTGCAGTACATGTCATAGACCCTGGCAGCCTCTGACGTTTCGGAGTAAAGCTGGGTCTCGACATTTACGTAGATCTGCTTCGGGCCGTCATAAGAGCATTGGCAGACGCTGACTCCTTTCGGCATGGCAGGACGCTGAGGACAATCAGATGTCTTAGTCCAGGTGCCGCCGAGCATCTCGCCCAGCCCTACAGAACTGATCTGCTCGCAATCAGCAGAACCAGCAGCAACAACAGAGCGGGTCTCTACAGGGGCAGAAGGCTCTGAAGGAGTCTCAGCAGGAGCCTCGATAGGCTCAGAAGCCTGGCCAGCAGGCTTCGCAGCCACAGGCCTAGAAGTCATCTTCTTACCGGTCTCTTCCTTGCCGCAGCCGATGCTGAAGACAAGCAGAGCAACAACGAAAAGAATACCAAACAAAGCAAGCTTCCTCATTTTCACACCTCAACTCTCTTTGTAATTATGAATACGCGAGAGGATAAGCTGGAGTATTTATTTTTTGTGCTGCAATCTTATATTTGTAACCACGCAGGGACACGTAAATTCGCGGATTTAAATAGAGCAAAACCAATATAAACAGCGGAAAAACCCCAGAAGAGCTGAACGAGGTGGGAAGCGTAAGTGAGGCAGAAAGATGGGGGTTGAGAGCAGAACAGACATCGTCGTAGCAGGCCTTGAGCGCATACTCGGCTCACCGGTGAATTCTCCGCAAGTCAGGAAGGTAATCCAGGAATCAAAAGAAAGAATATACTTCTCAGCACTACAGGCAGCGAAAGACGCGCTGAAAGAAAAAGGCCAGGACCCGATAGTACGCATGGAACTGGCAAGAGCCAAAGCCAAAGTCAATCCCACAACAGACTACCAGCCATTCGCAGACGCGCTCAGGGGAATATTCGGCGCAGCGCTTGGAGACGGAATGGGCGAACGCCCAGAAGAGGAGAAAGAATATGCCCGCAGCCTATTCAGGGACCTCAGCGATTACGTGGCAGACGACTGCCAGAAGATAGTGCACGAACTCACAGCAAGACAGAGAGAATACCGGCAGTTCTACGACAAGCTCGAGCAGGCATCGCCAAACAGGTTCAAGGACAGGCGACGGAAAGAGGCGATGGAAACAGCCATCAACAGAGTGGGCAGCATACTAGACTGGTTCAAAGGGATGCTCAACGTAGCCGGAAGACGGGCTGACATAACAGAAGAAGTGGCTGAAGAAAGAGCGGCAAGCCCAAGAGAACATACTGAATGCATAGACCCTCAGAGATTCTACACGGCGCCACAAGCTGCAGAGATGCTGGGAATAACCAGGCAGGGAGTAACGCAAAGGATCAGAAGACACGAGAAAGAGCTCTCCAAATCAGGAGACATCAGGAGAATTGAAGCATACACAGGAGGATTCCTCTGGGAGATAAGAGGCAGCTACATCCAAGACATCCTATCCGCAAGAGGTGGTGAGGGAGTAGGAGATGGAACGTATGAAGAGACAGCGCCACAGACAAGCAGCACGGACGGGACAAGCAGGCATATCAAGATAGACCCCGGACAATACTACACGGCGGGCGAGTTAGGAAAGATGCTCGACGCAAATGCGCGGACAGTCAACAAATGGTACCAGAACAACCTCACAGCAGAAGAAAGGTCAGAGGCGAGAAGGCACTTACGCGGAGCAAGAGGAAGAGCATTCGAGATCCGGGGAAAATATGTAATCAAGATGCTCCCTGCAGACCTGAAAGGAAACTTCACTCTCGAAGAGATTGCAGCTACTGCAGCAGATACTGCTGTGCCTGCTGAAGAGGGCACTGGACAGGACTACACGATCACCGAAGCTGCGGCAAGTCTCGGCATCGTCGAGAGCGCCCTGTGGAGTGCCCTGAAGCTGCATAAGAAAGACCTCACAAAGAGCGGCGCATTATACTCGACAGGAAAAGCAGGCCCGCAGCATCTCAGGGTGACAAGAGCACATGTCGAAGGGCTCATAAGAGACAAGGCAGAAAGAAAATCAAAGACATACAGGTGGGGCGTAGACGAGACAGACCACGAGACATACTACACGATGCAAGAGGCCGCGAAGATACTCGGGATAGGCGAAGGGGGCCTGATGGACGGTCTCAGGAGACACGCTGAACACCTCGCTCCGAAAGGAGCCGTCCGTCGAGGAAAAGCAATGGCACGAGGCCAGACATGGGAGGTCAGGAAAGGCTACGTCGAAGAGCTGCTAAAGCAGAGACAAGACAGAGGGACCAAGAGGTACAGATGGGATTTAGGAAAAGAAGAACAAGCAACAGAAGAAAGTCCCGCAACAGCAGCAGGACAGGTCAGCGTAGACCCTGAGAGATTCTACTCACTAAAAGAGACCGGAACACTGCTCGGAGTAACATCTGAAGCTGTAAGACTAAGGGTGCGCAGGTACGAGGCTGCTCTAAAGAGAAAGAGAGCGATCAGCTACGATACCATAGACGGACACAACACATCATGCATAAGAGGTGATGCGCTGCCGAAGATACTTGCAGACCCTGACAGGATAAGGCTGGAGACAATAGTGGAGACAGCTACGGAAACCGCTGAGGGCGAGGCAAGAGCAGGACAGGAAAGACCAGGACAGCAAGCCAGCACAGACTCAAAAAAATACTACACATCCGATGAAGCAGCGAAGATACTTGGGATTACACCTGGGGGGCTGACAGACGGCTTAAGAAGATACGAAAATGCCCTTGCGAAGAAAGGGATCATACGTCGCGGAAGGGCATGCGCACAAGGATTCCTCTGGGAAGTGAGCAAGGAATACATCGACAGCCTGCTGAAGGACAGGGAAGAAAGAGAGACAAAGAGATACCGGTGGAATGCAAAAGAGACTGCTCGGGAAACAGAAGCACCAATAGAACAACCGACCACAGACCACGAGATAGACCTTGAAAGATACTACACGCCGGCCGAAGCAGCAAAGATACTGGGAATGACAAGAGACGGAATCAGGCAGAGACTCAGAAAATACGAGAAAGAACTTCTGGAAGCAGGAGACGCCAGACGAGGAAGAGCATGCGCACAAGGATTCATCTGGGAGATAAGAGGCAGCTACCTCGAAACAGTCAGGGAAAGGATAAGGAAATACGGAGAAAGACAGAAAGCGACTGAGCAAGAGGCAGCGAAACCCACACGGCAGCCACCAAAACATCCAGCAAGGAAAGAAAAGCCGACAAAACCTGCGCCGATTGACAAAACCGTCGCTGCAACACCTCTCCCGCCACCTGCGCCGAGGCTCGAGGCAATCGTCGCTGTAACCTCTCCAGCAGCACCGACACCAATCCCCGCAATGCCTATGGCAGGACAGACATTCGTCGCTACGCAGGACGCAGCGCTGCTCTGCATAACAGCAGAATCAGCATGGATGTACCCCAACATCCACTATACTCCGCTGCAGATAGCGCGCTTCCTCAGCGTCGATGAAGGACAAGTGTTCACGTGGCTGCAAGAGAATGTGCAGGAGCTCGAGGAGGCACAAGCGCTCAAGATACTGTCAAGGTTCCTGGTCGGCGGGCCGTACAACATAACAGCAGTGAAGGCAGACTGCATAAAGACGCTGTTGCCAGCAGAACTCCAAAGGACGCTCGACGGCAAATTGACTAAGAGTGAAGCAAAACAAGGAGAAGCTGGAGTGGCGAAGATATTCACAGGAGACAAGCCAGAGCCACTGCAGCAAGACACCTACTACAGCATTGGCCAGATAAAAAACATAATAGGTGGCGCATACACAACACCAGTATCGGCAGTGCTGAGCAACAGAAGAAGAGATATACCTGAAGATGACAAGACCGCGATCCTGAGAGTCCCTAACAAGACATGGGTGCAATACAGGACAACACTGCTGAGAGGGCAATATGTCCCGCTGCTGCTGCCTAGACGCGCAAGAGCGATACTCGCGTCTGCCAGAGAGGCAGGAGAGGACGGCGGAGATGCGATGCGAAAAGCACTTGATGTCGCAGGTGAAAGACCTGACGAAGCAGGGAGATGGTACAACACAATGGAAGCAGCAAGAGCGCTTTACTCCAGGACAGGCAGGGACCAGCAGGACATTGTTACGGCATTGACTGGCGCAGCCACAGACACGAAATATTCCGGCAGGGTGAGGACGCACACTTTGACAGGCTCTGTAGAGTACCACAGCACACTCGTGGGCGAACTTGAGATACAGCTCAGGCCAAAATAGATGGTGAGAGATGGCACAAGAGATATACGTCAGAGACAGCAAAGGCCTCGAGCAGCGCCTGACACCTGAAGAGTTCAGGAAGAGGTTCTTAGCGATAGAAGCTGCAGAGGAAGCATACGGCATACCCCTCAAGAACATAACGAGAGTGGGCATGACACATCCGAACGTCATCTACCCGATAAGCGACACCCCTGGCGGAGAGGCATTCGGCACAGCAGTAGAGAAGGCAAGACTAGGCTATTTCCAGTTCTTCGGACTCGACGAGATAATAGACGCGTTCGAGCTGAACGTATCCCCAAAGACGCTTGAGAAGATACTTCCTATAGATACAGTGCCTGACCTGAACTACGACCCCATAAAGATATCCCTGTATGGAACACTCAATCTCTTCAAGAGGATAAGGGACGCAATAAGCGAGCAGCCTGAAGAGATAAACAAGTACTGGCTCATAACGAACAGCGTGCCAGGACACAAGTCGATGACAAGGAAGAGGAAGATAAAGAAGCAAGACCTGCTCAGATTCTACGAAGCGATGCTGCGCGACCTTGACGAGACAATGAAAACGATGCCGGGACGCGTCCTGAACAACAACTGGTTCGGCTACTTCATGAACGTTGACACGTCAAAGACAGAGGCTGCTGTCGAGAGGCTGACAACAGAGCTGCAGGAAGGATTCGAGGAACGAAGCACCAGACACCCAGACGTAATAAGGATGTACCTGAACGAGATGAGCAGGCACAAACTCCTCACAAGAGAGGACGAACAAGCGCTCGGGGCCAGCATGGAATCCAATGAACTTACCCTCGACAGGGTGCTCTGCGAATCAGCGATGCTCGGGGAGAACCTCCGTACAGCAGCGAGAAGCATGCTTGAAGGATACGGCATGCTCTACGACCTATTCGAGGAGTGCGCAGGGGAAGATGAGGGGAAAGAGAACTCCTATCTCGAGCAGCTCGCGAATGCACAAGACCCTGCAGAGATGCACACGACGCTGCAAAAGCTCAAGTTCAGGGCAGATAAAAGAGAGCACATCATACTATCCCTGCTACGCGCACTAGGGAGCAAGGTCGATGAAGACCAGCCCCGCGAGAACAGGACCATCACCGCAGTCATGCGAGCCATGGGCGATGACCCGCAGGAATACATGGAAAGGCTCAACGCAGCGTACAGGGACTTCCTGGCAGACAAGAGGCAACTTACCCTCTCAAACCTCCGCCTCGTGGTAGCACTGGCAAAGAAGCACTATGGGCGGGGAATGCGCTTCGAAGACCTGATACAAGAGGGCAACATCGGGCTCGTCAAGGCAGTGAGAAGTTTGAGTACAAGAGAGGATTCAAGTTCTCGACATACGCCACTTGGTGGGTGAAACAAGCCATGTCAAGGGCGATAGCAGACTACGCAAGGATAATAAGGGTGCCTGTGCACATGCATGAAAGGATAAACCAAGTGAGAAGGATGACCTGGTACCTGGCGGACAAGCTAGGAAGACCGCCGACAACCGAAGAGGTCGCAGAGCACCTCGAGACCGATGCCAAACAAGTGCTAAAAGCGATGACTGCAGAGAGAAGAACAATATCACTCCATACTCCGCTCTCCGATGATGAAGAGGCGACGCTGATGGACAGGATACCAGACACAAGATCACCCGACGCACAGAAGGAAACGATCGAAAAAGACCGCAAGATAGGCACATACAAGCTGATGGAGATACTGACACCAAAAGAAAGAGAGATACTGATCATGAGGTCCGGCCTTGATGAAGGAAGTGAGATGACGCTGGAAGAGGTAGGAGAGGTGTTCAACGTCACAAGGGAAAGGATAAGGCAGATAGAGGCAAAAGCGCTCAGGAAACTCCGGACAAATCCCAGAAGACAGGCAATGGCAAGAGAGCTGCTGACAGGAGAGATGACAAAAGACTGGAGAAGAAGATAGACTTAAATATCCTGGGAGCATCTAATCATATAATGCGCAAGACAACCATCGCAACGCTCATCCTGCTGATTGTGTCATTCATCATCGCCGTATATCTATACCCGCGCATGCCTACTGAGATGGCATCGCACTGGAACGGATATGGGGAAGTGGATGGTTACATACCAAAGTTCTGGGGACTGTTCCTCATGCCGATAATATCACTGGCGATGTTCCTACTGCTCATATTCATACCGAAGATAGACCCGCTGAAGAAAAACGTCGATAAGTTCAGGGGATACTATGAATGGTTCATACTCCTGATGGTAGGATTCCTGTTCTATCTATATGTACTGACACTGATATGGAACTTCGGCCACGAGTTCAACATGATACTCGCGCTGATGCCTGTATTCGCGCTGCTGTTCTATTATTCGGGCATGCTGATGCAGCACTCCAAACGCAACTGGTTCATAGGCATAAAGACACCATGGACACTGTCAAGCGACATCGTCTGGGACAAGACACACAAGCTAGGAGCAAAGCTGTTCAAGATAACAGGAATACTATGCCTCCTGGGAATGCTGCTGCCAAGATACGCAATCTGGCTGGTGCTGGTGCCTGTGCTGCTGAGCGCGATAGTGAGCATAGTTTATTCTTATGTAGTGTTCAAGAAGCAGATAAAAAAGAGATAAAAACTGAAAGTGTGTCTCCCTCAGTGATACTCGTTGAAGTGGTGCTTGTAATCCTTAGCCAACGAATAGAACCGCCTATCACATTCCCTTCTGTGGTCTTCAGCACGGACCATGAACCGGTTCACGTCGACCATGAATTTTATCAATATACCTGCTATGCCCAAGACCAACGTAAATATCATCCCACAGAACATAAGGATAATCTCCTCAATAGTAGGGCTGTGGCCTGTGAGCTTGAGGACCAACCAGTATATGACCGTGCACGCAAATAGCCATTCCGCAATCTTACTCCCGATTATCAGCCAGTCAATGAGTCTCTGCCTCATGAAACCCCCCTCAAAATCCAGATGACCATCAGCAGCCATGCCAAAAGCACCAAGACCGCAGTTATCGGGTCGGCAGGATTCAGCATGAACTCCTTAAGACGATCTATGTTTTCCATGATGTGTAAATATGTTTCCCTGCTTAATAAATCTTTCCTAGAAAAAACCGGAAGATTTCCGACGAGAAAAGATGATTTTCCGGAAGCAGAAAATCAAAACTTATGAGTCTGGCCAGGAAGAAGAACAGTCAGCGATTCATCTCCACATTGAATGCGCCTTAGACAGAATCAACAGTCTTGTGCTGCTCCGGATACCAAGCAGGGGCGCACGAAACAACAAGCCTGAACTTTCCTTCGAAGAAATATTCCTGCTTCGGAAGGACCAACACAGCATCCCCTTCCTTCAATCGTAGCTCTTTCTCACCGATGATTATCTTCCCTTCTCCACCCACAACAAAGACCAATTCCTTGACAACCTCATTGGTGACACGCCCCTTATCAGGATACCTGCCATCAATCTCTATGAATGCCACATTAATATCTTTATCTTCCAATGGATATTCGTAAGCAGTGCATGCAGGGCTGTTCGCATACTCGACCCTTTCAGTTTTTTTCACGATAGGCTTGTACATCATCACACCTAATCCAGATAGCACGCTGTAATCATGGAGTCTAAGGGATTGAGCGAAGCGAAATCCCTTCAATACTAATCTCTTTTTGGTGCAGCTTTTTTGTAAAAAGATGCGGGGGAAGGGATTCAGGAACCAGCCGGTCTTGCTCAGCTGGCGCGCGTAACCCAGTCCTGTTTCGAATGCAGCAGCATTCGTAACATGCTCAGAAACTAAAGTTTCTGACACATTTCGCATACGCTCAATGGGACGTAATTAAATCTGAGTGGTATCGAGCAACGCGAGATACCACGAATTGTTTTACTGCATTTTTTCTTAAAAAATGCGGGGGAAGGGGTTCGAACCCTTGCAAGCACTAAGCTACTACGCCCTGAACGTAGCCCGTTTGGTCCACCATAACTGGTGATTGACCACTCCGGCACCCCCGCAGCTGCAACGCCCAGCTGGCATGCGAATTAGCCCCATTTCGCCACGGCTCAATGGGGCATCATAAACCTGCTGAGCACGACGAAAGAAAAATCAGCCATTTATAAAAATTGTGTTTAAATATTGATTATCTTGCCCTTACGGCCTACGTTTATGACACGCGTCTTGCCTATCTTCTCCTCCAAGCCTTCTGCCTCGTGGACGTGGCCGCATAGAAGGATGTCTGGCTTGAACGACTCGACAGCCTTCCGTACTGCATCAGAGCCAGGGACGAACAGAGACATCTTCTCCATCTTGGTCTCGGAAGGATGGATGTGCGTCACCATTATCCTCTTCTTCAGGTAGCGTATCTTATCAAAGCCCTTCTTCAGAAGGTCGTACATCTCACCCTCATCGATGGGAGGCATGGGACCGACATTCGTGACTCCGCCAGCGCCGAATATTCCTACATCTTTGTACCTGACAGAGTAGCCATGGATGTTCCTGACAGCGGGCTCGTAAAGCTCTGCGAGAAAATCAGCAGTAGCGACAGTCTCGTGGTTGCCAGGTATTAACAGCACTTTCTTATGTCTGGCTGCAAAAGGTCCTATAAGGTTCTGGGTGCTGGACTCGCCCATAGTCAAGTCGCCGCAAAGGACGACGAGATCGACATTCTCCTTCTCTGCCTGCTCAGCAAGCTTCTTCACAAGAGTAGTATCGCCGTGGATGTCAGAGGCAGCAAGTATCCTCAAGCCTTCGTGCTTCTCCTCTTTAGAAACATCAACTTTCTTCTCAGCCATCTCACTTCCTCTCTGTAACTTTCGGAGACTTGTTCGTCAAGTCGACAAGAGTGGAAGGGTTGCCTTCTATCACACCATCATCGATGCCGAAGTCGACCATGTGCTGCATGTTCATAGGCACTTCCTTGATAGACGTTATCGGCGCCTGGCCATGCACGTTAAGGCTAGTCGTTATTATCGGAAACCCTGCCTGAGCAACAATCTTTGAGAACCAGTTATCGGGGATGCGCACACCAAGCGTCTTGTTGACAGGATTAACCGCAGGCGCCACACACTCAGGGTCCTTTATCTCAAAGATGAGTGTGTAAGGGCCGGGAAGCTTTTTGAGCCAGACCTCATGCTCGGGCTTGACCTTCAGGTTCTTGCGTATCCAATCCTTTGAAGGCGCGATGACAGAGAACATGGAGCCATAACTGCTCTTTATACTCCTGACCCGCTGCACAGACGAGCTCTTCCGCGCATCACAGCCCAAGCCATAGATAGTGTCAGTCGGGTAGATGAAGATCGCACCGTTCATCATCTGCTCTATGTAACCTTCAACATCCTCTAAAAACTCTGACTTTGTGAAAATGTTCATGCAAGGGATGAAATAAAGCAGAATTTATAAGTCTTTTTAAGGAAATGTCACTAATGGTCACTATGTCTATATGCCCCTAAAAGTAACCAAAAGGTCAAAAGCCCCTCGCGGGGCAGAAAAAGACCCAGTAGGTTAGACAAAAAAGAGGCCAGTAAGAACATCAAGCTTCGATAAGAGCGACAAGCTCTTCCTCTGTGATTTCACCATCATGACCACGCTCTATGCCTGTGAGAGTGAAGACATCACCATCACGCTCCTTTATGAGCTCCTTCTCAAGCTCACGCATGAAGTCCATGTTCTCGTGGTTCCTAACTTTCTTGAAATACTTCGTCATCTAAGTCACCTCCATAATCGCTTCTAGCAGCTCCACGCCAGGCTCCGCGCCTCGTCAGTTTTGTTGAAACAGACATTCCCCGTAGGGGGTACTGAGAAATCCTTCGGATTTCTGGTACCTCGCTCCCCCTGGTCGGAGGCATCCCCCTTGTCTGTGCAAGGGTCTTGTGGTTCGGCGCTACGCAAATTGGCGGTGGAGCAGCTAATGCAAATATCAAAACCAACCATCGCTGAACTGAAAGTCAAAGCTGCGCATCTTCTGCTGCCGCGTAGGCTTGACAGTCATGTTGCGGACCTGCCTGTAAAACAGGTCCTTGATCGTGCCTTGGGTAAGGTCGGAAGGGTCAGGGTTGAATTGCGCTGCCATCATAGTAAACACCTCCATAATCATATTGACAGGCACAACGGCTAGGGGGTAACCGCCTGCCTGTTGAAAGTAATATTGGCAGAACTGTTTAAATAGCTCATCCGGACGCATGTCCAGTGTCCAGTGGGATGGGATGATGCAGAATAGGCAAAAACAAGGCCTAGAGAAGCTGGAAGACAGTAGACTTACGGAAAGCTTACGACAGGTAACTGATAGAACTCTTTAGTCACTCTTCCTTCTCGTGGAATTCATACGAGAGGCGGTTATACTCATCAGAAGTATACAAGCAATAGCCTTTCTCATTCAGCAGGACAAAATCACCTACTCCGACATGCTGTATCAGCCTGCTGCAGGGAGTGAAGTGAGGCTCGTCATTCCTGACAATCTGGCCGTTCTTCAGCTTCGCGTGATACATCCTCGTGCCCTTCAATTCGTGACCGCGCTTCAAAGCATCCATTATCGCATTATGCTGCGCATAAACTGCATTGCAAAGCTCGACACGGCTGTTGTCCTCGATGCAAGTCCTTAGACAAGGATTGCACCTTCCATCAGGCACAGGAGTGTTCCATCCCTCGCCGATTATCATGCTATCCTTCACTATCACTGCACCATGCTGCGCCTTCGAGCACTTAGAATTCGCAGCGAGCTCAGCAGCACGGTTGCAGAAATGCTCTGCTTCCTCTGCCGGCTTGCCTTTTAGGTATTTCATCTTCAAAACTCTGTAAGCTTCTTTGTAGAATTGAACGTTATTATTGATGTAGAGCCTTCCGACCCGCCCTTGATGAGCTGGATACCCAGGAACTTTCCGTCGGCGAGCCTGCGGATCTTCCTCTGGAACGTCTTGTATACTGATGAGCCGCCAGCCTCCTGGTACAGCTTGAATATATCCCCAATCTTCTTCCCAGAGTTCTTCTTCACAAGCTCAAGTATGAAATTCGCATCCTCATCCAAGTCATCCTTGGGCTTCACAGAGAACTCATCCATCTTCGCGATTGCCTGCTTCACGTGGTCGATCGCAATCTTCCTCGACGACTTCGACTCCGCGATCATCCCTGACTCGCGCAGCAGGTAAAGTCCCGAGCGTATGTCCTCAAGCTCGAACGTCTTTGCTGTGACTGCATCAAAAGCAGCGTCGTCCCAGCAGCCAGGCACGAAAGCGAAATCAGCACGCTCCTTCAATATCCCTTTTGTCTCGGCGATGCTGTACTTGCGGAACTCCAGAACCTCTGGAAGGAGACGGGATTTTATGCGCTGGTCCAGCTCAAGGAGCCAGTCCCGGTGGTTCGTTATCATGAAAACGGATTTCTTGAACACCTCCTCAAGTATGGAGTATAGGAAATCAATGTCCTCTATCTTGTCGATCTCATCGAAAGCAAAGACAGCAGACTTCTTGTTAAGTATCTGCTTGACGACCTCGAACAATTCCTCTGTGCGCTTGTTATGCGTCAGCTTGTAGCCCAGCTGGTCACAGATGTCGATGAGTATCTTGAAGCTCGTGTTCTTCTGCCAGCAATTCACATAGATAGGGACGACCTCATCAGTCTCGTGCTCCAAGTCTCTGAATACGAAACGCATCGCAGCAGTCTTGCCTATGCCAGGCGCGCCATGCACAAACAGGTTACGGCCGTTGCGGTTTTGAAGAAGAGGAGCGATGCAAGTAGCGAAATGGCGCTGTTCTGCCTCACGGTAAGGCAAGAGCTTCGGCAGGAACTCGAAATCCAATGCCATCTCGTTCCTGAATAAGGACTCATCCCCCTTTAACATGTCCTTGAACAAGGTCATACCTGGATGGAAGGAAGAGGGTTTTAAAAAGGTTACGGAAAGAGGGTTAAAAACAAGGCTCAGACATCAATAATCTTCTTCTGCTGAGAACTCCACTTCTTGTTCGGCGTCTTCTTGAGCCAAGCAGCATACTTATCGATGAATTCAAGACGCTCTTTGAAGTTCTCCTCTTTCTGCCTGTTCAGCTCTTTCAGATCAATCTTTGGCGATTTCATCTTAGATACTTATGACGCAAATCATCTATTTTAAGGTTTCGGCTGAAATCCTTCAATAAACCCTTATCCAACCTGTCCTTAAATATATCGTAAAGGTATCTTGCGTCCTCTATATCTTTCTCACTTCCCAAAAACAGCTTGAAGCAGATCTGAAGCTCCAGCGGCGATATGAAAAGCTCGTTCTTGTTCATCACGACCCTAATCCTGTTGGCAAGCGACCAATGATCGAGAGCTGTCTTGGGAAACTTCAATTCCATGTTCGGAATGAACTCCCTCTTGATCGAGAAACGTATCGCATGACCTGTCAAAAGATATTCCTCGTAAGCCTCACGAGCATCTTCTGTGATGATACATTCAAACTCTCCTGCCAGTGTGCGCCACAGCTCACAAAAACGCTCAAAATCAAGTTTTTCAAGAATCATGTCAACATCTTCCGAACTCCTGTTACGGCCGAAGATGATAGAAACATAACCAGAAACAATCACATACTTTATGCTTAACTTATTCAGGATTTCTGTGAATCCTACAACAAACTTATCAAGAGAGTTAAGCGTCTTTTCAAATTCAATGCCCTTGTCTGAAAATCTCAGTTCCATTGTCTCAGACTGAATAAATGACCGTCATTTTAAAACTTTACCTAAGAAAAACCGGATTTTATCCGTTATAAGGCTAGAGTTCGGTGTATTTCTTGTTGCTACCCTTGGACTTCTCCACAGGATAACGCTTCTCGTTCTTCTCTATCTTCCTCTTCAGCTCAGAGGCAAGGTCGATGTCATAACGCTGCGCGAGCCTTAGGAGAAAGTATAGCACATCAGCAGCCTCTTCCGAAATCTCACCACGCTTCTTCGGGTCCTTGAAGAATTCCTCAATCTCCTTCTCTGACTTGAAACGGAAGTGGGCGAGAAGCTCTGAAGCCTCTGTAGATACTCCTATGGCGAGCTCTTTAGCACCATGGTACTGGTCCCAGTCCCTAGCCTCGCAGAAATCCTTGACAAGCTGCTTCAGCTCGTGGACATTTGTAGAGCGGTCCATGGAAAACCGGAAAAGAAGGTGGTTTATAGAACTTTCGGAAGGCAGTGGCACGCGAGGCTCGGGTCGCAAAACCGAGGCCTAGGCCGCAAAGTCACGGCCTACTTCGCTCATGTCAGAAACCTGTTGGTTTCTGAGCACATTAGAAATGCTTTGCATTTCAAATGCCTAGCAAGCTCTCGTCGTTGCCACGCCCGCCTAATTCTGGTTTACGAAGTTAGTCTGTAATGTCAGGAATCAAAGATTCCTGAGCACATTAAAAACCTGAAGGGTTTTAAATGGAATCCTATTATTTCTATGACTAATCTCGTTGCAATAGCTGGCTAATCAGGCAACGACGGCCGTGACTTTGCTCTTATTATTAGCGGTGGTGCTGCTGTAAGAACTTTCTAAATCACTTCAGCTTCTGGCCGCAGTTGGGGCAGAACTGGAACAGCGGATGAAGCTTCACACCACATGATGCGCAGCGTATGACCGGGTTGTGATGCACTTCGTGCTGAGCATGCTGCTGATGTTGTGCATGCTGAGGGTGAGCAGCGTGGTGCGCAGCAGCGTGCTGGGGATGCTGAGTGTGCTGCTGAGCAGGGTGATGCTGGCCCTGTGCAGCGTTGGGATTGGCCGGATGGTGATGCGCACGAGGAGCCTCTTTCTTCAGCTTCAACAATATCTTGAAGAAACCGATGACGACGAAAACCGCGCCGACAAAGATGAAGAAGGAAAGCTTGTTCACGTCGATGAACGCAGACATGAGCACCATGCCCGCGCCGATGATGAGAAAGACAGCGCCAGGTATGCTCTTGTCGCTCATGAGGTGAGCACCCGCAACATCATGCCGCTGGCAGCAAGCACTGTAAGGCCTAGCAGGATAGAAAAGATGCCACTGATCCACTCATTATGCGGGAAGAAAGCGAGGTCCATGATTAGCCAGGCGCCTCGCCAGAAAGCGACGATGCCTATGCTCACGAGAAGCGTGAATATGAACTTATGGTGATCCTTAAGCTGACGGAACTTATCGACAAGGTCCTTGTGCTGCCTGACCTCACTTCTTTGAGACTCGCTTCTTGACCCCTTCATCCTTCTGCACCTCTTTTTTCTTCTCAACAGACTTTGCGGAAATCTTCTTTATGCCCATCATGTAAGGCTGAAGCGCCTTAGGTATGTCTATGGAACCGTCCTTATTCTGATAGTTCTCTAGTATCGCGACAAGAGCCCTTGACGTCGTGATGACCGTATTGTTAAGCGTGTGCGGGAAATACCTCTCCTGGCCATTGTCCACCTTGATGTTGAGCCGCCTTGCCTGGCAGTCAGTCAGGTTCGAGGCAGAACACGCCTCAAAATATCCCTCTTTCCTAGGACTCCAGACCTCAAGATCAGCACCCTTATGCTTAAGGTCCCCAAGGTCGCCTGAACAAGACTCGAACACCCTCGTAGGAAGGCCAAGCTCCTTGAATAGGTCGATGGAATTCTTAAGTATCCTGTCATAGAACATCATAGATTCGCCGGGCTTGCATATGACGACCTGTTCTACTTTATTGAACTGGTGCCTCCGGTAAAGTCCCTTCTCGTCTATGCCGTGGGCGCCTATCTCCTTCCTGAAACAAGGCGAGAAACCACAATAGAGTATCGGCAGCCTCTTCTCCTCCACCACCTGGTCGACAAACATGCCTATGAGAGGATGCTCGGAAGTCGCTATCAGGTACAGGTCTTCACCTTCTATCTTGTAGACCATGTCCTTGAAGAAATTCATGTCGACGACACCATCGACTATCTTGTGGCGTATCATCAACGGAGGCTCGACATAAGTGAATCCCCTCTTGACCATGAATTGGATGGCGAACTGCATCATCGCCTGGCTCAGCAGAGCAAGGTCGCCCATCATGTAATAGAAGCCGTTGCCAGAGACCCTCGCAGCAGCGTCGAAATCCGCGATACCCAGAGCCTCACAGAGCTCTGCGTGGTTCTTGACCTCGAAATCAAACTTCCTCGGCTTACCGAACTTCGCACGCTCGACATTCTCCTTATCATTCCTGCCTATAGGGACTGACTCGTGGATGATGTTAGGTATCCGCTTCTGTAAATCGAGAACCTCAATCTTCAATGCGTCTGTCTTCGTCTCGATCTCCTGTATCATGCCAGGGATATCCTTGGCCTTCTTTACTATGGACGCGATGTCCCCTCCCTTCTTCTTGGTCTCATTTATCTTCTGCGTGAGGGTGTTGCGCTCATGCCTGAGCTCTTCAGCCTTCTGCAACAGCTTGCGGTAATCCTCATCTTTCTTCAGAAGCTGATCAACTAGATTGAGCTTGTCTTCCTGGAACTTCTTGCGCAGGTTATCCTTGACTACCTGCGGGTTCTCGCGTATGAATCTGATATCCAGCATTTAACTCACCTTGATCATGTTTGTCTGACGGGTTTATAAAATTTTGGCCTTAATAGCCTTATTGAAAAGCTCGCCTCCGGCTCGGACAGCATCAGGGCTCGCCCAGCGTTGTTGTTGTCGAAGGTCCTGTTCCCCCGTAGGGGCCAACCCCCAACAACGGACGCTCTGTAATCCTCGAATGGGCTCGCCAAAGGATGCTGTCTACCTTTTCAATAAGGCTGCCTCAGGCGAATATCTTCAGCGTCTCATGGCGGCTCATCGCGTTGAGGATGGCCTTGCCGATGTTGTTGTCCCTGCGTATATTCACCATGCTCTTCTTGCCCACGTGGAGCTCTGCGATGAAATCATCGCCTATGTACACCTGAAGCTCGCGCTCGACAAAACGCGAGTCCACGTAAAGCTCAATATTGTTCTTCTTCATGTTGATCTCGTAAGGGACAGGATCTCCTGAGGGAAGCTTCTTCCTCTTATCGCCATGTGCAGAGCCGGAGTCACCGCCCAAAGGCTGGACGTCGATGTGCACGCCGAGCTTCTTCTCGAGCTTCTCTATGTTAGAGCCCTGCTTTCCGATGATAGCAGCGATGCAATACTCAGGCACCTTGACGACGCAGCCGAAGTCAGAAGGGAAATCAACCTCGACCTCATCTGAATAGCGCTGGAACTCACGCTCCACTTCCTTCCTTGCGAGGATGCGGGTAGGCGGCATTGCAGATTCTCCTTGTACTGGGACTACGACAGTCTCCTCACCGTAAGAGTATATCTCAAACTCGAGCTTGTTGGTCTGGAAGTCATACACAACCACGACGGGCCTTGCCAGGTCAGCCTCGGTCATGCCTGAAGGCACTTTGACTTCCATCTTGACGCTGAAGACCTTGCCGATGGCACCATGCTTTATGAAAAGCACAGTATCGACAATCTGCGGGATCGTTCCCAGCTCGATGCGCCCTATGAAACGCTGGATGGCATCAATCGCATTGGTCGCGTGCATCACGCCAACCATGCCTACGCCAGAGAGGCGCATGTCTGCGAACAACCTGAAGTCCTCTGTGTTGCGCATCTCGTCGAATATCGTGTAGTCAGGCCTGCTGAGGAGGAGGACGTCATGTATCTCCTGCGGAGAGCCATGCGAGATGGAATACTGAGTTATAGTGTCAGGCAGCTGGAGGTCTCTCGGCGCCTCGACGGTCTTCACAATCTTATCCTGGGCAGCGTAATGCTCTGCCAATGCCTGCGCGAATGTAGACTTGCCCTGGCCAGGAGCGCCAGCGATAAGCATGCCCTCTGCCTGCTTCGCAATCCTGTCCTTGACCTTTTCAGTAAGGTTATACTCCTCCAAAACCAGCTTCTTCACAGGGCGGACTGAAGTGATTTCCCAGCCGTCAGAGAAAGGCGGGCGGGTGATGACAGTACGATAGTTCTCGAACTGGACAATAGTAGAGCCTGCGCGCTCAATCTCGATGAAACAGTTCTTCCTGACACCAGACTCTTCGATGATCTCGTTACCGATATCACGCACCTCATCCCTTGTGAGGACTGAGTCACGTATCTTGACGAAATCCCACTTACCAGGCATGCCTTTCTTGGCATAAGGAAATACATTCTCCCTCAAGTGGACGCTCATAGTCGTCTCGTCGAAGAAAGACTCGAGCTTGAGCTTCTTCGTTATCCTGGTGACTTCGAGCAGGATGACGCTTATCCCCTTGGCTATGCCTATCCTTGCCTGGACCTTGTCTACTGTAAGGAGAGTGGCGTCATTCTCGAACGCCAGCTCGCGTATCAGCATGTCTATCTCACCCATCTTCGCCTGAGCTATCTCATAAGCAGATGGACGCTTGCCACCGAAGACAATGCTGAAACCATACTGCTGCGAAATCTTGCGCAACCTGTCTATCTCATCAAGGCCAAGATAGCCTATAGACTTGTTCTGGTTGGCCTGGTGCTCAAGCTCAGCGAGGACAGCCTCATGTATTATGACCTGCTCCGGACTGATCTCATTCTTCTCTATCTTCCTGGAGAGAATGCCTTCGATTATTATAGAAGTGTCTGGAACCAGCTTCTCTATCTTCTTAATCTCTTTCTTTGGAGTCATATCAATAACCTCACACAGGAGCACCGATGCTCCTCGACTTCGATACGCAATCATCATACTTTGAATCTGTCTTCCAGCCGCACTTTCCACCTGTGCATCCGCAATCAACCATGTTCAGGCAGTCATACTCTGCACGGTACTCGCACGTGGTCATCACAGGATTATCTGATCTTGCTTTGCACAACTGGCCAGAGCATCCCTGCTTGGAACAGTCGGAATCCGAGCTGCACTCTGCTGCTGCAGATGCTCCGCATCGATTCCTCACACACTTGCTGCCTTTGCAATCAATATCAGTAAGGCACCCGTACATCTGGATGCACCTGCTGTCAACGCACTTCACTACAAGGTTGCCAGCTATCCCTGAGCAGAAGTCGGGGCACTGCCTCGACTTATCAACATTCTTCTCGTAATAATCTTTGTTGCCCAGGAAGCATGCTCCGCTGTCCTTGTTGACTCCACCACAGACGCAGTCAGAATCAACAGTACAGGAATTAGGATCAGCAGCAGGCGTAGAGGGAGAACCGGGTCCGGCAGTCTGCGGCTTAGAACAGCCAGACAGAGCTAGGATAATGAGAACCAATGATACAATAAACACCCTTTTCATGATGACACCACCAATACAAGCACAATACCCAACATTCATTTAAATAGGTTTCTAAAGTGCGGCGTCATTGAAACGGCTATGGTAACTTCTTAGCCTTACCAAAAGTGGTCAACAGTTTGCTCAGGTCTAGACATCATAAAATCCGCCATAAAACCGCAAAATTTATATAGTTCAACTGTTTAACTGTTCAACAGGTGATATACCATGAACGATGATGTAGAACTTGTCAAGATGTCTGGAAAAGGCCAACTCGTAGTGCCACAAGACGTCAGGGAACTCGCCCACCTGAACCCGGGTGAAAGATTTGTGGCTTTCCCTGTACAAGACGGAGTGCTATTCAAGAAGGTTGAACTGCCAAAGGTAAAGCTGGACTTCGAGTCGCTATCAAAGGAAATCACAGAACAATTCCGCAAACGTAACGTACGGGAGAGCGATGTGAAAGAGGCAGTCAGATGGGCAAGAAAAAGATAATAATAGACACCAACAACCTCATTTCTGCACTTGGTTGGGAAGGCCCTTCAAAAGAATTGTTCAGACAGGTAATCGAAAAAGAACACGAACTGTTCATATCAGTCAAGCAACTGACTGAAATAAGACGCGTAATCGACTACCCGAAGCTCGGATTCACAAACGACCAGAAGGCAAGATTCCTAGAGATAATCTCCTCAGTTGCCACCATTGTTGAAACAAAAACAAACCTTGACATCATCAAAGAAGACCCTGATGACAACTTCCTTCTCGAATGCGCTTCAGAAGTCAACGCAGACTACATCATCTCTGGTGACGGCCACATGAAGAAACTCGGGCAATTCAGAAACACCAAAATAATCAAGGTGAGTGATTTCCTAAAAGAGACCTCCCACTCAGATTTTCATTTTTAATCAAACAGTCCCCTCAACCACCTATCCAAATCATGCAGCCATATGACCAGCTTCTGGCTGAAAGTCACGTTGACTAGCTTTATCTCGAACTGCTCTTTCTGCGTGTACAGCTTCCCGTTCTGGTCAGATGAATCCACTGAAACAATGAAGATGTTAGGCTTCAGAGAGAGATCTGTGCTGTCAAGGTTGAACTGGAACTTCTTATCAACATTAAGCGCAGGTATCTCGACTGACTTCTCCATTCCCGCAGCATCGAACTTCATAGTCAGATTTATCGGGACAGAGGCAGAGGACTTCTTTATCGTGAAGACGACATCGTAAGGCTTGTCGAACTCCAGCTGCGAAGGATACTCCAGCTCATCTATAGATACCTTGGGCTCGTCCATCACATCAAGGTCATAGAAGAAGGACTTGGCGACATCAGTGCCCTCGATAGTGAACTGCACCTTGTTGATGCCTGGCTTAGGCGAATGAAGAGTGTAGGGGAAAAACTTCTCCTGAGAGATGGCAAGGTCTGCCTGCTGACACTCGTCCTTGAAGCAGAAACTCAATCCCTTGAAGGGGAAATTGCCAGTGTTCTTTACACTGCACTCGAGCTCTGGATCGTCATATACATAGTAGAATCCTTTCTTCTGGGAACAGTTCAGCTCAAGCTTCTTCGAATAGATCTTCTCTGCTTCCTTTTCTGCAGCATTCATCACACTCTCCATCTCCTCCTTAGAGAAGACAGTCGCGCCGGGAAGGACATAGAACGCAGACTCTGCAGAGGTGTTGCGCATGTCTGCCACCGTGATAGGGAAGGTGTAAGTGTAATGCGGGTCCAAGGAATCCAGGACCTTGACGAGCCAGTAGAACTTCCTTGTCTCTAGCGGCATGAGCATTATCGCCTGGCTGCTCTTTTCCATCTCGAGCTCAGCTATCTTCGCAATATAGATAGTGGTTGCGACATAGCTATCCCTCGTGTTCGTAACAGTCACCTCGACAAGATCATACGAGCCAATGCCGACGTCATTCTGCACAGCATCGACCGCTATCTTCACGTTATCCTTGGTCGTGCCTTCGTGCTTAACCAGCTCGGCTGAGACGACAATCGGGTTCGCTGATACCTGCACACCATGGCCGAGCCACTCATGCCTCATGTCAGACTCTGCAGAATCAAACGCCTCTTTCATCTTTATGTGCGTCGGGTCAACGTAGCCATACTCGCCATACGTCACGTCGAAAGGCACCCAGCCAGTGCCTGGGAAATAAACCTCTGCCCAGCCATGCGCGCCCCACTTCTTAGGAAATTCAGGAGACTCTGTGTAAGCGACTCCGGCGACGAACCTCGCAGGGATGCCGACGGCACGCAAGAGGGCGATGAACAAAGTAGTAATCTCGTCGCACACACCGTCTTTCTTTGCAAGGACCCAGCTCGCCTTATGCGTAGCCTTGGTGTTTATCGTGCTGAGGTCGTACTTGACAGCGTCTTTTGTCCAGTCAGCCATCTTGAACACGACCTTGTAATAGTCAGACTCGCCAGCAGCGAGCTCAGATGCCTGGTCTATTATCTTCGAATGATTCGAGTCTATGTTCTCTGACGGCTCGATGTAATGCTCTATGTCGCTTGGGAATCCTGTGTAAGGAAAGCTGATCTTCTTCACTTCATCGAAAGTGTTCCTGGTCTTGACCCTTGCATTGATATCAAAGCCAGGGTCTGCGGGAACTGGAGACTCCCACCTGAAGACATAATCACCCTCCTTCACGCTGTCTGGTTTCGGGATTGCCACGATGCTTAGGACGGATTGAGACTCTGTGTTCTTCGGGATGAAAGTTACTTCAGAAGTGACATAATCAAGCTCCGCACTACCCTGCCTCTCTATCGAAAGGCTGGATGTGATAGTGAGATCTACTGTCACAGAGTCTGCATCGAAGTACCAGGCTGCGAATGCAGGGCAAGAGAGCAATATTAGAAACAGGGCAAACAGGAAAAAGCTCTTTTTCATCTTCAGGCCTTTGGATAAAAAAACAGGAAGGAACATAGCGGGGGGTGGATTTGAATTCGGCAGCAGCCTTCCTGTCTGCTTCCACCGACCTATGGGTTTCGTACGCTTAGAAAGCGATATGAGCCCATCGGGCACTCCTAACTGCCCTACCCCGCTATATAGCGCAAAATGGGAAAGGGGGCGTATATAAAGGTTGTGGTGGATGTTAAAAGCTGTATAGTCCCGAAATTGGTTAACATTCCTGTGGAACTTTTCTTTAAAAAGGAATGGCTGTTTTTGTGGCTTTGTGAACCCTCTTTTTAGGGGTGGTTG
>JAGVOD010000026.1 GCA_020052935.1 archaeon | reverse complement strand
GTTTTAAGCCACACCACAATCTTTATATACCTCTTATTTTTCCTTCGGAGTATGGGAAACAAATCCAACGGACTCAGAGCTGGCTCAAAGTGTTCGAAGAGGCGCAAAAAAGCCAGATGGCACAATAAATGGTTCGTAAAGAAGGCATTGGGACTGAAGAAGAAATCAGATCCTCTTTTCGGAGCGCACCAAGCCCGTGGAATCATCCTTGAGAAGATACAAGTCGAAGCGAAGCAGCCAAACTCAGGTCTGAGGAAATGCGCCAGGGTCCAGCTCATAAAGAACGGAAGGCAGATCACAGCATTCTTACCTGGAGATGGCGCGCTGAAGATGGTAGACGAGCACGACGAAGTCATAGTCGAATGCATCGGCGGCAAGATGGGCCGGTCCAAAGGAGACATCCCAGGAGTCAGGTGGCAGGTGATCAAGGTCAATGACCAATCCCTCAACGCATTACTATCACACAAGATCGAGAAGGCAAGGAAGTAAAAATGGCAGTTCTAGTATTCAACAGGTGGAGCGTCGAAGGCATAACTGTAAATGACCCCGGGCTCAAGGCATACATCTCGGTCGAGCCGCGAGTCGTGCCGAGGACAGGTGGCAAGAACGCCAAGATCAGGTTCCGCAAGTCGAACACATTCATCGTCGAAAGGATGATGAACAAGATGATGAACGCAGGCCACAAGGCCAAGAAGCACAAGATAACCTCCTATTCGATGACAGGAAAGGGGTATACGATATTCAACATCATGGAAGATGCCTTGACCGTAATCGAGAACAAGACAAAACAGAACCCCATATTCGTCCTCGTGAAGGCAGTCGAGAACGCAGCTCCACGAGAAGAGATAGTCACGATAGAGTACGGCGGAGCAAAATACCCGAAAGCAGTCGAGGTCGCACCCCAGCGAAGAGTGGACCAGGCGCTGAAGTACATCACACAGAACGCTTACCAGAGAGCATTCAACTCACGCAAGAGCATGGTCAATTGCCTTGCAGACGAGCTGATAGCCGCATCCCAGAACTCGAGCCAATCCGGAGCGATAGCCAAGAAACTCGAGATGGAAAGGCAGGCGGATTCTTCAAGATAAAACAAACCTTTTCTAGGTTTTTCAAGAGGCAATGGAGGGTGTTGGAACATGTCGGAAGAAGCAAGAGATGTCAAGTTAAGGGAGCTGAATATGATGCGATGCAGAGGCAAGATCACGGGCCTTGAGCTGACTGTCGCGCAGAACATGATGGGCCGCGGCCTGAAAGTAAGAATAGATGATGGTGCAATGTATTTCAGGAACGGCGGGACAGGTGATGTCGCCGTAGTCGACAGGGCAGAAGTTGTCGCCAATTTGTATCCTTCTGCATGCAAGACCCCTGAAGAGGTCGAGAGATTCTATCTCGGACTAGAGGCTGCAGGCTACAACGTCAACAGGTGCTAATCTTTTCTCACATTTTTTTTCTGATTCTTTTTTGTTGCGTTCCCTAAAACAGTAGCTAAAATGCTATACTGCGGACAAGTTTTGTTTATAAATGACCTCGATTCTTTGGGTGGTTTCTAAAATAGAAAAACGCCATCTTGGGAGCTATAAGTTTATTATTCGAGTAAAGGAAATTTCGGAACTGAGGGAAAAAAGGGAATATTTATATACCAGTTACACCTACCTAGTTCTGTTAGGTTAAATGAGAGGTCAACCAAAAATAATGCCGACGCGCAAGCCCATCGGCATTAT
This sequence comes from archaeon, assembly GCA_020052935.1. Lineage (GTDB taxonomy): Archaea > Nanobdellota > Nanobdellia > Woesearchaeales > UBA11576 > JABMQF01. The sequence goes on along the minus strand of JAGVOD010000026.1, from coordinate 15,458 downwards.
TGAGCTCGCAAACTCGGGTTTGCAAGTGAAGACAAGTTGTGATTCAATCATGCTCTCTTTGGGGGGTGGTTTGGACCTGCTTGCGCATAATGCCTCTTTGCGCAAGCAGTATCCTTTTCTTTATGGTGAAAAACAGATACTCGAAGCTACGAAGGCATCCGGCGATGCACATAGCCAAGGCGTTGGCGCTGTGCGCAGCATTATCCTTGATATGGTACGGCGTGATGCTCCTGGTCGGGTGGTATGACCCGGGATTCCTTCTTCTTGCGACAGCGTCCTCAGCAATACTGGTAAGCACCGGTCAAAGCTGGGGAATAGTCCAGAAACTGGCCAGCTAATTCTGCACTAGAGAGATATGACTAAACTTTAAAAACAACAATATGAAAGTGACCTGCATGGGCGAAAGCGTAAAAGAAAAGCTGTCATCAACCATTGCGGAAGAGATCATCAACGAGCTCATGATGACAGGCATAGCGCTGATGCTCGTCATAGCCGGAGTGAACTACTTCGGCATGGAGTGGGCGTGGCTCGGCGGAGCAGGAGAGGCGACAGCATCTCCAGGAATATCACAGTCAGCAGCGGCGCAAGAAGTATCGAGGATGATAACAGACCTCACGCACACCTTCCCGTTCAAGTACCTCTTCGAGCAGTACAGCTTCTATGGGACAGTCATAGTCGCGCTATGCCTTACATTGCTTGGGCTATTGCTTAAGGTATTCACTGTAAAGACAAAAGGCAAGTTCATAATCGAGCTCGGCAAAGAGCTATACATACCTGCCATCGTCGGATTCGCGGGAATAATAATACTCCAGCTCTGGATGGCATTCAATGTAAGCGACTACCTCCTTAGGAAGAGCATTGCCATGCCTGAGATCGGCTCTACGTTCTACATATGGAACACGTTCGGCCAACTATTCTTGTTCGGAGCAGCGATGCTCGTCATAGGTGCTGTGGTGAAGCTCATCGGCGAGAAGAACCAGGCAAGGAAGACCCGCATGATAGGCGACACGATGTTCAACGGCGGCTTCATACTGGTGGTGTACTACATCATCATAAGGTTGATATCTCTCGAGGTAGTGCTTGATTCCGAGATCGGTCGCGTCATGACAATATTCATCGTCTCTAACCACTATTCCAGCTATACTATCGCAGCTTGCGTCTTCATATTCACATTCGGAAGAGCCTTGAGAAGGTACGGCATATCCATGCTGAAGCATGAGAAGAGGATGCGTGCTATGGATGAGATGAAACAGAAATACGATTTCATGAAGAGGGAGTATGGCGCAAAGCCTGCGGCACCGCATCATCCTCAACAGCTAAGGGTAGAGCCGCATCACCTGAGGCCACCAACTCAGCACCACCACGGAGGAGCTGGGCAGAAGTATGTGGTGAACGAAGGGTATTATAGACATCAGAAGTGAATTCTTTATTTTACAGCGCCGGGGACGGGATACGACAACCTTCGGTTGTGGAGTTGTCCGCCTCGCGGCCAACTTTCCGTAGTAAATTCGAACCCGCACGAGTCGGGGTCGACTCACTTGACCCTGAATCAAGCGCCTTACCTGATTGGGCCACCCCGGCTTTGCTGAACACAACATTTTTATACAAGCTTAACTTACTATGACCTGTCGGGGTCGACTCACTTGGCTATTGAACCAAGTGCCGAGCGGTTGGGCCGCCCGGTTTTTTTCTATTGTCTATATGTTTTACAGCTTAATCAATTCTCGTCGAGAAAAAGCGAAAATGTTGCGGGAGTTCCGCAAAGTACTACGAACCGTTCGGAAGAATTCCGAAAAAGGATCGGTTTTCTGAAAAGTTTACGAATAAAACGGAAGATTTTCCGTAAATCTCCCGGAGAAAACAATAACGATGGTGCTCTGGTGTGCTACCTATTTTTTAGCATTTCTTAAGTAGCAGTCAGAATATTGCAAGCCTTCGAAACCAATGAATGTTACACCGCAGCAGACAACGCCGGTCACGGGTTTTCCAGAATTATCAGTTCCGCCAACATAGTATGCATCGAGACCTTTGCAGAGGGGGCTGCCGTAGTCAGTCTCATCAATCGTTTTCTGGTCAGCCCACCCTTCCTCTGTGAGGACGATTCGCACCGCTTTATTATCTATGGTATCTTTATTCTCTAATTCATGATCTTTGCAAGAAGTTATGCTTCCGGAAAGAAGTGCTGCAATGGCACAGATAGATATGATTTTTTTTGTCATTCGTTTTTCCTCGGGTGTTCATAAAAAATGAAAAAAAGGGCCTTATCGACCCCTCTCAACAACTTGTCTTCTTGTTCTGTCTGTGCTAAAAAATGCCTTGCATTTTTGGCACATCCAAAACTTTCAGTTTTGTATGTCCACATCCCCACATCCGGACACGAGAACAGCATAGCTGTTCTGGGCCCGTGCATCGTTCCGATGCCCGGATCATGCTTTTCACCGGAGCTTCTTATTGCGGACCCAAATAATTTGGAATTCCTGATATAAAAATCTTGCGGAAAATAACTACTTAGCAGTAGTCAATAACGAAAGGTTTAAAAAGGGTTGTTGTTTTGCGTCAAAATGGTGCAAATATGCTTGAACAAAGGCTTGAAACCAACGAATACCAAAGCCTCTTGGCTGAAATAACACATCTACAAGATACTGGTGGAAGAATGAGGGGGCCAACAGGCCACGCAGACCCTTATTACAGCCGCTGCGTCCGCTGGATAGTGCATGAACCGACATTGCTCCTTCCAAAGAAGAGACAGATGCTTCATGACGTAATACTTGACGCATTCCATAGCGGATATGAAGTCGGATGTTATCTTGAGAAACTGAAGATGCTCTGCGAACAGCAGCCAGTCCAGCTGGAAACAGAACTCAGAAGAACGCCTTGAACAGCCTCGCTGTCACGAAGACTTCTAACAACGCGCTGAGAAGGACAAGACCTATCGCTATCAGCAGCATCATCGTCGCGTCCTTGAACACGTTCTTGAAAGCCTTGGTGCCGCGCTTCTCCATAATCACCGCCTTTGACACGACACCGCCAGCAATCGCTGCGAGCAGAAAACCGCTCACTTCAGGGACGAGATGTATCATCAGGAAGAAGAAAGCCTGGACACCATGCGCAGCATTCTCAGATATGGTCTTTACCACAAGCACGATGAAGCTCGCGAAGACGCTCCCGTTGAGGATTATGAGGAATATCGCGCTCGCCCCGTAGAAGAAAGACAGCACAAAGCAGATCAGCACGACAAGAAGATTGTGCGCGAAGACACCGACTGCCTGGGAGATGCCAGGTGTGGAGTCGCTCTGCACAAAGCTCTGGATGACATCAGTGCTTATCCCTTGCTGGAACTCGAGGAACCTGGACTGGAAGTCGAACAGCTCGTTATAATTATCAGGGCTGTTGTACATGCCGAGCCCTAGGATGACAAACGCTGCGAAGACGCCGAGAAAAGAGAACAAGTAGACCTCGAATATGTCCTTGTGGTTCCTGAAGAAATGCTTCAGGCCGTACTTTCGCTCAACTTTCTCCTCTATGTTCAGCAGGATTATCAGCGTCGGGATAAGCAGGAAAGTGGTGAGGAATATCATGACTACAGACATAGAGCTCCTGAAGAACAATACCGAGAGGAAGAAAGCTATGAAAGTGAAGAAAAAGCCGAAAACAAAGGCAAGGTAAGGCTTATGCCTCACCCAACCCGGCCTGAAAAGATCCTCTAATACCATCTTAAAAAGAAAAGATTAGAGGCGCCTTGAAGCGCGCTCATCCAGATAAGACTCGAGGTCCATCTTCGTCCTGCCGCCGAGTATGTCCTGGGAGACGAATTTCTTCTTCTTCCCTTTGGCCCAGCCATACTTGTACAGCGTGCCCACCAGCACTGTGGCGAGCAGCAAGGCCAACAGGACATTCATCAAGCTCAGGTTAGCCAGGCTCATGAAGCCAGAGGCTTCACCAATGCCTGCTGCATCTCCTGCGTCTTCCTCAGACGCGTCAATCGCATACTCCTCTGTTGCTGGTAGCTGCTCTCTAACTGCAGAGACTGTGCCTGTTTCTGTATCTGTAGCATCTTCATTCTCCTCCTCTTCTTCATTCACGGTGCAAGACCTTGAATCTTCCTTGGTCGAGTCATCCGAGCTGCAATGGTTCAGGTCGACGCAAGTGCGTTCTTGCTCGCCTCCATCACACGTGCTCCAGGCTGTGCAGCTCCAATCATTGGAACAACCGTTGCCTGAATCGCCATGCGAGGAAGTGCCTCCATTTCCACCACCGCCTCCTCCACCTCCGCCTGACGGAGTAGAGACCGCGAGTTGTTTGGTCCTTGAATAGGCCTGGTTGTTCTCTGCACTGGTGATGCTTGCCATCACATCATAGGTGCCGTCTGAAGACGGTGCAGAGAATGCATAGCTGAACTGGCCTTCATCACCAAGCGCTATCTGCTGCGTCACGTTGCCCGGCAGCAGCAAGTCGATGCTCTCCTCAGGCACATAAGAGCCGTTGTCGAACAGCACAGTGCCTGAAGCTGTGACTTGCGAGCCTGGCGTCGTCGATGATGGGGATAGGTCGAGCATCACTACATACTTGTAAGTTAGCAATACCGTGTCCTCCCCGCTGTTAGAATTATCCAATGTGTCGACTGCCCTGACAAGCAAAGTGTATGTGCCCAGGGTCGAGTCACTAGTAGTCTCAACCAAGGTCGTATATGTGTCAGCCAGTCTCTCTAGGGGGATGTCCTGGACATTACCATCAGGATCCCTCAGTTGTGCCGCTACGTCGTCCACTCCGCTGATATCAGTGACATCAAGGCTTATTGTTATTGGATCGCCTCTAAACACGACATCAGGGTTGTTCATCACGATGTCTGGGCCAGTAGTGTCTATGACCGACACACTCCTCTCATCACTAGTCGCTGCGTTGCCCGCATCGTCGACACATTGGATCTTCCACCTGTACTCCCCTACTGCAATGATCCTGAAGAAGCTAGATTCCGCTCCTCCAACCGTCGTCTGCGTATCAAGTCCTGCGTCGTCGATGTAAAGTGTGCAGTCAATCTCGTTGTCGTAGTTGTCCTGCGCCCTATAACTAAAGTTCACGTGGACGTCGCTAGTCCCAAAATCTGCTGGGCTCACAAGCTCTATCTCCGGCGCGGTCCTGTCGATAATAACCCTATATACCTGCTCAGCCTGGTTACCGACAGAATCATCTGCCACGATAGCGAAATCATTAGGCCCGTCAGGCCAGCTTGTCGCATCAATGCTAAACGACTCAGTCATCTCTGTCCTATTGTCGCCCATGACAAACCACACCTTGTGCAATCTGTAATTGTCAATGACATCAAACTGCAGCAAAGTGGTGTCAGCGATGATAGAGTTGTTCTCTGGAGACGTCATGGTTATCACAGGCGGAGTCTTGTCCAGCGTGTAAGTCCATGTCGCACTCTGACCCTCCCAGCCTGCGGGGTCAGCGCAAATCATGCTCCAGGTGTGTTGTCCTTCTTCAACGTCCGCGCTCGCTATGAACACTACGTCCATGTGGGGCGCTGCTATGTCCTGCATGTACTCTGTGCCGTCAATAAGCATCCTGCAATCCATCACTGGTGCAAGATTATCGCTCGCAAAGAAGCTGAAATTCTTCCCCAAGCCTATTATGTCATTGTGGACGGGAGATACAAGAGTCACCTCTGGTGGAACGTCATCTATAGTAAGCACGCCGTCATGCGTGCTGAAGTCGCCTCCTTTGTTATACGCCTTGAAGTCGAAACAGACCTGCTGCTCGTTGTCGTAGCTCGATAGGTCCATAGAGTTCGTATAGAGGCCGTTGTTCTCTGCCAATTGCAGAGTGTGATCCTGCGGAGTTATATTCTCGTCGAAGTTGCACCTCACCCAGTGGAAAGATACATTCTGGACGCCGGTCTCAGGGTCGGTCGCATTGACCCTTATCGGGACGTCAGAGTCGCCTTCTTTGACAAAGCCATTGTCCTCTGGGAGGATGCTCTCGAGAAGAGGAGGAGTAGCATCATTGAGGATGATCAGTGGGAACGTAACCTGGTGAGGTGTAGAAGTCTCATCGAGCATGGTTATCGTCCCAGTAGTCTGCGTGTCTTCTGTGACTACGGGAGCTGCTGCGAGGAACTCAAAGACTGAGAGGACGACATTGTTAGCTATGCTGCCCTGGCTCCAGTCAGCGAGACTGCCATTGTAAGATTCCAGCCAGCCCTTGTAGTCCACAAGAGCGAGTATGCTGAATCCTTCAGCATCTGCCTTCACTTCCTTTATCTCATACGTGTTGCGGAAGTTGCTTATGTTGAGCATGAACGACGCGTGATTGGTCTCATAGACCTGCGTCGGTGCGAGCGTGACTGTCGGCTCGGCCCACACTGATGCTGTGTTGAGCAACATCAGGATCACTAATAGAAAGCTAACACCTCTTCTCATTTTGGCGACCTCTTTTTATTTAAACTGGGTTGGTGGAAAAGATTACTCCCTACATCTTTTGTTACAGAAGAAGAGTCAGACTACTTCCTACTGTAACTAGGATCATGAAATGTTTGAATGACGTAACGGAAAGTAATCGCTAAATCGAAGTCAGTGTCACAAATGTAGTCAATGTATGTTTTTGTATACTAGTTGGTTCTGATGTGTAAACTGGTATTTAAATGTTGTGGTTTATTTATAAATGATTGCTCAAATAAGATCTGACCAGGCCGCAAAACCGAGGCCTACTTCGCTTTTCTCGCTGCTGCTCGAAAAGCTCTCGTCGTTGCCACGCCCGGACGATTCTTTTTGCGAAGCTAATCCAATAGAAATCTAATCATTTCAGTGACTAATTTTGTTGCTTTCACGGGCTAATCAGGCAACGACGGCCTCGGTTTTGCTTGTGTTGTTGGCGGCGACGGTCGTGGGACTGCCAGAGTATATTCACTCCAGAATAGCAAAACATTTAAGTAATCAGTATTATATCCTGATGTGTGGTCTGTAGGGGGAGAACACCACAAAGAGTCTTTAAGGGGCGTTTAGAGCTTTCTTGAAGATTAAAGACTGTAATCAAGCTTACTGAAAAGAGATCGTTAGGAGGGTTGGACAAAATGGCTAAGAAGCTCTTTTTATACCTTATTTTGGCGTTAGCGCTGGCATTCAGCGTTTCTGCAGTCGGCTATGTCAACATAGTCGAGCCCAGCGTATCGGTGATTGATGACCCTGGTGCAAACAACGGCACACAGCACATCACTGTGAACAACACGAACACCGGCACACTGACACTGAGCAACATCGCGATGAGCTCAGGCACGCTGACAAGCGGCGTCAATACGATACCTGGCTCGGCAGTCACTTTCATGCTCAACCCGATAAGCCTCAATGCAGGCACAAGCTCTGCTGTCGCGGTCATAGTGGCTATACCCTCCACCCAGAAAGCAGGAACATATCTCGGAATCATGACTGCGTCGCACAACGCATCACACCAAGATACAGCAAGCCTTGTGGTGACTGTGAATGAAGTGCCATCATACGCTGCAACAGCAACCTCCCTGACAATAGCAAAAGGTATGACTGGTTACATAACAATCAACGTCACTAACACAGGCAACGCAGACATCTCTGATCTCGCGTACACAGTCGGCACATTCACATCCACGGTCGGCACAATATCCTATTCAAGCCTGACACCACACCCATTCCTCGTAAGCTATGGTTCAAGCAGACTGATATCAATCGGCTTCAGCCCTGCAAGCTCACAGCCAGCAGGAGTGTATAGCGGCCAGATCGCTCTTTCATACAGAGGAGCCAATGTCACACTGCCGCTCACATTGACAGTGAGGGACCCGGTATATTCATTGTCGATGCCTGACGTCATCTACCCTGTTAGCGAGAGGAACCTGAATGTCACACAGACAGTCACCATAACAAATGCAGGAGATTACGCAATCACAGGAATAACTCTGGCGCCCAGCGCGACAAACACCTGGCAGACAGGCGTCGTGCCTACTACACTTGCAGCAGGATTGAGCTTCTCAGTGACTCTCATGTCGACGGTGCCTGAAGACGCAGACTCGGGAGCCAAGAGCATAGGAACGCTCGTATTCACGTCCAACCAGATAAACAGGACGGCAAACATCAAGACGAATGCCAACTCAAAACTATCTTTTGACTCAGTAAAGGTAAGCCTTGAGGACGGCTCATGGAAGAACATCGACAACAATGACACACTCGGCGATGACGCGAAGCCAGGAGACACGTTCGCGGTGAAAGTCAAGCTCGAGAACCTCTTCACAGATGACGAAGAGATAGACATGGACAATGTCGAGGTCATAGCCTTGTTCAAGGGAGCAGGTGAGAGCGGCGACGACATAGACGGAGACTCTGAATCTGTCGATATCGACGCAGGAGAGAAGAGCTCGGAAGTCGAGATAGACTTTGACGAGACCATGATCGACTGGGAAGCGACATCAGGCAAGCTGGAGATGACACTCGAAGCGACAGGCAATGATGACAACGGCGCGACCCACACAGCAGCATATAACTTCTACATAGAGGTCAAGAGGAGCACCAGCGGAGAGATAGTATTCACAAGGTTCAGCGCGCAGCCTACGGTCCAGTGCGGCAACTCCTTTGTCATCTACGCTGACGGAAGGTCTGTCGGAGAGGACAGCGAAGACGAGGTCGTGCTGAAGATCCAGAACGACAACCTCGGCATAGACATCCGGGAGACGTTCTCAATGGGCGCCTATGACGGCGACGAGGACTGCGACGCCATCGACGAAGGCGAGGACAGCGAATGCAGGGAGTTCAGCTACAGCAAGGCGATACAGATACCTGCAGACATGGCCCCTGGCACTTACACTATCGAGGGAAGGCTCTACATCAATGACGGCGACAAGCAGACAGATGATGACAGCATAGACCTGAATGTCGAGTGCAGAGGCACAACGACAACATCGACAGGAACGACTACCTCGACCACATCAGGCGGAACGACTTCGACCACGACCACACAGAGGCCTGCGACGACTACCACTACAGTCCCGACACAGGGCGCAACCACGTCAAGCGTCGAGATAATGTACGGCGGCGGCAGGACAACTACTACGAGCAGAGGCGTAACAGCTTCTATGCCCACAAGGGTGACAGACACAACACAGAAGAAAGGCTTCGGCGACTCTGGAGCATACATAGCGTTGCTGTCGTTGCTCAGCGTGCTGCTGATAATCGGCATAATAGTCACGCTAGTGGTCGCGTTCACGAAACCGAGAGAATAAGGAGATAATTTTTTGATTTTTTAATTCATAAATCCGTGAGGTGTCAAGATGGCAGATGAAGGAAGTCAACGTTGCAAATATGTAGGTCAGTGCACCCTATACAAATCACGTGGCAGGGCGAGCGTTGGTGAATACAGCGCATTATCTGAGGACGTGCGCCAAAAAATGTGCGAGAACATATCTGCTGACAACGATGGTGTCCCTTGTGTACCAGGTACTGGGGGTATAGGTGGCGGTGGAGCGATCTGTGAAGCCTACTTTGCACGGAAAACCATCGATGATCTTCTTAAGACAGCGCAGGCTACTCTGTCAGACGAAAAGAAAAAGACAATTCCTGGCAAAGGCTGGTAAGTAGCAACTATTTTTTTTAATATTCCTTCAGTCTTACGTTCTTTACCTGGACAGGGCTGTCTCTCAAAGAAGTGTCCTTGAACTCTATGATCTTCTTCTGCATCTTGTTCAATGACTCGATGTAGCCGACGTGCGTGCCGTAGCCTCTCAGCTTGGAGCGGTCGTCCCTGATGCGCGCCAGGAAATTCTTCACCTTCTCCATCATCTCCTCATCATTCTCTATGACTACGCTGACGAAGTTGTCAAGGATGTCCTCAGAGTCTAACGCCCTGTTCTGCGCCTTCTCATAGACCTGGATCTTGGTGAAGATGGTCTTGACATCCTCATTCACATTATCCAGCGTCGTGGAATACGGCAGGCACTTCATGCCGCCATCATCGAAGAATATCTTCAGGCTTGCACCTTCCCGTATCGAGAACTTCTCAACCTCTATCTTCTTTATGCTGACGTGTATGCATCTCATCGCCAAGACCCTTTGCCCAGTGATATTTAAAATTTTGGTTTAAGATTTAAATGCTTAAAAACGCCTACCTGCTCATAGGGTTCCTGCTGAGATCGTCCAGTATGTCGCTAGTCGTCGCCTCCTTGCTGACGGCTGTTGAGTTGCAGAAAGGACACGTCTTGGGCACCTTGCCTGTCTTCGGCTCAAACCTGTACTTGCAGTTCCCGCATATGTATTTCATGAGCATCACCTTCTTTATGGCATCCTGGTGCTGTATCGTGTTAATAAAACTTTTCAAAGAAGATTAAGCAAAAAATTTAAATACTACTTATAAGTAATAACATGTTCTATGGTCAATCACACAGATGTGTACAAGCAAGCTGCGCAGGATTTCATCAGGTTCAGCGGCCAAAGGGCATACGCTGCACTCGAGAAGGCGATAGGCAGGGCAGAGAACTGCCTGCAGGTAGCAAGGACAACAGTGTATGACCGAGAAAAGGCAGACTCCATCGACTCTTTCGTGGAATTCTTCTCAAAAGGTCTTCCAGAGGTGATGTATTATGCACCGATATCATCACATAACTGGATAGTCGAGAACTACGGCCCGACATTCACATTCGGGATTACAGACCCACATCCGCAAATGGGATTCATATTCCAATCAAGACCGACAGTGCTCACACCAACCCAGGTAGAGCTGGACATACAATCACGAGACGCGGCGACTGACATCCTTCTCGAGACATACGAGACAGCGTTACAGAGGCAGCTCATAACACCGCCGAGGGGATTCCAGCTGCAGTTCGGGAGCTATGCTGATGGCAGTAGGGTAGTACAACCTAAGATACACAAGCTCATCCAAGTCACGATACAGATATAGAAAAAGAGAATAAAAAATTAAAGATTAATATTTTACTTAGCCATCCTGTCCCTGGCCCTGTTGCTAGGACGGATCTTCTCAGCGCCTTTGCCCTTGTTCATCAGGCCGCGGGATCTCCTGGCGGCAGATGTCAATCCGCGATAGACGCGACCTCTGTTTTCAGGTTTTGCAATCCAGCCAAGCTGCTTGTCAGCGATTATCTCTGGATTCTCCTTGTCTATCAGGATGACCTCGAACCAGTAATAGATACCATCTTGCGCAACCCAGTACGAATTGAGTATCTCGCAGTTCGGAAACTTCTTCTGGGCACGCTGCTCAGCGACAAGCTGATAGTTCATGCTCAGGATCTTCAGCCTTCGCGCGTTCTTGCTCCTACGGCCTCCGGCCGGACGCTCACGCATCCTTCCGCCGCGCTGGACACGCTGTCTCGCAAGCACAAAGCCGTTCTTTGCCTTGTAGCCTAAAGACCTTGCCCTGTCAATCCTTGTAGGATGGTCAAGCTTCACAGTGGCTGGTTCCAATCTCCACTTCAGAAGTCTCTCGCGCCAAAGCGCTGGCATGTTCTCCTGGGGCTTTTTCCAAGCCTCCCTCACATATTTCAGATAACCCATATTACGGCCTCCATTGTTTTTATCCTTGGTCGGATTCAGGCAAGCCAACGCCCACATCTCCGGCACGTATGCGGAAAAGGAGGTGGTTTATAAAGGTGTTGGAAAAAGCTTTTAAAGCAAACACCTTAATTCAAGGTGCTGAAAAAGGATTCTATCATGGAAAAGAAAAACATCGCTGTCGTGGCCTCACGCCTCAAATGCGTCGATGCAGTGAGCGTAGAGGCAGAGAAATGGATAGACAAGTACGTCAAGCTGGGCTATAATGTGCACCTCATAGCCGGCAAGTTCGGAGAACCAGTATCCCTGCCAAGATTCGAGCTCCCTGAGATGGACTACAAGCACCCAGAGGTCAGGGGAGTGAAGCGCATAGCATTCAGCGCAAAGCTGGACAAGGACGGCAAGAAGGCTGCAGAGATACTCCTGAACAGCCTGGTAAAGAGGATCAAAGGCCCGCTGAAGAACTACCTCCTGCAGAACAAGATACAGATACTCAGCATAGAAGACGCACTAGGATCGATGAAGAACATGCCGCTCAACATAGCGATGAGGCAGATAGTCGATGAGCTCAGGCTTCCGACAATAAGCAGGTATCACTACATACCCTGGGAGAACCAATACTTCGAGAAGTTCGACAACTTCCCGAAGCTATTCGCAGACACCCCTCCGAAACTCAAGAACGTGGTGCACGTCACCAACACAGAGACCGCGAGAGCGCAGCTGGCAGAGAAAAGAGGGCTCGCGGTGAAGGTCATACCCAACACCATGGACCTGGAGAAGCTCCACACCCTGGACGACTACAACAGGGACTTCAGGCAGGCGTTCGGCATACGCGACGACCAATTGATATTCCTCCAGCCGACAAGGGTGAAAAGGAACAAGCAGGTAGAGAAGTCGATAAAAATCGTGTCAGAGATAAACGACATAATGAAGAAGGACAACGTCCTGCTCATAACAGGCTCGCCGGTCTACTCGCGCGGCAACTATTTCGAGGAAGTCGTGCAGAAGATGAAGAAGCAGAATGTCAACGTCATCTTCGCCAACGACAGGATATTCCTCGGCAGGCACCAGAACCCAGAGCAGAAGTTCTACTCCATACACGACGCATACCTCCACGCGGACGTCGTCCTGTACCCCAACGACAGCAGCGCATTCGGCAACCCTGTGATAGAGGCGGTCGCATACAAGAAACCGCTCGTCGTCAATGTCTTCCCAAACCTCAAGGAGTTCACAGACAAGGGATTCAAATTCGTGGTCATGGACCAGAAGGTCAACAACGAGCTCGTCTCTGACCTGTACGAGCTGATACTCAACAAGGAAAAGGCAGCATCGATGGCAGAGAACAACTACGAGCTGCTTCAGGAGCATTACTCCTCCGAAGTCCTCGACAAGAACATGCTCCCTGTGCTGAACTCGTTCGAGCATGAGACAAGCCTCATATCAAAGGTCGTCGGCTGGATACCTAAACCTACGTTCTGGGGCAGCAGGCAGCAAAATACGGAAAAGTTTAAAGCCAAGAACCGGGTCGAGAGGCACAAGCCCGAGCGCAAAGAACGCGACTTAAGGAACAAGAAGGGCGGATACAAGGAGCCTGTCAAGAGATGATGCTCAAGAAAAAGAAGAAATACGACGAGGACGAAGACCTCAAAGAAGAAGGGTTCGAGGAAGAGACCCTTGACTTCAAGGAGTTCGAGGAATACGAGAAAGAGCTTGATAAGAAGAAAGAATCGGCCGGGGAGATAGAGAAGAATTTCATATTCCACATAGAGAACGGGTGCCCGATCTGCGGCTCTGACGTGAAAGGCAACGACCACTACAGGTATTTCTGCGAGAGCTGCAATCTATTGTTCGACAAGAAAGACATACTCACAAAGGAATTCGGCAAGACCCTTGCAGAAGGAGAGAAGCCAGGACCTGTCCGCAAGACAAGGCTGACCGACGAGGAGAAGGCAGATCTTGCTAAGAAAAGGAAAGAGCTGAAGGAAAGGGTATTCAAGGCATTCTCTGAGGCAGAGAAGAAAGAGCTCGTCAGGGAAGCGGAAGAGAGGAAAGAGGAAGAGGCGGAACCAGAAGAGGAAGAGCCTGAGCAAGAGGAGCCCGAATCTCCTGAAGAGGTTGTGGAAGAGACTCCTGAAGAGGAACCTGCCGAAGAGACTGAACCTTCGCCTCTGCCTGAGAAAGAGGAGTACAATCTCGAGGACGAGAGCAAGATAATAGCATCAAAAGAATCGACAAAGATGCACACAGGCCAATGCCACTTCGTCAAGAAGATACACCCGCACAATCGCATATACCTCGGCAGCGTCACAGAAGGCGAAGAGAAAGGCTACCAAATGTGCGTGTGCCTGAGAAGACTGAAGGCAAAGGCGAGATAATTCTAAGCGTTTCTTGAGAACAGAAAAAATATCAAAAATTAAATAATTAATTCACATCTTGTGCGAGAAGTTCTCCCTTATGAACGTCGCCATGGTATCGTTGCCGGCAGCCATGTATATGTCCAAGGCTGTCTTGACAAGGCCCTGCTTGATGCACTCATCGCCTAGCTTGGTGAGCCTTTCAGGGTCGCCAGCGAGCTGGTATGCCTTGGCGGCATAGTTGAAGAACGGGTGCTTGAAGCACCTGTCGCCGAGCTCCACGAGCTTCTCCTTGCTGTTAAGGAAAGAGAATATCTCCAATGCAGAGTCCCACTTCTCCTTCTTCATGCACTCCTCGCCGACCTGCAGCAGCTTCAGCCTGTTATTAGTCGCTTTGAATGCCTTGATGGCGTCGGGATACTTGCTGTCCTTCAGGCATTTATCCCCGAGCCTAGAAAGATGCTCCGGGTCCTCGGCGAGCACGTACATGTCGACAGCCTCGGAGAACAGTCCGATGTTCTCATAGCTCATGCCTATCTTGGCGAGCTTCGACTTGTTGCCTATGAACATGAAAGCCTTGACAGCCTCATTGATCTTTCCCTTCCTCAGGCACTCGTCGCCGACCTCGTTTAGCAGCTGCTCGCGCGTCTTCTCGTCGAACATCGACAGGTTTATCGACTCGATGCCCTTCTCTATCAATGCAGGGACTAGCTTCGCAAAATTCTGAGAAGCCATAGATGCCTTGCTGGTCTCCTTGTAGCTGTCGACCATGTTGTCGACCACTTTCTTCACGAAAGGATCCTCTTTTCCCATTTTGCCTACCTCTCTTGGTTATTACGGTGATTCGAACAGAAACCACTACTTTGTATTGTTTATAAAACTATCTTTTTTTTAGCACTCCCGAATAGGTGCTTTTTATACTTCTTTTTAAGGCGTTGAATCAACAGTTAAAAAAGGAAAGAAAAAAGAAATTTAAAAAAATTTAGAACTCTATCTCGACTTCCGGAGGCCTGTTCACGTCCTTGACTGTGACAGTCACATCCTGAGAGACGATAGATATGCCGTCGCTGACAGACACTGTGACGGTGTGCGTGCCTGCGTCGCTATAACCTGTCGTCTTCGTGTTGGCTGTCATCCATCCGGAATAAGAGTAAGTGAGCCTGTCTCCATCAGCGTCGCTCGCCTTCGGATTCAGAGTGACTGTCTCACCCTCATTCACATCCACGTTCGGGATGAACTGCAGCACCGGCTTGTTGTTCTTAGGCTCAACAACTATCTTGAGCTTCTTCACGACACTAGCCTTGCCGTCAGAGACAGTTACCTCAGGATAATATACTCCTGCATCTCCTGCGTGGGTCTGCCACTTGCCCTCGAAGTTCAAGGGAGCGGTGAACTCATAAGTCAGGGTGTCACCATCAGGGTCTGTCGCTTTCATGCTGAGCTTGACCAGCTCGCCCTCAGTGACTGCCAGGGTAGGAAGATCCTTCTCCTCGATGACTGGCCTATAGGGAGATTTCTGGAAATCAGTCTGCTCTTCAGTAGGGGCTGCTTCCTCAGCAGAAGCCTCTTCAACAGGCGTCTTTAC
>JAGVOD010000115.1 GCA_020052935.1 archaeon | reverse complement strand
GCAGCCGAGCCAAGCCGACCTCACACTACCTTTTGATGGCGGGTAGAACCATGGCTGCCTGCCAAAATACTCTGCTAATTCAAGGAAGATATTAAGATTCTCCCTACCTGTGAGGTCTTTAAGGAAACTGACCTTATTCTTATCTTCCAGAGCAGGTTCCATGCGAGACCAGTCCCACGCTTTGCTCCTTTTAAAAGGCTTCACAATCCGCTCCAGACCAGCGTTGATGTTATCGCTTCCGCCGTGCGAAGGAAAATCAGAATCATGAGGATTATGGATGATGTAATCATGCACGCCATCAACAACTCCATTCACAACGTGCCAGCCATAGCCCGGGCCATAGTTCTTGAACTGGTCAAGGACTGCCTTAGCATTGGCATCAAGAGTTTCGTAAGTGCCGTCAGTGCGCTTCCTGACACCCTTCCTGAACGCATATTCTAGGACGCCGCACAACGTCGGGTAATCAGGCAACTGTTTGCTCAACGTTTCTAAATGCGAGATTGCCTGGTACGGTGTGAAACTTACATGCTTATGCAGTCCTGAGCCGCTGTAGAATTCTCTTGGGCTCCTGACAACATCGCCGTCAACAAAAAGCTTATCATGCTTCTCAAAGACTTTACCGTCGCTGCCTACGCAGACAATGCCCTCAACCAGGATGGGTTCGACTAGCCTAACTGCTGGAGCGGACTCTTCTCGGGGCTCTTCCCTTCTTGTCGTTCTCGAGCTGGTTCTCGGAGGTGTCCTGACCTCAGGCTCTTCAAAAGGAACTCTTGGTGCTGCCCTTTTTGAGGATGTTCTTGGTGCTTCTGTCCTGCGCGCTTTCTTGACACTGGCGTCGACTCCCGAACCGCCAGCAAGCAACTCTGCGTATTTAGTCTGGAGTTCTTCGTATCTCTTCTCGACGTCCTGTAGTTTTTCGACTTTTTCGACCAGCGCCTCAATTACAGCGACATGTTCAGCATTGCCATTGCCGTTCTGCATTGTTGCGACCCAGTCCTGTATCTTGTCAGGGTTTTGACGTATTGCAGAATAGGCATTATTTACGACCGCAGACAATCCTGTGTCTCCTCCTTTGTCAGGGTGAATTCTTGTCTGTGTTATCCTGAAATAATCTTTGACAAATCCTTCCAACTGCCCAGTCCTGACTAAGTACTCTACAATACTCTTCTTCAGTCCGAGTTTGTCGAAAGGGTTATCAGTGTTCATCTTGTAAGCAATCCAGAGACTTTCTTTGCAGCTTCAGGATCCTGGCGCTCAACCAGTTTAAGATACTCGACAAGCGCCTTCTCTGATTCTGTCTTCTTGGCAAGCGCGACAAGCAATGTCGGCAGAACATCAACCATCTTGCCGAGGGGTATGAACTGCTCCCTGTCTTTCCTGCTAGAATCTATAAGCTTTCTCTGCTGGCCATACATCTGTGGCTCGCAGCCGACAAAGTAAAAACCATCGCACAATGTCTTGAGTGCTTCGAAAGCAGTAGCATAATCGACGTTTCTCTCGCAAGGCTGATCAATCATGCCATGCGGCACAGAATCGCCGACAAGCACGACCGCCCGCTTCCTTCCGGCAGACTCAACAGGCAGCCTCTTCGCCAGCGCAAGGGCTGCGCACTCATAAGCCTCAGGCGTGTCACCACCGTCAGTCATCGCGATAGAGTCTATACTGCCCTGCGCTTCAGCAGCGTCACATGTCAATGCATACATCTGCAGCACGTTAGCGCCATCACAGTGGTCACCAACACCATTGATAGAGAGTCTTGTGCCAGACTTTTCTCCCAGAATAGCATCAGTCACCTGAGCCAGGTTGTCCCTGACTTCGCCGATGTATGAGCTCATGCTTCCTGTCGTGTCGAAGACAACATACACATCAAGCCCGCCTTTTGCTTCGAGAATATCTCGCGCTTTGGTCAGGCCTGTGCTGCCAGGCAATGCTTTCCTGTCAGCATTGTAGTCTTTTCCGAGAAGCGCCTTTGCGCGCTTCATTACATCATCAGTCATTGTTCTGCCTCCTTAAGTATATCTATAGTTAGTTTGACAATAGTAGATGGCCTGAGCGTGTCCTGTAGCAATGAAGGTATGAGAATCACAGACCTCTTGCCCTGGCTCGCAATCTTCTTAGTTATGATGAACTGTTTCTGTTCCATTAACCAACACCCAAAGTATACTTTATGCACAGAAGAAGAACAGAACCCCTATTTAAACCTTTCGATTTTTCATCACTTATAAGTAGTATCAAAATAATGTAAGAATGGCAATAAAGCATATAGGTAATAAGCCCGATTTTGTCAAGTTAACTGTCAAGTTTCCTTAAGCCTCCGTTGGCATAAACGGAGGCTGTTCTTTTTAATGCTGTGCCGTTTCAGGTTCTCCCTATATTCATGTTCTTTTTGGCTGGAAAGACTTGCCCGTTTTTGTGGGTTCTGCGTTCAAATGTTCAAGATGTTTGAGGTTTATTTCAGGGCGTGTTTTGAACCTCGAAAACGTTGTTTTTGGCATCAGCAGAGGCTGTTGATGCAGAATTTGAACTCAGAAAAACATCTTTGTCCGCCTTCGTGTCCGGCTTGTTTGGCTTTGGATTGTGCAAAGGACAGTCATTCTGGGTTTTTCCCGGTGTTCTTTTTGCCGTGAACTTGCGGAAGTTTTAGCAAGTTTTTTACGAAGCACTTTACGAAGTGGTCTTATTTCTTGTAGGTGTGGAAAGAAGGCAGAACAAGGTATTTACGAAGCGAGAAATCACCCGTATATCATGGGTCTTTTCGATTCCTCCAGGCCCAGTATTCATCAGCTCTTTTTTGTGCTTCGATGTTTTCCTGGCGTTGCTTGTCTATTCTTGGCTGTTCTGTAAGAAGCCGCCAGGCTAGGAGTGTTTTGATTAGTTCTTCTACATTCTTCATCTCTGCTGCCTGAGCAAGGAGTGGGAGCTGCTCAGCCCATTCATCAGAGATCTTTATTTTGAGAATCAGGTAGGTGTGCGGTGAGGCATAGTATTTCTTGAAGGCCATGCCTAATGTTATGCCAAACAGGGATTAAAATGTTGTAGCCAGATTGTAGCACAAGACAGAAGACTATTTATACCCGAACCGCTTATACCCTTATAGACATAAGAATTAGCCTTCAGCGTGCTAATCGAGTTCTCACGCTCCTACGGGGTAGGTCAGATATCTACAAAAAGTACGCCGCCGAGCCTCGCGTGCCGCTGCTTTTATGGTTACTTGGCGACCACCACAACGCTTATAAATAGGTCGTTATTCCACAACATTTGATTCAAAATGGCCATATCACAGCACAAAGCAAGAAGGAGCCCTAGCGGCGCCAGGTACAAGGCTTCCAGGAAGAAGAAGCAGTATGAGCTGGGCAGCAGCCCTACCTTGACCAAGCTCGGTGAGCGTAGGAAGAGGAGGAGCAGGATGCTTGGCGGTGAGAAGAAGACCAGGTTGCTGTCAGTCAACATCGCTAACGTATTCAACCCGAAGACAGGTAAGTCTGTCAAGACCAAGATCATGAACGTCGTCGGCAATCCTGCCAACCGTCATTTTGTCAGGCGAAACATAATCACCAAGGGCAGCATCATCGTGACAGAGCAGGGCAAGGCGCGAGTGACTTCAAGGCCTGGCCAGGAAGGTACGATAAACGCTGTCTTGACAGAAGAGAAATAATACTTTTATTTTTCTAGCAGTGCCACCGCGAATATTATAGGCAGCACCACCGCCAATTTCCTTACTAACAAAACCGAGGCCGGTGACGCCTCTCTAGCCCGCAACAACAGGAACTTAATTTACAGAAATAATTGGAATTTCTCAGATTAGCTTCGCAAAAAATAGTCAAGCGGGCGTGCTTGCAAACTAGGTTTGCAAGCTTAATAATGCCAGACGAGCTTGCGAGTCGGCATTATTTTTGGCGTCATGAGGCTTGAGAGTCGAGCCGAGTCAGGCCTCGGTTTTGTAGGATGAAGCATAACCTAGCACGGCACTGCTACTTTTATTTTTCCTGCATCTTTTTCTTCAATGCTTCGTAGTT
>JAGVOD010000114.1 GCA_020052935.1 archaeon | reverse complement strand
TGTCAAGGCCCATCGTGACCTGGCTTATCTGTGGTTCCACAGGAATGAGCTAGATAAGATAAAGCAAGATGTCAAGGCCTTGGAGAGCAGCCTGGACAGGGAGGATATCAAGCCTCAGGACAGGGTCATAGAGAACCTCCAAGGTATCACTTCAGGCCGCTCGAAAGAAGATACCAAGAAGCTCTGTGAAGAGCTGATAGCGCTTCTCAGCAGCGTGACTGCGCAAGAGGATTGGTTCAGGAGGGTTGATAAGGATGTGCTATACATAATATCTGAGATCACGAGTACAGCCCCGAAATACCCGCTGAGTTTCTCCAAGACAGGTTTCCAGCAGGCCATCGAAGAGCTGCGTAAGCTGGGGTTGCCAAAGGACGCGAGTAAAGAAGTCGCGACATTCCTCGCGCATCATATTGAAGAGCTGCGCAAGATGGATGCTCAGCAGTTCTCAGCAGTCCTTTGCTTGGCAGATGATTCTATAAGTATCAAAGGCAAGGAAGTGCCGTTGCTCAACGAGTACGCCTGGCCGTCTATATCAGAGATAGTCATTAACGGCAAGGCAGACTTGCAGAAGCAGATGACTGCATTCAAGGAGTTCTGCACTGCGCAGAACCCTGTGCTGGATGAAGAGGGCTTGGTGTATCTCTCCGCATTGATGAAGCGCAGCAAGGACCACCTCCTAGTATTCTTCAGGATAGTCGCTGACTTGAACATCGCAGAGAGGATGGATGCTACTGGCTATGCTCCTGAGGCGCAGAAGTCGCTCTTCACCAGGCTGCTGAAATACTTCACAGCGTCAGGCAGCGATTTTGAGTTCAGGATGAAATCGTCAGTGCATCTCTATCTTGAGTTCATCAGTTCAGAGAAGTCTGAAGGCAAGTCCGCGGAGCAGATAGACATCAGGGAATTTGCTAAGTTTGTGGCAGACCTCGACAGGAAGAAAGTCATAGGTCATTTAGCCAAAGGGGACCTTGTCACCATACCTGCTGACCGCAACGACGGCATATACAATATAGCGTCGATAACTAGTGAAGGCTACTTCCTCCATCCCGCGACTTTGGAGCCTGTGAAAGGTATAGTCAAAGGTCCTTACAGATACGCGCAGCTCAAGATATTCGACGAGGGGGATGACTGGACGCACATCGAGGAGCTGCGTGAGAAAGGCTTCCTCGTGATTCACTCGACGAATGCTTACGGTGTGTTCAGCCAGTCTGCAGAGAGGATGGTCACGAATGCGTTCCAGAACATCGAGCGCGACATGGCTTCTGGAAAGAAGTACACTGTGAGCTGCTCCAGCATCAGTCCGCTGTACAAGGCAAGGGTCTGTATAGGTAAAGGTGATGATTATGCTGTGGGCGATGTGCTCTCTCAGGGGAAGATATACGCAGCGTATCCTCACGACGCATATACCACGTCGGAAGGGCATGATACTTACAGGACTTCGCTGGCAGACAAGGTGCCTGTCAGGCTCGCGATAACTACATCCGGCCTTTGGAATGAGCTTCTTCCGCAGGAATGGAAGATGGATGGTGTCTTCTATCTCGTAAAGGGTGATTTTGCATCATCGCAGGCAGGTGTCACGAGACGCGGTCTGCCTTTCTTCAATCAGTTCAGTGATAGGATGGTCGGGAAGCTTGAGGAGATTGCGATAAGGAACAATCTGAAGATATTCCTGATAGATAATGTCACAGGCAGGTGGGCTGTGTATGCTTATGACAAGAAGACGGGCATATTCAGTCTTGTCGGTGCAGAAGTCTTCCACGCAAAAGCTGCGTAAAGCGTGATGGTCATAACATCTGCTGCAGCAGTACCTGCTCTGCGCTCATGTCTATGGCTTTCTCTGTCGTGTATTTCTTTCCTGACTTCCCTTCCCTGAATGTGTAGAAGTTGTTTGTCTCCCTGAGCAGGTCTTGTGAGTTCCTTATTGCGCGTATGTCTGCTTTTGTGAGTATCTTCAGCATAGTTATCTCGTCTCTGCTGAACATCTCTGCCAGGTCGCTCATCGAGTGCTTGACCTTGAACCTGCCTGGAGAGTCTGGCTTCGCGCCTATGTCTCCGTATATTGATATGTTGCCGAGTGCGTCATGGTGCTTTATCAGCTTGCATACGGTGTCTGTCTCTTCCTTTGTGTACTTGAGCCTCTGCATTATCTGCCTTGCCATCTGGGCTGACTTCTCTGGGTGCATCACGTCAGGGTCGAGGAAGTCCCTGTCCTCCTTCGGCCCGCCTTCTTTGCCTATGTCATGCAGCAGTGCAGTCACTCGCAACAGCCTTCTCGCCTTGTCTGGCAATGCCTTGAATTCCTGCGAGCTGTCGAGGTATTGGAGAAGCCGTAGCGTGTGCTCGTCTAGCCTGTTTTCGTGGAAGAAGTGCTGCCATCCGGTATTGTCGCTCGTCAGCCTTTCCCATTCTGGGATGAATCTTGTCAAGGTGCCGTCTTCAGAAAGCTGCGCATACCTTTTCGCGTCGCAGGTCTCGAGGAGTTCTCTGAACTGCTCGAGGGTCATGCCGGGCGTAGCGCCTTCAGAAAGTTGTCTTATCTTCTCTAGGTCTGCCTTGGACAGCCCTTTTGATACGAGCTCATCGGCGAAAGATGCTATGTTCTGCCTCACCCGTGCCTTGTCTAGGGCGTCTCTGTCGTCTATTAAGTGGTATTCCTTGAGCAGTCTCTTCTTGTTTGTGTCAAGGAATCCTATCTCTTCCATTTCAGCTCACTCGTTCTCATACCCTGCCGGCATCTTCGCCTGCATCTGCTTCACGTAATCATCCATATCTACAGCAGCTGCCGGAGGCGTGAAGTCAGAGTTGGATACGCTGGTCTTGTAAGACGTCGCTTCCATGGTGAACTCGTAGCCGGATGATTTTGAGGTCATGTACAGCGGCACGCCTTCCTTGCTGAAGCATTCCCTGACATCGCCTTGAGACGCTGTTATCCTGAAGCATTTCGCGACAGTGCCTGCTATGGTCTTTGTCCCGTCGGCATATATCTTGAAGTCATCAGGGTTCTCTTCTATGTTTTTCACAGAATCGGTCGGGTTTGCTTCCTGCTGTGCCATCTTGAAGCATGTCCACTTGCCTTG
>JAGVOD010000073.1 GCA_020052935.1 archaeon | reverse complement strand
TTTATTATCCTTCCTGACCTCGTGAAACCACCAGTCACCGCTCCCTTCGGTCGCTATAGACTGGTGGAAAGAGGAATTCTAAAGTGACCTTCGATTTTATTTGGTATGTGTGCTACACTCGGCATATTTCCTTCAATAGCCACGATGTATTCCCTATTTCTTCTTATGAAGTCCATTATTTCTCCATCTCTATTCATCAGGTTTTCCCTTCCTAAAAATTCCATTGTAACAATGTAATTCCTATCTAAAACGGTTTTCGAAAGATCATCCAGACTACTTACAACCATTCTATCTGCTTCGATATCTCTGCTAACTAGCTCGGGAGTTCTGTACTTCGGTCTTAATTGAGTCAGGTATACATTTGCTTTTTCATCCATTACAAATTCAATATCTGAATCTCCAAAAACCTTGTAAAGCGAGTTTAAATCATCTCTCAACGCATCCAGAGGAGTGCCTTCTAAAGCATCACTAATACTTCTAGCAGATCTGTGTGTTCCATTTCCATTAACTGCATCTTCGGGAGTTTCAGCAAAGCTTACGCGGCAGTCATCCTTTGTGAGATGGACTACTCCCCCTTCACCTTTAATCCTTTGCTGAATCACACAACAGATTCCTGGAACATGAGCTAGTCCAATATCCTCTCTGCTAGCTATCGCTTCTTGGCTAAAGTAACTCTTAACCACTTCCCTGATTGCCTCTCCCAAGTTCTTTCTTTCACAGGGAACAGACTCGTATGTTCCTGAAAAATTCGAACTTCCATCTTCTCCATACATACTAGAACGTACGATTAGAGAGTTCCCTAACGGATTCAGCATTTCTTCATCATTGCATGCTTCAAAGTTTGTTTTGTCAAGCAATTCCAATATTTGTCGTCTTCTTCCTTCATCTAGAGAGAAAATACCCTCTTTGATAACATCTTCGACTCCACTTTCTCTCAAAATCTGCTCTATAGCCATTGACGACACTGCAAAGCCCTTGGGAACCTTGTATGTTAATCCCAAGGCTTCTTTTGCATCATGCAATAACTTTAGTCCCTTCCATTTTCCGCCAGTCAGCCCGGTGTAAAATGCCGGATCTTCAAGACCAAATGTTGAAAAATCCTCTCTTCTCTCATCTATTTCGGCCAATAATCTTCTTTCTAATTCTCCAGAACGCCTGATTAATTCCTGCTTGTTTCCAATCTTTCCATCATCAACTAATGTTGCAAGAGCTAATCCTTTAGGGGATGTTGCATCTGTTATCCTAGATAAAGTTTGTCTTACATCTGATGACCATTCCAACATGCCAAGAGCTTTTTTTGTTGGAACACAGATACTATCGTAAGTATCTCCATCTGGACCATTCTGTTTTAATGCCAACGGCATCCAATTGTGGAATCTTATGAGTGTATTGTATAATTTTCCTAAATCTGTATTTGTTTCAAACACAGAGGTTGACAACTCATCGATATTCCGAAGAGACCGTTGCAGTTCATCTTCTGATATATCTCTCTCTTTCCCAAAGACTATGCCCAAGACGTCAACAGCTCGATCAATTTGCTTGTAGTCTCTACCCATTACAGAAGACAACTTTAAACAAATCTCTTTCCATTCTCGGTCATTGACTTTTTGTCTAATTATCGGCAGTGCAGTTTCTAAACTATCCAAACTTCCAGCAACAAATGAAGACTGTTGGTCTTCTCTGAATGGATTTCTATCTCCATCTCCTCCTACAAGCCCTTCTATGCAGTAGAAATCCGCCAGATGCTTCCAGCCAACAACAACTTTCGCCAGACGATCTTCAAAAGTATTTCCTTCTTCTACTCCAGTCAGGACATCATCATCAACATAGATACGCCCTAATGAATGGTCTAACAATTGCTTTGAAAATGCCGGATTTGAACACATTCTATCAAAGACAGTATCAACTATACACATTGCATCAGTATCTTTCTCTAATTCCTGTCTAAAAGAGGTGCCATTTTCTTCTGCTCTTTTTATTAATTGATCAAATATATCTCTATTTCCGGTTATAGAGAATGGTAAACTTAAATATTCAAATCTCTTGAATATCCCTTTTCTGTCTCCATCAACCCCTATTGTGAACTCATCAGAGTTCGCATTACCAAAAACATTTCCATCAGGTAAAATTCTCTTGATACCGATGACCAGCACTTACTTGTGCCTTGGCCTCCAATCGTCCTAAATTTGTTTTTTCTTTCATTTTCTTTATCTCCGCGTTTTAAGCCCACATGGCTGAATCTCCCCGGCAGGATTTGAACCTGCACCAATCGGTTTGCGGCCGATTGCTCTGCCATTCAGATTCGGTTTCCTCGCGTAGCTGCATCATGCGCAGCATTCAACCCGACAATATCTTTATCTTCTGTATCCACCTTATAGGTATGGCTATCATGTCCACGCCGTTGGCATTGCTGATGTTGCTCGCCACACACAACACAGTGTCGTCCTGCGCCACTACGCGGCCCATCGTATGCGTCGGGCACAGGAAGTCCGAGAGCTTCGCCAGGTTGATCTTTTCGACGTTCATGTGCGCGCAGGCGTCAAGCCACTCGACATCTACAAGCGCTTTGCTATCTATCTCTAGTCCTGCGTCAAGCTCCTTCTGCGTCGCCATCCTGGCAACTATACCGACAACCACCCTTCATGCTTGCTTTCATATGTTTTATTTTTCTCATCTCTCACCACCCTCCACCACCTCTTCTTGTTACGACCCTGATACGACACCCTTCACCAATATATATTTAACTGAATAATATTCGAATATTGACCGAAAAGTTTATATATTGTTGAATATTATACAACTTTATGAAGGACATAACCCCGAGGCTGATATCCCTGCTCAAGAGAGGATACTGCACGCCGCAGATAGGAAGAATAGCCAAACAGCTGGCCGAACCAGCGACAACCATACACTACAATGTCAAGAAGCTGGAGAAGGAAGGCGCGGTCAAATCCTACAAAGCAGTGTTCAACTACAAGAAGATAGACGAAGGCTTCTGCTGCTATGTATTAATCAACCTGTCCCCTGACGAGTATGGCAACCCTGAAAGGATATCTGCAGATCTTGCGAAACACCCAGAGATAGAGAGCATAGACATCTGCACAGGAGACTGGGAGCTTGTGCTTAAAGTGAGGACAAAAGACCAAGACGCATACTATAACTTCATCAAGAATGTCATATCAAGGAAAGGCGTCACGAAGATAAAGACGCTCACCTCACTGAAGCAGATCAAGACAGAGTCCGTGACAATATAAAAAATAAAGAAGAAATAAAATATTATCACATACAGTCAATATAACAGTTCTCTATCGTCTCGCCTGACTCGCAGACGTCATCGCCGCACACTGAACCAGTGTAGCAGTCTTCTCTGCAGTTCTCTTCTGTCTCGCCCTGCTCACAGTCACCATTGCCGCAGTCAGCCTCTGCACAGTCCTTTTCGCAACTGTCAGACGTCTCTCCAGGCTCGCAGATATGGTTGTCGCAGACTGCCTCGCAATCGCTGTCTGTATTTGCGTTGCAGCCATCAGGGCAGCACTTGTCGCTGTTCTTGCACCGCTCTATAAGCTCATGACCGCAGTATGCATTAGGATTCTGAGCAAAATAACACTTGTCTATCGTGCAGGTGCTGTTGTCCTTGCAGTCGCCATCGCCGCCGCACTCAGGGACCTTGCATCTGCTCTGATAACATTCTGCAGGAGACTTGCACGCGCAGTCCTTTATGCAACGGTCGCAGTTCTCAGCGCCGCTGCAGACACCATCGCCGCACGTGGGAGCGGGAGGAACTTCAGGAGCGGCAGGCTCTTCAGGCTGCTCTGTCGCCTGCTCTTCAGGCTCGGGAGCAGATGTAACAGTCAAAGGCGCCTTCTCGACAGGCTCCACGACAGTCTGCTCTTCAGGCTGCTGGACAGATTCCTTGCAGCCGACTAGCAGCAGAACAAAAACAAGCATTGCCAAGATAACAATACGCTTCATCAAACATCACCCCAAAGACAAGATTGAAACATGATGCAATAAAAGGATTTGATATTTAAATGTTCTGAGGCGGGCCACACGGACTGCCATCGCTGCTTCTCAGGGCCTCGTAAGACCCTATCAGATGGTCCAGATACGTCCTCTTGAACGCCTCGCCGCTATCCTCAAGAAGAACCCTGCCGCGGCCTATCAACATGCCTATCCTATCGATGTAGTCCATCCTGTTCCTCTTCCGAAGAAGCGCCCCGGCAGCATTAAGAAGAGCATAGCCTGCGTCGACTGTCTCGCCCTCGACCTCAAACCTGCGCGCGGAAATCTCATGGAGATCCGCGCTAAGCCTCAACGCATGGGCAGCCTGGACAGACCTGCCTGCCTGGTTCAGCGACCTAGTCACCTCAAGACTCTTGCCAAGATCCTCAAAGATGAAAACAGAGACCAAGCGGCACTCAAGGCTGTCAGAACAAAGCTCCCTGACCATACTATACCCCATCGGGGCACTCCTGACAGTCCTCATGCACGCCTCGGCGCAGTGGACCAGGAAGTATGCAGTCTGTTCCTCATTGAAACCATACTGTTCAGCAATCGCAACGTAAGTCTCAGCACCCATGCAAACCCCCCATCATAAACTAGGAGAAAGCCCACACTTAAATAGGTTTAGAAAGGGTTTAAAAGAAAACGCCGACGTACAAGACAAAACAGCCGTCAAAAACTGACTGCCTTCAAGTCCATAAATCACCATTCATATGCTCGAAATAACCTTCGTCGAACG
This sequence comes from archaeon, assembly GCA_020052935.1. Classification (GTDB taxonomy): domain Archaea; phylum Nanobdellota; class Nanobdellia; order Woesearchaeales; family UBA11576; genus JABMQF01. The sequence continues at coordinate 2,285 of JAGVOD010000073.1, read as the reverse complement.
CCCGCCTGAAAGCCGCCATCATAAGCCTTATTTTCTTATCATCATATCTTGGCCGCAGCTTCTTCAATATCTGGAACAGGACCTTATCATCCTCAATAATCTCCCAAGACTTTTCGACACCAGCCAGACATGAGTCATCATCATTGAAAGGAGCACCGACCATCTCTAAAATCTCTCCATAGATAGCCTCGCCAAGCTTCTTATAGCTATGCTTAGATTCCTCGCCACCCATTATCTCAACTGCCTCCCTGATGAACCTCTCGTCGGCAGAAATCAGCTCCTTAATCACCTTCTTCACCACAGCGACTGTCTTCAGCTGCTTTCCGGATAGGATGGCCAGCGCAATCTCATCGTTTTTGCCCTTGGCCGCACCATCCAGTCCATATGACAAAAACGGTGAAAACAGGCTCAGTTCAGCAGACAGGATACAACGAAAAAGACGGTCCAGCTCACTCTCAACGGATTTCCCCTGCTCCCGCCTGCGCTTGACCAGCGCAAGAAGGTGCAATTCCACCTTCAGGACATGATACAGCTTCTTAAGTATCTCGCGTATGTTCTTCTCTTTCTCCTCGCCCTGGATCACTGCCGACGACAGGTCAGCGATCCTCTTCCAGGCTTTCCGGTTAGCTCTCAGGTCTTCGATATCTTTCCAGACCTCATCTTCAGACCTCTCCTCATCCTTGATGTGGACAAATTCCTCAGATATCAACTGCGCAAACTTGGCAAGAAGGACGTCCAGCTCTTCACCAGACAAGAACCTGACATCACGGCTGTGAGAAGAAGATGTCACCAAACGAGACCTCTCCTCACAGTTACTTACCGCCTGAGCCCATATCTCTCGCGTCTTCTGCATGTCTGCTGCGATCTTCTTCGCAGAAGACCTATCCTTACTAAAGAAACGGTTCAGCAAGCCCATAGCAGATACACCTCGTGAAAGCATAAGCGCCGTCGCCCGGAAAGTCAGCGCAGAACCTTTCCTTTCTGCTCTTTTGAACCGGGATGGGTGTGACCCCAGCAGTTCTCTCATCACCAGTTGCGATTTTGTGTGGCTGAGCGAGCGAAAGCGAGCGAATGCCGCACCTTGCGCGCCAGCCGAGCGTAACCGGCTGTTCGAGACTGCCGCAATACCGGGTTATGCGACGACGGCAATAGAGACCAAGGTAAATGAAGCCATTTAAAAAGTTATTGCTAGTTTTCCAATCGACTTTCAAATTCTGAGACTGCTAAACAGGTGGATTCCTGCAGAGAGTATACGGTTCAGAATTTGAGTATGTTGCTGAGGTGCGAAGCTGCGCAGAGGACTGGTCACTAAAACTGTGTTCACTGCTTTCACTTCAGTAACCAGGCTTCGTGACTGCATTGACCTAGAGAGATACTCAGATTTTGTAGAGCATCATCTTGCTGTGATGAAGCTAAGAAAAAGACAAAACAAAATCTGAAAAAAGAATTAAAAAAAACTGTCTATTCCACAGTCACAGTCATCCTCATGGCTCCTGAGAACATGTCCCTGACAACGAAGACTCCTGCGTTGCTGAAAGTGAAGTTCCAGACATTGCCCTCAAGGAGCTGCTCAGACTTGCCCCAGCGCTTGGTATCGAAGCCAGAGCCGGAATCAACAGCCAGCACATGAGGCCAGGAGTCCAGGTTCTTCCAATACAAGACCGTGCCTTTCGCTATCTTTATCTCAGACATGCTCATCGTCTTCTCAGGAGTGAGGTTTATCTGCGGGTACTCTGAAGATTCAGAAACTAGCTGATCCTCTCCGGCCTTCTCAGTGCCTTCCATGCGGTTGCCAAGGGCGCCCGTCCCCGCAGCCTCAGGCACAGGACCTGAAACAGTGTGAGTATAATCACTCGCGACATCCGCGCTTCCCGCAGGAGTCTCAGCAGCAGGAGCTGCCGGTTGAGCTGGCTCTGCACCAGGATTTACTTGAGTAATCGGAGGTGCTGCCGCAGGAGCTGTCGGCTGAACTGCCTGTTTCGCGCATCCGACTGCCAGTACAAACGCTAGAATCACGAACAATGCGATGAACTTTCTCATGTAATCACCTTTTTTGGTTAATATAGTTTTTAAACCAATACTTATATTTAAACTGTGCGTAAAAAAGATTTATATAGACTGGCCGCAACCTACAATAATATGCTACACGCAATATACGTCATAGAACACCCAGACGGAAAGAAAGAATACTACACATTCTCTTCCGCATCAGAGGAGCGTTTAAGAGCACCTGAGGAAAGAGGCGGAACACTCGTCGACATACTGCACGGCGAGACCGAGCGGGA
>JAGVOD010000067.1 GCA_020052935.1 archaeon | reverse complement strand
GAGGCAAAGCAGGAAGCCAAGCCAGAAGTCAAGGCAGCACCCAAGCCCCAGCCGCAAGCTCCACAGCAGGCACAACAGCCAACTGCAAAACCTGCGCCACAACCGCAGTAAGGTAAAAAATGGCAGTACACAAACACATCTCAAGGAAACTGAGGCTCGCAAAGCTAGGAAGACAGACAAGATGGGCCCCGTTCTGGACAGTCCCGAAGATATACGGCAAAGGAAGACGAGTCCACCCGGGAAGGCACACTGTCGTCAAGAGAAGCTGGCGAAGGATAAAGACCAAAGCGTAAGGTAATATCATGGCAATCACAGAAAGGACATACAACGTACCGCTCAGGAAGGCATTCCAGAAAGCGCCCATGTACAGAAGGGCGAAGAAAGCGGTGACTGCATTACGCATATTCATAGCCAAGAACATGAAATCAGAAGAAGTGCTCATAGGCCCAAGGGTCAATGAGAAGATCTGGGAGAAAGGGATAAAGAGCCCGCCCCACCACGTCAAGGTCAACGCAGTCAAGGACGACAAGGACAACGTCGTCCGAGTAGAACTTGTCGGTTTCGAGTTCAAGCCGAAAGAGAAGAAGGAGAAAAAGCAGAAGGCAGAAGGCCTCGCAGGCAAGATCCAGGAAAAGCTCGGCGTGAAAGAAGGCAAGGAAGCGAAGACAGAGAAGAAGGAAGAGACGAAAGAAGCGAAACCTAAACAAGACAAACCCAAGGCGTAAGTAATATTCTGAAATCTTTTCCGGCGTAGAAGAGAATGACCCAAAAACTGCCGTTTGAGAAAGCTAGACGCGAGATTCTAACCAAGAAACAGGCAGAGACATCTGAAAAGTACGGCTGCGCTCCCAACAAGAGGGAAATTTCTGAATACATCAACCTCGGCATAATCAACATCGACAAGCCTAAAGGCCCGACATCTCACCAAGTGTCTGCATACGTCCAGAAGATAATGGACGCGACAAAAGGCGGACACTCAGGCACGCTCGACCCGAAAGTCACAGGCGTGCTGCCGGTCGCGATCGGCAAAGCCACAAGGATCGTCCAGGCACTTCTCGTCGCCGGAAAAGAATACGTCTGCCTGATGCACCTCCACAAAGAGATGCCTGAAGCAGATATAAAGAAGGTGATGAAGGACTTCACAGGCAAGATAACACAATTGCCTCCGCTAAAGTCGGCAGTCAAGAGACAATGGCGAGAGAGGACAGTCTATTACATAGACATCCTCGACATCGCAGGACAGGACGTGCTGTTCGTGATAGGCTGCCAGGCAGGCACATACATACGAAAGATATGCCACGACATAGGAAAGTCTATGGGCTGCGGAGCACACATGGCAGAACTCCGCAGGACAAAAGCAGGCCCGTTCGACGAGTCAAGCATCGTCACACTACAGGATCTGACTGACGCATACTGGTACTACAAGAATGAAAAGAACGAGAAGTATCTACGCCACGTCATACAGCCTGTCGAGAACGCAGTCAAGCACCTCCACAAGGTATGGGTACTAGACACGACAGTAGATGCGGTGTGCCACGGCGCTGATTTGGCGGTGCCAGGCATAGCAAAGCTCGACAACAACATCGAGCCAGACAACATCATCGCAATAATGACGCTCAAAGATGAACTCATCGCGCTCGGGGATACAAAGATGACATCAAAAGACATGATGCAGTACAACCGCGGGATAGCCATCAAGACAAAGAAAGTGTTCATGGAGCCCGGCACGTACCCGAAGACGCAGAGAAAAGAGAAGTAGCTAAAACTTATTTGTTTCGCCCCAATCGACGCAGCACCACGCCACGCCAAATATGCAGTGCCGCGCCAGGCTCCGCTTATTCTTATCTTACTAGAAGCTCGACATCCCCGTAGGGGGCGTCCCCCTGTCGAGAGCGATTACGTTTCCGAGCAACGCTACGCAAAATGGCGGCGGCACTGCTCGATTAATAATCGGTGGTGCTGCTAAACGAAACAAAGGTATCAGAACTTCATGTTCTTTATGAACTCGTAAGTGTTAGGAGCATCCTCCTTCTTCAATGTCTTCTTCAACGCCTTCAGCTCGTCCATCGTGTCCACGTCAGGCATCTTATCAAGCATGACAAAAGTCAGCTTCTTCTCCTTTATCAGCTTGACCTGCTCATCAAGAAGACGCTCAGTGCCCCACGGCATGTTGCTGAAGATGTCATGCGGCCTCTTCATCCCGATGAGATAGAAACCGCCATCATCTGCAGGGCCCATCACAACATCATAAGAGTCCAGGGCGTTGAACGCCTTGACTATCGCCGCAGTACTCAGGTCAGGGACATCACAGCCGATGATCACCACCTTGTCATAATCATCAAGAAGATCCTCAAAAGAGCAATACATATTCTCCCCAAGGTTCATGCCGCGCTGCACATACAATATCGCATGAGGAAAGAGGGTCCTGTACTGCTCCTTGTACTGGTGGCCTATGAAGCTGAGATAAAGGTCATAATCCTTGTCATTGTTCTTAAGGATAAGGTCCTTGATGAAGGCATTGCAGAGACCTGCAGAACACTCCATACCCAAGACCTGGCCTATCTTCTTCTTGACTTTCCCAGGCTCTGGGAATTTGGCAAATATGACTAGGGCGTTCATTTTAAAGACCGAAACATATAATACATATGCACCCAAATATAAAAGCCTTTTGCTAGAAATCACGGGAAAAGATGTGTTGCTGCCACATTCGCGCTGCCGAGGCCGTTGTTGCCAATATTGCGAGCGCCAATCACAACACGCATCAGCGCGTGACGGGGGACGCCCCCTACGGGGGCTGGTCACGCTTCGGCAAGACAAACAAGGCGCGAGCCGGCAACAAACGAGCCGAGCGTATCGAGGCGAGTAGGCCTCGGCAGCGCCACGCCATGCTCCGCTTGTTCATCCAAGTTGCGCTACACGACATGCTCAAAAACGCCTGCGTTTTTGGCACACCAAAAATCCAGAGGATTTTTAAGCGTCCCCGTAGGGGGTACTGAGAAATCCTTCGGATTTCTGGTACCTCGCTCCCTGCGGTCGGAGGCATCCCCCTGTCGTGTGTGATACTCCATCTGTAGGTCGCTACGCAAAATGGCGGTGGCGCTGCCGCAACAACAATTAAATCTGTTCCCACCAGTTATAGACTACACAAATAATTTAAACAGACAGGACTTCGGCACTGTGAAGGTGGTCTAAATGATAGGAACCGGCGAACTAGTGCTCATATTGGTCATCATACTTGTGCTCTTCGGACCGAAGAAGCTGCCAGAGCTTGCTCGAGCAGTCGGACAGTCTGTCCGCGAGTACAAAGACGGGCTGAGCGAGAAGCCCAAGAAAGAAAAGAAGCTCGCAGGATAATTCTATTCCATGAAAAAGGCAGTGCTGGACCACATAGCAGAACTACGCAGAAGAATAATAACCATAATAGTCTCGATTGCGCTGCTGTCTGTAGTCGGCATATATTTCTCAGGATGGTTCATACGCATACTGACAGACAACCTCACCACCAACATAGACGTAAAGTTCATAGCCACAACACCGTTCGAGTTCATAGCGACACAAGTCAAACTGGGAGTCTTCATCGGAATAGTGCTGACAATACCAATCTTTCTGTACCACATCGCGCGGTTCGTCAGGCCAGCGCTGAAGAAAAAGGAAAGAAGAGCGCTTTACATCGCGCTGCCGGCGAGCATCGTCCTGTTCACGCTCGGGTTCGCGTTCGCATACTGGATATTCCTCAAAGTAGCGCTGGTGTTCCTCGGCAACCTCGCGCTCAGATACGGAGTAGACAACTATTGGAGCATAGGAAGCTTTGTCACGACAGTGTTCCTGTCCTGCGCCATCATCGGGCTCGTGTTCAACATGCCAGTAGCAGCGTTCATACTGTCAAGGATAGGCATATTGAGGAAAGAACTTCTCGCAAGAAAACGACGCTACGTATACGTGCTGATAGCCATAGTCGCGGCAGTCATAACACCGACGCCAGACGCAGTGACAATGCTGCTGGTCGCAGTGCCGATGGCAATACTCTATGAAGTCAGCATGCTGCTGGTCAGGAAGTAGATACTCAGAATTCTATACCTAGCTTCTTCAGCCCACTCTCAAGCTGCTTTGCGCTCTTGAAATGGATTACACTCATGCCCAGCTCTGACGCGCCATCAATATTGTTCTTCTGGTTATCGATGAAAACACACTCCTCAGGCTTTACACCAATCCTCTCGACGGCAAGAAGGAATATCTCCTTTCCTGGCTTCGCGAGGTGCACATCAGAAGATGAAATCCAGTCATCAAAGTACTGCCCTAGACCAAGATCTTTCTTTGCGTACTCGGACCACTCATGGGAATTGTTTGATATGACACCGAGACGATGCTTCTTTGACTTTGCAAGCCGCTTCAGCAACGCAACAGACGCAGGCATCGTCTTCAGCACAGCGTAAGCCATCTTCGATATCTCCTCGACAGAGACTCTGACGCCAAGCTCTTTCAGAAAGCCACGCCAGAACTCAGCACAGTCACACTCGCCAAGCTTCAAAGGCAGCCAGTGCCTGATACGGACCTGAAAGATATCTTCCTTCGACATACCCGCCTTCTTCGCCAGGAATACGTCTGTCTCTGAGAAAAGGTCATGTATCAAAACACCGCCTATGTCGAAGAATATCGCTTTGATCATTCTGTAACTCCCACAATCTCCGCGCCAAGGCCTGACTCGGTTTGCTCAGCATAGCCTCGCAAACCTCGTGATGCCAAGCGCTGCGCGCATGTTCTTGTCATTTTGTCTTGACGCGAGACTTAAGCAGCGCAAAAAGGCATCATCGGCCTTGGCGCTGCTCGTGTTATCATTTTATCCCAAGCAATGCCTCAGCTTGGCAGCATCCAAGAGGTCTTTCGAGCAGTCCTTGCCACTCGAAGCCAGATGGAATATGTTTGAAGTGTGATTGCGGTGCATGAATGATTCCGACGAAGACGGGCCGAGCGACTGTCCGACATAATCCTCCACGAGATTGACCTCTGACAGCAAAGACTTCCATGCAGGAGATGTCTTGGCGAGGAAAGCCAGGTTCTCCTTGTTCAGGAACACACCTGCAGCGACGAGGTCTTGCTTGACGTCAGGATAGAAAGACTCGAGATCCTTTATGATGCCAGACTTTATGCACTCAACTATTGCCTTGCCAGCGCCGATGAACTCAGGCGGCACGCCGAGCGAGTAGAGGCCGAAAGAGCGCGATAGCTCTGACGGAACAGACTTCTTGGCACGCTGCGCAGCATCAGATAGATAGCGAAGGTCAGGCAGCCTGCTGACAGCGGAAGAATAATGCTTAGCGAACACAGACTCGAGCGCCGAGAGACGCTTAAGCTCGTCCTGGGAATACACCACCGCACGATTCTTAGGCAATGCGCTGTTGAGGGCAGCGACAGACTCCTTGACATCCTTGACACCATAATCATACCTGAAAGCAGGGCTGATAGTCGCTGTGCGGGCGCCAGGATAAGTCCTGACAAAACCACGCAGCGAGAAAGGAGTCAGGCCGCCACGGAACAGCAAAGGAGAAGTCTCGACGATAGGATGCGAATCTATGCCTGTTATCTTAGAGAAAGCAGCGTAACTCGCAAGGGCACGCTTTGTCGCCAGCACAGAACCGACAAATCCCAGCTTATCAGCTATCCTCGCACGGGGGATGAACGGCCTGAAGTAATCCAGCTTGCAGCGGAAAGCATTCTGGAAACCGCCGAGATAAGCATTCAGCGAAGCATACCACTTACAATCATGCGCGAAATCATGGTGCGGGATGAGCGAAAGCACCTTAGGGCCACAGTCATGCTTCAGCTTCTCGCTCGCCATCACAACAGACTCATTATAGAGCCTGGCAAAATGCAGCATCGAACCAGGAGAGACAGAAGAGTGGGAGAGCTCAAACAGAGGAGGGGAGAACAGCTTCTGGGAAGAAGTGAAATCATTAGAGCTTATCACAGACATGTAAAGCCTGCCGAGCGCCCCGACATCGCTGTCACCAGTGCTGAAAGTCAGGAAATAATCTTTGCCTATCTGGTTATCCGCGAAGAAATCCCTGTAATGCGTGACGAGCTTCTTCACGACAAGCTCGTCCATCTTCCTGCCCTGCCATTCCCACAGGTACTCGTGGCAGCCCAGGTCCTTGAAAGCGACATAGCAGTCGAAGAAGTCATCTGCAGCAGCCGTCGTGTCCTTGAAAGACCAGAAAGGCTTTGAGACATTATCAGGGAACTGCGTAGCAGAAGTAGACGGGAACTTCCTATCTGCAGATACGTGTGCACACCCTTTTTTCATCTTGACAGGCATGGATGCAGAAATAACCGCGTCTGTTTATATATCTTTTGCGACGCCAGAAGCAGAAGAAATCCAGCCAGTGACTCAGTCCTGGTGCGCGAAGTCGCCCATAAGATCTGCTATGTTTATGCTCGCATTCAGCTCGTCAGCGTGCCGCGAGTAACGCTCCATCTGCGTGCCGCGCTCCTTGTCAGCCTCAG
>JAGVOD010000076.1 GCA_020052935.1 archaeon | reverse complement strand
CTCGGATTATCCCGAGCCATCTCACCCTTTTTTCACATGCCGATTAAGCCGGATCCGCATTTATATTTTGTGTCATAAATAGCAAAATTTATATACTTCTAGCACTTTTATGTGTTTTATGTCACAAATAGAACTAGTCTTGAGGGACTTTTTCCATAGGCATCCCGACGTGCGCAGCGCAAGGAGCCATGGCCTGGTCAATCGCAGGGCCCTGGCGAGATACATACTGAAGTCAGAGGGCATGCAGTCGAGCCAGCTGGACGCGATAATAGCCGCGCTGCGCCGCTTCGACACAGGCAGGCCTATAGAAGAGAAGGAATTCCCAAAGCTGCTAAGAGAAATAACCATAGCCACCAAGGAGAATATTGTCATCATCACTCTTAAGAAGCTCCACAGCATATTCGAGAAGCTGCCGCGCGTCATCACGTGCGTAGACTACAACAAGAGCGAGCTGCTGAAGATATCTCAAGGAGCTGCTTCGATAAAGCTATTCATAGACGAGTCTAACCTCAAGAAGGTCAAGGAGATATTCAATGAGAAGGATATCCTTGATGTGACCAAGAACATCTCAGAGATAGGCATAATCTTCCCCGTGGATGCGATTCACACCAAAGGCATAATCGCCTACCTGGCTTCAGCGCTTTCTGTCGAGGGGATAAACATAGTGGAGCTTATGACCTGCACTCCTGAGATGTCCATGTATGTGGACGAAAAGCAGATGCTGAAGGCATACGAGACATTGTGGAAGATTGAAGAGTCTGCTAAGCACCAGAAGAAATAGTTATCTCATGAACTGCTTGACTTCAGAATAGCCCATCTTCCTGAACTTGCCTGGCTGGACATTGCCGAGCTCGACATTGCCTATCTTTATCCTCACCAGCCGCTTGACTGTGTATCCTAGTTCCTCCATCATCCTTCTGACTATCCTGTTCCTTCCTTCGTGTATCGTGATCTCGATGATGTTCTTCTCAGGCGATGCGAACCTTACTTTCGCAGGGCTTGTCTTTATGCCTTCTATCTCCATGCCTTTCTTGAGCCTTTCGATGTGTGTGACCACAAATGGCTTTTCCAGCGTCGCGATGTATGTCTTCTCGACCTCGTAGCGCGGGTGCATGACATTGTTGGCGAAATCTCCGTCATTGGTCAAGAAGAGCAGGCCTTCTGTCTTGAAATCTAGCCTCCCTACCGGTATCACTCGCTCGTCCAGCCGCACATAGTTCAGTATTGTCTTCCTTCCTGCAGGGTCGTGCAGCGTAGTCAGGCAGTCTCCTGGCTTGTTGAACGCGAGATATACCTTCCTGCTCCTGCCTACCTCTTTGCCGTCTGCGATTATCTTGTCTTTATCTGCGTCTGCCTTGCTGCCTATGGTTATTACCTTGCCATTGACCTTTACCCTGCCTTCTTGTATCAGCTCTTCAGCCTTCCTTCTGGAGCACATGCCTGCATTGGCGATTATTTTCTGTACTCTCTCTTCCATAGATTTGCGAAAAGCAAGGAGGATTTAAAAATATATCCTATTGTCGCAAAACCACGCCCTACTTCGCTTTGCTCGCCCATGCTCGCAAAGCTCTCGTCGTTGCCACGCCCGGACGATTCTTCTTGCGAAGCTAATCCAAGTGTCAGGAATCAAAGATTCCTGAGCACATTAAAAACCCGAAGGGTTTTAAATGAAAAAACTATTATTTCAGTGACTATTTTTGTTGCCCTAGCGGGCTAAAAGGCAACGACGGGCGTGGCTTTGCTACACTAATTGCTTTTGCACCAGTTATTCTCTGTTTAAATACCAATCACAACCTATAAATATCGCCATCTTTCCTCTCGCTGCATGGTCAGGCGTGTCAGGATAAAAAAGGAGATAATGCTGGCTTCTGTGCTTTTCATCATCCTGCTTGCAGGCATCATAGTCATAAGTTTCCTCAAGGGTGATACTGATTCGACAGGCAGGCTCATCTCGGGCACGTCTGTCGCGAAGAAGAACGTGAGTGCGCAGGACTGCGCAGCCGTGATCTGCGAAAAAGATTCAAAGGAAGTATATTGCCCTGATTCTATTTCATCTTGTGAGGATCAGTTCGATGATTGCAGGGAGATAAAGTGCTATGTCCCGCCGACAAAGACGAAGACCCAGGCCAAACCAGTGCCGAAGCCAGACACTTTCGGTGTCTATCCGCAGGATGAGCAGTGCACTGCAGAGTATAATGACTGCTATGATGATGGCGAGGCGATAGTGTGCAAAGGAGATTATGATCAGTGCTGTGCTTCTTTCGACAACTGTGTCTGCGGCACGAGCGAGGACGCGAACGGAGAGGCAGCGACTCCCGAGCTAGATTCCGAGCAGTCAGAGCCTTGTGATACTGGCGTTTTTATCTGCGCCAAGCAGACTGTCACGATGAGCGGAGACATAGCAGAGTCTAAAGTCACGTGCAAAGGTTCTTTCCAGCAGTGCTCGACAGTGTATGGCAGCTGCCATTGCGGAAATGCTACTCTTACTGATTTCCCTACGCAGTACGTGGGAGATGCTGGTGAGGGCGGCGAGAACGCTGCGAATTACTGGTGCGACTTCAAGTCACATCAAGTGCCGTGCTACATGATGCCTGGCGAGACATGCTCCAAGAAGAGCAACAACTGCTTCAGGGATGATGGCATAATGGTGAAGTGCGACGGCACTTTCGCTTTCTGTAACAAGCAGTTCAACGGCAACTGCCTTTGTGGCATAGAAGTTAAGGGTTATGGTTTCTTGAATACAGAAGAGCAGTGAGTACGGCTTATCCTTTCTTTAAGAAATAGATATTCCCTACCTGCTTGAGCTTGTAGAAGCTTATGTTGCCGCAGCGGAAGCAGTTCAGGAACTTGCCGTACTTACCGGCCAGCACATCAAGGTCTCCGCCGCAGGTCGGGCATTTCAGGTTAGCTGCCTCATGATGCTGGTGGGCCCTGCACATAGGTATGCCTTGCTCATTATAGATTGTACTCATCTTGCCGCACATGAAGCATTTTTCCATTTTGACCTGTTTAGCGCTCCATTATAGCTTCAAACAGCTTCATAACCTTCCCAATATATTTATATATAGCGTTTCTTACTCTGTCCATAAGCATTCAAGGTGATTATCATGACAAATGAAAAAACGCATTATCTGTTTTTGGTTGTTATGGCCCTGGGCTTTGCAGTCATCGCTCTTGCGATACTGTTCGCGCCTAAGCCAGAAGTCAATGTTTCCGGCACTGGTGCTGGCGTTGACAGGAGCACCATCTCTGTGACCGGCCAGTCCCAGTTCGATGTCGATCCTGATGAAGCTGAAGTCAATATCAGGGTGCAGACCCACGAGCCTACTGCCAAGCGCGCTCAGGAAGAGAACGCCAGGCTGATGTCGACTGTCAAAGAGGCGTTGAAGAACTCGGGCGTAAATGATGACGAGATGGAGACCATGAACTACAACATGTGGCCCCAGCAGAAGTGGAATCCCGAGACGCAGCAGTCTGAGGATGACGGCTACATGGTGCAGCACACGCTCAAGATAACTACAAAAGACGTGACGCACGTAGGCGCGATGGTAGAGACCGCAATCAGCGCAGGCGCGAATGGCTTGGACAGCATCAACTTCAAGCTGTCTGACAAGAAGCGCGAGGATGTCAACTCAGAGGCTTTGGCCCAGGCATCCACGAACGCCAAGAGCAAGGCAGAGTCTATCGCAGCAGGCCTCGGTGTCCGCATCAAGGGCATAGCAGCAGTCTCAGAGTCCAATGTCGGCTATGACTACTATCCCAGGCCTATGTATGCCATGTCAGAGAAAGCATCTGGCGGCAGCATTGACTACTCAGAGAATGTAGTCTCTCCTGCATCTGTCAGCGTATCTGCGACGATAGGCATCGTGTACGAGATAGAGTAAATATTTTCAATTTTTTATTTTTTCTTTTCTTAAGTTGTATGCGTGTTCAGCATCGTCCAGCAGTTCAAGGTCCACTTCATGGATCACCATCCCTTCTTTGTGGTTCTTCAGGGCTTTTACCCTGCCGTAGAACGGCACTGCAATCTGCGTGTGGCCTAGGAGGGATTCCTCGACGCCAAGCTCTTTCGAGCTGAATTCTCCCACCATATTGGCATACACGAACACGACGTTGTTCTCGAAGCATCTCGCTTGCACCAGTGCATCGACGATCCTTGCCTCTGTGTTGACGCGGTACTTTCCCCAGAGCTCTGGCGGGAATGATGTCGATTTCCACGGCCAGAATGAAGGGCAGAAGATTATCTTTGCCTGTTGTCGGGCGAATCCTGCAGTGACTTCGGGAAAGAACATGTCTCTGCATATCTGTATCGCAACTTTGCCGAACTCAGTGTCGAATACAGGGGATTCTTCTCCAGGTATGACGTCGAACTCTTCTTCTGTCCTCGGCACGAGGTGTGCTTTCGCATAGCTGCCCATGATCCTTCCTTGCCTGTCGAACATATAGCTGACATTAGCGAGGTTCTTGCCTTTTCTCTCGTGGATGGACCCCATCACCGCGTACATGTTGTACTGCCTTGCCAGTCTTGAGAAGAGCCTCTTCGCAGCAAGGGGTACATTCTCGTTGAATGTCTTCAGCGACTCAGGCCCTGTGATGAACAGTTCAGGGAAACAGATGAAGTCGCAGCCCCTCGCCTGCTCGAAGGACTGTTCGACATTCAGCAGGTTCTCCAGGTAGCTCGGCGATATCTTCATCTGCACTGCAGCTATCTTGCATATCATCTTCTCACCTCAAGTGGTCTTCACGAACATCGGGACCGGCCGCGAGTCTGCATCCAGTTCCCAGAACGGTGGTTTCTCTGCAGGCTCCTCTCCCAGCTCTACCTTCTTCAGCCTCCTTACCTCGAGCCACTTCGCGACCCTGCTGACGACGTAGAAGAATCCTATGACCAGCGTCGCGAAGAAGAACAGCGTGAAGTTGAACACAACACCATTCTCGAGTACGCTGTTCAGCGGTACCGCGAATATACCCGACATCAGGGTGTTGGTTACGAACGCTTCAAGTATGCAGGCCG
>JAGVOD010000054.1 GCA_020052935.1 archaeon | reverse complement strand
GCGTCCCAAGTTGATGCCGAAGGCTATCGATTCAGCCACCGAATACGTCACTCCGCAGACACCCGCCAGGCAGGCGAAAAGATCAAACATAATTCAGTCAGGGCACCAGCAGCATCCGACATCAGAGTCATACGTGCAACCGTCAGGGCATTCCAGCATCAGCATGTACTGGTGGTCTGCTGTCTCGTCGAGGATGGCGCCGTTCCCGTAAGACATGCCGACGCCAAGGCCTTCCTGCGCCGGAATGTACCTCTGTGTGCCAGGGTTATCACAATTATCGCACCCTGAGATCGCAGCCGCCAATCCGATAGCCAATATGCCATCCCTGATAGCACCGATAAGTTTCTTCTCCAACATTTGCATTACCTCCGCGTGTTTATTTATGAGGGCACTCGTAATGCCCGCCATTGTCATGGTTGCTGTGGTCACTCCAGCCCATGCCGCCACCATGGTCATTACCCCAAGAGCTCGAAGATGACGAATGATGACTCTGCTGCGACTGAGGGTAATGGCAGGAACAGGTCACATACTCTTCTCCATTTCTGTATTCCCTCTCGTCGACCTTGCAGGTCCCGCCAGGGTTGCATTCAACCGTGTCGCAGCAAGTGATATGGCGCGCAGTGAGAAAACTCTGAGTATATGTCGCACCACAGCCCTGTGCTGCAATGGCACCAGCAGCAGACAAGGCGAGCACCAACAACTTACCTTTGACTCCTTTCAGTTTGTCTTCAAGCATGTTCGTTACCTCCGCTCAACCAATCGTCCTTATCGCGACGTCCAGCATACTTGATTTTGCTGCATCGCAGTCAACATCATAAAACTCGTGAGTGACTTCCCCATCCTTCACGACGTACCTGTCAGCTCCGACAACCATGCTCGCAGCGTGCTTATGCATCAACGCAGCGGTCTGGAACAATGATGCCTGCTCCATCTCGACGTAACCTGGTGAAGGGCTGTAGAACTGCGGGTCATTGATCGCCGCTATCAGGCCTTCTGGCTGGAAATAGTATATCGGGATGGTGAATCCTACGGACCTAGAGAAAGCCCCTGCATTGCTTAGTCTGATCTCCAAGCCAGAGGTCAGCTCTTCTGACGGATGAGCAACAAGATTGAGCGATGATATGTCCCGCCCCGGCAGAATCTCCGAGAGCATCATCGCAGCAGCGTCCTTGTAAGCGCCGTCAGACAGGATGATGCGCCCCTCCTTCAGTCTAGTGCCTATCAGCCCGCAGGTTCCGATGTGAACAATATGATTCACGCCGAGAGCATAAAGCTCTGCTGCCTGAGTCGCGATGCCGCCAGCACCAGGAAGTCCGCGGTTAAGGATAAAATCAGCCCCGTGGCTACGCCTTACTATGTACATCAAGTTCGGATCAGTAGTGCCTGTCTGCAGTCCTTTCCAGTCAGTCTCTGAAAAGCCAAGCCGCCTTAAGTGCTCTTCTGCCTTACAGTCATGCAGGATCACTGCGGACTTCGGGAGAGAATCAAGCTCACCATGCGTGAAGACGCTTGACTTAAGATATGCAATGTAGTCCTGGGGGAGAATGGTACGCTTTGTTGAGTTGTGTATATAATAATCGCGCAGGATGTCTCCAGGGCGTTTTCTCCTGTTGCAGTCAGGCCCGCACATACCAACTGACGAAGCCACAATGGCCAGAGCAGTAATCTTCAGGAATTCCCTGCGATTCGCGTTTTTGCCAGAATCTTTGCTGTCAGTCATGACAATAGTGACGCAACTATTTTATATAAAATTTTCAACCATTTTGTTGCCAAAAATAACAAAATTTATTAACAAGACTGCATTATCGTTAAATTATGGGGGAAAACAAATTTATCGGACAGATACAGGAGTATAACCGTTATGCGCAGGGCAGCGTAGCGGAGGCAATAAGGTTGGACCTGACAGACAGGAAGATACTGTATCTTCTCCACAAAAACGCAAGGCTCTCAACAACATACCTCTCAAAAGAGCTGCGGCTCAAGCGCGAGACAATAGCTTACCGCATAAAGAGGATGACTGATGCAGGATTCCTGCACGGCTACTTGACCATGCTTGACCACCGCAAGTTAGGATTCAAGAATTACAGGGTATGCATAAAACTAAAGACACTGACAGAAGAAAAAGAGATGCTTGAACACCTTCTCAACATCCCAGAAGTCATGCGCCTCAAGAACTGCTCAGGCAGCTATGACATACAGCTCGTATTCAGCGTAAGGCATGAAGAGGAATTCCTCATGCTGTTCGACGGTGTCATAAACAAATACCACATGAACATACAAGGATATGACGTGATGCAGATACTCGACGAGGATTTCCTGGGGATGAGCCTCGTGCTCGACGAAGACGAAAGGAAGAAGATAAATGCCTGCGAGAGGAAAGGCTCGACATTCCAGAAGGAGTTTGACAGCAAGGCGACTTCAGAGTGCGATGCAAAGCTTGACGCAAAAGACCTTGAGATACTCGAGATGCTAAAGCTCGACGGCAGGATAGGAGTAAAAACAATATGCCAGAAAGTCGGCCTTGCACCCAACGCAGTCAAGGCAAGGATATCCTGCATGGCAAAGTCGGGAGTGATAAAAAGGTTCATGCCTCTCGCGTCGCTGAGCATGCTCGGCTACCAGTGGTGGATGGTCTTCCTCAAGTTCAACAACCTCGACAAGAAGAAGTTCTCCACATTCATAGAATACAACCCGAACATACTCTGGTACATGAGGCTGCTCGGAAAATGGGACTACCAGATAAGCGTCTTCGCGAAAGACAACGCTGAGTTCCACAAGGTCATCGACGAGCTAAGGACTGAGTTCGCAGAGAACATGACAAGCTACGACCCGCTGATAATTTTCAACCAGATAAAGTACGTGCAGAGGGTGAGGTGAGTTTATTTGGACCAGTTCAGAAAAAAGAAATCCCTCCCCCAATCGCCCGTCCCATATCAACTGGTATGGGCCTCGCAACGCCCGGGTGCAGCTCGCCGTAATACTCCATCAACTGCTGAGCATAACCATAGCTAAGCCCGCCGAAGAAAACAACACCCGGCAGGTAATCCTTGTTCTGAAGAAGGCCCAGATATATCCTAGCAACACCATCAGGCTCCTGACGCGTGCTTGAGTTCATTATTCTCCACTCATCACCACAGTATGCTGCGGCATCGTCGACATTGTCGCCGTCGAAATCACCAAGCACAGGCAGACATCGGGGATACTTGAATATTCCCCCAGGATCGACCGAGACGATGTTGCCATCCAAAGATGAAGTGCTCCAACCCTTCGAAGTGACAAGAGACAGCAGACCTGAAGAAGGCCCCGCGTGCCTTCCCGGGACGATGATGGAACTATTCCCTCCGAGCGGAGTCGGCAGCATGCCTGACAAGTCCGTTCCGTACGCTTTGACTATGACCAGCTGGCCGGCATTCGGCAGGCCGTCAGGAATCTTATATGCCATGACCCTCCTGCCTCCATCAACTTCATCGAATACAGGAATATATGCCCAACCAGGCGCTTGCGCAAGTCTTGTCTCATCAAGGAAACGCACCTCTTCGTCTATACTGCCGAAGGCCCCGCAGCCACCACCCCCGTGGTCTATCCTCCAAACCCCGTCGGAGCAAACGACGGCCAGATCCACCCAACCGTCACCATTGTAATCACCTGGAAGAGGCCTGCTATAGACGCTTTTCTTTGGATCAATGTCGAGGTGCGCTTTGCAGGCAGACCCTGCTCCATCAGGAATTATCCAATCCCATCGGGGAATGAACACACTTCCTCTAAGGTGAGACTTCATCAGTTTTACATACCACGTCCCCGTGTCTGGAACGTAGAGAACGAAGTCTTCGCGCCCATCAGAGTTCAGGTCTTCCACAAAAGGCCAAAAGTGCTCGCCGTCCAATTGCCTATAATTCACTCTTAGGTCCCACTTGCCAAAGCCGTCTTGACCGCTCAAGTCAATATTGAACTCACCTTCACGCCATATCACGATATCGCTCTTTCCGTCGCCGTCGAAGTCAAGTCGCTTCGCAATCCTCGTGCCTGTCGGCCAGGCAGGATCTTGAAGAACTTCGGAACAGACTGGAGTCGGCGGTAAGGCAGTGTCTATGCTATCGCCAATATCCCCAGCACCAGCATCCTGGCTACCCCCGTCCCCTGCGTCAGACATTATCGGCTGAGCGTTACCTGATTGCGAATCATGGCTGTGTGGGCCGAATCCGGGCTTACCTGACTCCCTGTCGACATAAGAGCCCACCCACCAGTATTCATGGTTGCCTCCGAAAGGATCGTCAATCTCGTTCGCTATCGCTTCTACGCCCGCGTCGGCGATGGCTGCCCTCGGACTGTCAGTCTTGCCATCGATGTAGTGGAAGGCAAGGTATCCCGCAGCCAGGCCAAGAGCGGCAAGCCCGCCTATGGCCAGCCTCTTGAGGAAAGACATCTTCTTCGGTTTGGTTTCGGCATCAGCCTTTGACTCTTCTGGCGGGCTGAAGACCAGGCCTTTGACAAAGCCATCAAGACTGTTGAATGCGCCAGGCATGCCCGGATCATTGTTCGGATAGAAGGTCTCTGAGTACTGCTCTCCTGAAAATAATCGCTTCTTTCCTTCTTCACCAAAGTTAGATATTCCCTCCAGGTTCCTTATTGTGCCTGGCACCCGCATCTTGTGCGTACACTCATGCTTCACACCTTCCCTCTTCTTGTCGTCGATGACTTTTATCACTTCTGAAGACTCGTGCTTGAACTTCGAGGTGTGCTGCAGGTGATCCGTGAACTGATTGCAGGTCTCAGCAGGATTGTCGCTATGACTCAGGTTGTAGAAGATGCTGCCTTCCTTGCCTTCTCTGCGGAAGAATTCAATTATGATGTTTTCAATCACTTCACCTATGTTAGATTCCTTGAACCTGTCGAAGCTTTCCCCTAAGACCCCTCCGACAATCAGGTATTTCTCGCCTTGCTCGTCGACACCGTCCATCATCTTAATCCTGAAAAGAGGGGACGGCAGATCAGGACCTGTCGCGTTTATAACAAGGTAATTGAGATGGGGATGTATGTGGTGGAGCAATGAGGCAAACCAGTATTTCCCGAATTTCACGACCGGAACTTCATTGTTGGAGCCCCCCTTAGTTATCCTTATCGAGGTGCAATCACTTATGTCACCAAGCAAGATATCCCATACCGAGCGCGCCAGATTCGCTGTCAAGTCGTATCCTTTCGCGTTCCCATCCCGAGAATATGATATGCTCCCCGAAAGAGGTTTTCCGACAGGGCTATGAGAAAATGCTTCATCACGGAGCAGGCATCTGTAGAGCAGAGCAGGCAGGTTTATCCTTCTTGCAAACTGTTGGATCTCCTGCTTGTCATCATCAGCCACACCTTCTTGAGCCCCTCGAGCATCAAGCGAGAGGGCATCTTCATATTTTCCTTGCTGGAACCTGAAACCATAAGGCTCGACAAAGAACGCATTGAAGAACCTGCTGTAAGCTCCAAAACCGTTTCTCAATCGTCTTTCCTTGAGAAACGCTTCGTATATCTTATCAAATACCCTCCTTTCTGACCCTGAGATTGGTCTTGTCCTTCTTGGGTCTCTTTTGAAACCAAGGGCTTCGCCCACCTCGCGCAGATACTTCGCATGGAATGCATCACGGTTCTGCTGGTTGCTGATAGCATCATCGCTAGGACAAGGGTCTTTGAGAATGCTCTCGAGGCCTGAAGGCCTGTGTTGATCCCCCATCTCAGACACCATATAACCACTAAGAAGGAGAGACAAATATATATAGTTTTCTGAGGCCTGGAGGGCTTAGATCAGCTTTTTAGGAGGATATGGGCTATTTCCTCTTCGCCACATAGATATCTGCCTCTATCATCGTCCCGTCCTTGTAATAATGATGGACAAAGTAGAGATTGCCATCCTTATCGAACGTAGGCTCGCCCGCGAATGTCTCGACGATGATCTCGGGCTCGCCCCATCCCCCGCCGACCATCTTTGAACGGAAGATCGCAGGACTGCCCTTGTAGAAACGCAGGAACCACAGCTCTTCACCGTCAGGAGTGATGTAAGGCCAACCTTCATTGTCAGGAGTATTCACCGCTTCGATATTGACAGGAGACTGCCATTCACCATCCACTTTCTCGCTCATCCAGATATCCACACCAGTCTTTCCGCCAGCCCTCCCTGAATGGAAGTAAAGCTCATTGCCGTCAGCAGATATGTGCAGCTCACCGACCTCGTACTCTGGCTTGAAATCAGCAAGCTCCCAATCTTTCCACACACCATCCTTGAACTCTGCAGTGAACCAATTGATGCCTGTGTAGCCTTCCCTGGCAGCGCAGAACCAGATAGTATCGCCCTGGACAAACTCGCAGCCGTCGAGAGACAGCTTGCCTTTCTCCTGGAGCATGACCCTGACCGGCTTTGACCAGCCATCGCCTTGCTTCCTCATCATGTAGATGCCTGTCACGCCGTCGATGACCTGCTTCTCTGCAGGAATGCGCACGTCAGGAGTGAAGAAGAAATAAAACTCATCCTTGCCGACAGGGATGAACGGAGAGTCCTCTGCGCCGGCACTGTTGGCAGCATCGAAAGGTATTGGAGTCTCGAACTCATCAGAGTGAAGGATTGGAGGATGATCATCTGTAGCTGGAGTCATCTTGACAGCGTCGGATGGAATCTTGCTCTCACGCGAAGGAAGAGATGCTGGGTCGACCAGCTGTGGAGAACATCCCGATATTAATACGATGACAAGAAGGATTATTGCGAAGAGTGAGTATCTCATAACGCTGTGATATTGGTGGAAGTTTAAAAGGGTTTCGGATGATTTCCGTTCAGTTTAAATCTTGTCCGAAAAATACTACAATCACTCCGGAATATTTCCGGATTTCTCGACGGAGAATTTATTAAGCAGTTTCGCTTTTATTATTTCTATCGACGCAACTTACTAAAAAAGGAGGAAAGAAGATGCAAATAGACAGATTCGAAACAAGAATGTTTATAAATGACATTAACTATATACTACCTATGAAGAAAAAGTTCAATATCATCATAGAAAAGGATGAAGAAGGATGGTATTTCTCAGAGGTTGTTGAGCTGCCAGGCTGCCATACGCAGGCCAAAACTATAGACGAACTCATGGAACGCACCAAAGAAGCCATCAGGGCATACCTTGAAGG
>JAGVOD010000032.1 GCA_020052935.1 archaeon | reverse complement strand
TTCGTCAGTGGCAGGTAAAGTTTATAAGCAGCTTTTATCTCTCTTCCGTTATGGTCTATTCGCCTGCTGAGGATTCTTTCCTCATCAAGAAAGAGGTGGAACGTTTTGCGAGAGGGAAAGTGCTCGACATGGGCACTGGCTCTGGGATTCTTGCAGAGGCAGCTGCGAAGCTGAAGAAGGTAGGTTATGTCCTCGCTGTCGATGTGAAGAAGGATTCCATAGATTTCTGCAAAGCGAAAATAAAGAACCGTAAAGTCAAGTTCCTTGTCTCTGACCTGTTCTCGAAAGTCCCAAAGCAGAAGTTTGACACGATAATATTCAACCCGCCGTATCTCCCGGAGCAGAAGGGCGAGACTTGGGAATTTTCAGTTGAGATCGCTGGCGGGAGGCACGGCTACGAGATAGTCGGACGTTTCTTCAGGGATGTCAACAGCTACCTGGCGGAGGATGGCTTAGTCTTGCTTCTTTTCTCGTCGGTGACAGGCAAAGAGAAGGTCGAGGAGATAATATCTCAGCAGTCCATGGATTTCGAGCAGGTCAGCAAGGATAATGTCTCTTTCGAGCAGCTTTACGTCTACAAGATAACGAAGTCGAGGTTCAGGAGGATGTTCGAGCGTAAGAGCGTGACAGATATAAGTCCTTTGACAAAAGGCCATCGTGGTCTTATCTTCACCGGATTATGGAAGAAAAAGAAAGTCGCGATAAAGGTCCAGCGCTCTGACATCGGCGTGAAAGGCACTGTCAATAATGAGGCATCGCGTCTCAAGCTGCTGAACAGGCATAACATCGGCCCGAAGCTGTTGTTTGCTGGCAATGATTTCTTCGTCTATGAGTTTGTCGATGGCGAGTTCGTCTTTGATTACTTTTCGAGGCCTGATGTCAAGAAGCCGCAAGTCATCTCAGTCCTGAAAGACGTGTTCGAGCAGATGTACATACTTGACCATCTTGGCCTGAACAAGGAGGAGATGCATCATCCTCCGAAGCACATAATCATAACGAAGAAAGGCAAGCCGATATTGCTGGACTTCGAGCGTTGCAAGCCTCACAAGACAGTGCATAACGTCACGCAGTTCTGCCAGTTCATCATATCGGGCAAGCTCTTGCCATATCTGGAGAAGAACAAGATGAAGGTAGGCCTGCTGGACATGCTCCATCTCTCGCAGCAGTATGCGCATAAGCGCACAAGGGAGAACTTCGAGAGGATACTGGCTCTGCTTAAATAAGCTCGAGGTTAACTTTAAATACCCTTCTTCACATATTATTTCTGACATGGGGGAAGCATCGGGTATTTCTGAGTTCGAGGAGGCTTTAGCTAAAGAGAATTATGTGCTTTCAGACACCGATCCTATCCATCCAGGGCTCTCTCCGGCTTATGCGGATGGGATCTTCCCTGCGAATAATTTTCTTCAGCTTGATGATGCTACGTTGGCGTACATGTCCAGGCACATCGCCGAGAGCGTGATGCTGTTCTCTATGCCTAATATACGCGTTCCTGCGAAGGTATTCGGTGAGATAAAGATATTCCAGGACATCGTCTGCGAGAAGATGGCCAAACTGAACCAGCTGGACAGGCAGAGCAGGGAGAGGCATCACAAAGCGCCCAATAAGAAGTATGATGCTATGCGGCAGGGCAAGAAAGACGCATTGTGCGAGCTTTGTTTCGATTATGTCAATCTTTGCAGGCTTGTCCGCGATAGGGTTTTCCGGCCTGAACATCCTGTGATCTTTTCAGAGCTGGAGCAGCTTATCGTTGATGTCGCCGAGAGGTGCGGCTCGAAGAGGGATTTCAGCAGCCGTTACGATTCCCCTGAGAGGAAGCATGGCGACTCGCATGCAGATGAGCAGCTTGTCGCAGCGGCGATATACAGGACTCTGTGTGATGGGGAGTCGACCGTGATACTGACACCCGACTCTGATATCCCGAGGCTGCTTGCAGACAGTTTCAGGAGGCTCACTGGAAGGTATTCCCAGTTTCCTACGCTGCTTGGCCGCTCTCCTATTAAGGTGTACTTCGTGCTTCCGGACAAAGAGAGGCCTGCGAGGTTTGACGTGATAACGTTCGGCAGCGATTATTCCTGCAGGAGATGATTTTTTATATTCTTCTTGTTCTTTCCTTAGAATGGACTTCAACACTCGCGTCTGGGAAGTATGTAAGCGCATTCCGAAAGGCAAGGTCTCGACGTACAAGGAGATTGCCAAGGTTCTCAATACAAAGGCATATCGCGCAGTGGGCAACGCCCTCAACAAGAATCCTTACGCTCCGATAGTCCCTTGCCATCGTGTCATCAACAGCGATGGAAAGATGGGTGGTTTCGCCAAAGGAGCTGCTGCGAAGATACTTCTGCTGGAGAAAGAGGGTATAGAAATCAAAGATGGCAAGGTTGATCTCAAGAGATTCCTTTTCAGTTTCTAGTGTAGCAGTGGTGGTCTGTTTTCTGTCGGCGGCTGTTGGCCGTATTCTGTCGGCAGATATATCTCCATCTCTACGCCTGGCGGCGGGACGCTGTTCCTGACGTGCACTTCCCCTCCGCATTCCTCTATCGAATGCAGTGCTACTGTGGGGTCTGAGCATGTCCTTCTCGGCTGCATCTCCGCGGTCTCGAATATGACCTCGGGCCTTTCATAAGGTATGTTGGGGCCGTTGTCTGTTATGTACAGCGCGACCTTCCCGTTGAGGCTGACGCAGCGTAGATTGACTTCTGGTTTCTCGACCTCTCTCAGCACATAGCTCTTGTCCATGAACAGGTTCAGCAATGCCTGGGTTATGTCGTAGACATCGCCTTTTATCTTCACATCGCGTGGTATCTCATCTACGTGCAGTTTTATGCCGAACTGGGTGTAGTAGAGGCGGGTCATCTGCGAGACAGACTGGACAAGGTCGTATAGGGTGACTGCGCCTTCTTGCTCCCTTCTTATGAGCAGCTGCTTCTTCTCCCTTATGGCGTCGACGAATTGGTGTGTCTCTCCCATGATTGCGTTCATCGCTAGAGGGTCCAGCGTGACGACTTGTCTGCCTTCCTTCTTCTCTGGCTCCCTATGTCTCAGCGGCCCGACTGCCATGTATATCGTGGTCGTGTAGTTCACGAATGTCCTGAATATCGCGTCATAGACTGCATTGATTATCCTCAGTCTGTTGAGCTCTTTTCTGGCGTCTTCCTCGGGCTGGAGTGCATATTGGTCCTCCCTTATTCCTATAGTGTCCTTTACGAGCTCTTCTATGTTGCTGGGAGTGACGGGTGTGTTGGGGTTTTCAGGAAGTTCTGCTGGCATGTGCAGCTTCTTGAGGCCTACCATGATGTTGTATATCGACCTTGTTGCTTCTACCATGCTCATCGCGATGTCATACGGAAGTTCAGAAAGCTCTTGGGTGCCTTGGTAGCGTATTGTCTCGTGTGTCTTAGCGTGCCGTGTTATGGCTGAAAGTTCGCCCACTAGTGTCTCTAGCTTCTTTATGGCCCTTCCAGAAAGTGTGGTTATCCTCATCTGCCTAGATATCTCTGCTTCGATAGAGCTTTCATCCATCTTTAGGTCTGGGTCTTTCAACTGGCTCCCCCTGTGGCTTTTAGCCGTTTTCAGCCCTTTTTTTCAGAATAAGTATAATACATATGTCAAAACAAGTATAAAAAAGTATTTATTCCTTCTTCTTCTTTTTCTTGGTCTTGTTGACCTCTTTCTCTAGGTCGAGCTTGTCGAGCAGTTCCTTGTAGCGGTTCCTTATAGTCACTTCTGTCACTCCCGCCACGTCTGCTACTTCGCGCTGTGTCCTCTTCTCGCCATGTATCAGTGCTGATACATAGAGAGCGGCTGCTGCGATGCCTGTCGGGCCCCTTCCAGAGGTCAGTTCAGACTTCTGCGCCTTTTCGAGTATCTCTACTGCCTTTGACTGTGTCTCTGCGCTGAGTCTCAAAGAAGATGAGAACCTTGCTATATAATCTGCAGGGTTTGATGGCATGATGCTTATCCCTAGTTCTCTTGTGACGAACCTATAAGTCCTGCCGACTTCCTTCTTCTCTATTCCGGATGCCTCAGACAACTCATCAAGTGTACGAGGGACTTCATGCCTTCTGCAAGCAGCATAGAGTGAGCCTGCTACGACAGATTCCATGCTCCTTCCCCTTACGAGTCCGCGCTGGACTGCCAGAGTGTATATCCTCGCTGCCTCTTCCTCGACGGATTTGGGCAGTTTGAGATAAGAACTGACACGTTTCAGTTCAGCAAGCGCAAGTTTGAGGTTCCTCTCTATCGCTGTGGAGATCCTGTACTGCCATTTCCTGAGCCTGAAGAACTTGTTCTTGTCCTTGGATGCGAGCTTGTAGAGGTCTGCTTTCTGGCCTACCTCTGTTCCGAGTCCCTGGTCGTACTGTGTGTACGTCATGGGCGCGCCGGTCCTGCGGTGGCTTTCTGCGTCATCGCTGTCGAAATCTCTCCACTCCTGCGTGAAGTCCACCATCTTCTCTTCGATGACTAGTCCGCAGTCTTTGCAGATCACTTCGCCTTTCTCCTTGTTGACAAAGAGGTTTATTCCGCCGCATTCAGGGCATTTCTTTATGTATTCTTGAGTCACGTCATACCACCTATTAGCAGTTAAGCATGATATCTAGCAAGCTAGCTTGCCAAATTTTTCCATTACCCACCCCAACTTTTGCGAAAAGATTTTAAATCGTAACTGTTCGAATGGTCGAGTTACTACAATACTTTTAAATATTGGAGAATAAATGAGTATTTAAACCTTTCGGTTTTGAGAAATGTTTATATATTTTCTTGTTATTTAAATAAGAGGCTGATTAAACATGGCTGACCCGATTGCTAAGGAATTGTTTGACATTCTTGCTTGTCCTGTATGTAGAGGCAAGCTTAGATACGCGAGCGACAAGAACAAGCTCGAGTGCGAGCAATGCCGTGTCAAATACCCGATAGAGAACGGGATACCGGTCATTCTGCCTCCAAAGATGAAGTGAAAGGTCACTTCCCTTGGTCCCAGCACTGCATATACTTCTCCAAAACTTTTTAAGAAAGTCCATACTTCTTGTGTAGGTTGGGAGGTCAGGTATGATGGTTTATGATAGGATTTTCTGGCTAGACTGCGCTTTTGATGTCTTCATTAGCAGGCTTTCGTTGTTTGCGAGGTGCCTGGTCTGATGGTGCTGAAGAGACTCGCGAATATGGTGAAGGCGGCATTGCCAGACAAGTGGCTTGGTGCTGAGCCTGTCAGCTATGGCCTTGCTCCAGGCATGGTCCGGTGCGACCTGCACGCTCATCCTCACATCTCTTGCGAGGATGACCTGATCGATGTGATGGAAGCCATGGTCGCGAATGATGTCGGTCTCGTCGCTATCACGACGCAAGGCAAAGGCTCTGATAAAGAGCTGACCTATCCTGAGGTGAAGCACATGATAGGCTACGAGCACGCGGGCGAGGAATTCAGATATGTTGACTGCGGCGAGACTTTCTTCGTCACGTACAGGAAGAAGAGGCTTGTTCTCTGCGGCGCTTGCTCCACTAACGTCTCTGTCGACGCTGTCGGTGGTCTGGTGCAGCTTGTCGCGTTGATGCCTTGCGACGGTCTCTATGGTCTTGTCGAGGATGGAATGGCTATTCTGGATTACCTTGCCCTGGCCAAGCAGCATGATGCGGTCGTCATCGCGTCGCAGCCTTACGTGCTCGCTGAGGAGACTGCCCGTGGGAAGTTGCTGTTTAGGATAGCTGACGATGATGAGCGGCGTTACATCCGCACGCGGGTCTTACCCTTGGTGGACTGCGTCGAGCTTGTGCGTGCGCATTCGCGTCTGTCTGATCTGGCTGATGCGCTGGTGCTCAAGGACTTCAACCGCAGGCCTATACTGAGCTCTGGCGTGCACGCGAGTTCTAGTAGGTCCCGCAGGAAGATAGGGTCATCAGGCACTGCCTTCATGGCCGAGACATGGTACTGGCCTCGCGAGCAGATACGTGGTATGATAGGCAACGATGAGTTCCAGACATACACAGCAAGGGATTCAATCATGCCTAAAGTGGTCTCTTCTGCTGTCGAGAAAGCTAAGGCAGCCGTATCACGTAAAGCAGAATAAGCAATAACTTTTTAAACACCTAGAATTCCCTTTCTCTCATTTGCCGACGTCGCATAACCAATGGCAGCTGGTTACGCTCGGCTGGCACGCAAAGGGCGGGTTCGCATTCGCTCACCCACCCGAAGCAGAAATCTTTTCAGTTGCCGACGTCGCATAACCTGGTATTGCGCCGGTCTTGAAACTTCGCGTTCGAAGGACGAGAAGGATCGAAAGCGAAGCTTTGGAGAACCGGTTCCTGAAAGGGAATCCCAGTTCAAATCTGGGCGTCGGCGTCCGAGGGACGACGGCGCACAGGCTTACAAATCTATGATTTGTTTTGTCTGGGCGACGGCGTTTTTAATTATGGCGTGCCACCGAGCCGCAGCGAGTGTGTGTCAGAAACCTTCGGTTTCTGAGCATGTTACGAATGCTGCTGCATTCGAAACAGCACTGGATTGCGCTGTCAACCGGCAAGACAGTTGGGCGTCGGCGTTCTATTCACCGAGCTGCATCCATCCTTCTATTCCCAGCCTTTCTTTCAGGTCGTCTGCTTTCATCATGAGGTCGTGCAACCTGTTCCAGTCTATCCTGTTGTGGTCTTCTGGGTGGGACCTGTACCTCCTGTCCCATTCTTCGAATTCCATGAGCTGGTCTTGATATGCGCCGCCTATGTTGCCGAGCTCCCTGAGCGCAAGTATCATGCGTGTGCATCCGAATCCCTTCTCGATGAGCTCGTCGATAGCGTCATTTATCATGCCCGTCCCGCAGTCTATCATCATCGGGGCGCCGGTGTGGTCGTATATCTGCATCGACCTTACGCGTCTGTATTCTTCCTTGCTTAGGCTTTGAGCTCTCTTGAAGTCGAGGTTTGGCAGGAAGCCGTACCTCATGTGCATCGCCAGCGTGAACTCTTCGACTGCGCCGTCAGAGAACTGCCATCCTTCTGTCATGTGTACCTCTCCCGCGAGTTCTTCGATGACGCGGACCCATAATGACATGTAGTCTTGCTGTGTCCACTTAAAATCCCTGCCTTCGAATACTCCTGGCGCCAATGGAGGCAGTTTCGACCTTTCCCTCAGCTTGTCCGCGAGGCTTATCCCTCTGGCTATGTTAGGCTTTACTATCTCATGCAGCACCTGTTCCCTGTTGAGCTCAGCTATGCTCCTCACACCCTCTTTTTCAAGGACGTCGTACAATAGCCTGCCCGACGTTATTGGTGTGGAGACGTATGCTACTGGAGAACGTATCGAGCGGTATGCGCTCAGGACCATGTCTATGCCTTTGTTGATGCCAAAATCCTTTTTCAATGTCTAACCCCTGATTTTTTAGTATATGCGCGTATATAAAACTTTTCAAATAACGGCGTTATTGAAAAGTGTGGTGCTGCCAACTTTGTGAGTGCCTCATGTCAAAAGTAGCGCGCGTGGTGAGGGTTGGCTCCTACGGAGGGGACCACGCTTACGTCAAATGAAGAGCGGCACGAACCGGCAGCACCCATACGAAGTATGAACTTTTCAATAACGCCCAAATATCTGCAGCTACATAGTCTCCGGCTATTTCCTGCACTGCGTATACTTCTCAGAATTCGGCTGTATCATCTCTGGCGACGAGCAGCTTTTCCTGCATTCTGCCATGCGTGTCGGTCCTGTCTCGTTTCCTGCGCAGTCGTTGGTGCAGAGATTTACCATGCAGTTGAAGTCATGCGTGTTTAGTATCCTTGCTCGTTCAGTGGTCTGTTCAGTCGGGTAGCTTGTTTCTGATCGTTCCTGTGGCTTCGTAAGCCTCTCGCACGCAGGGCAGCCTTTTATGATTAGAATGAGCAGTAAAAGAAGGATTATCAGCGCGATAGTTATCGCTGTCCTCAGCGTCCTTGTCCTGCTTTCGTCCAGTACCATGAAGCAGGATGTCCTGAAAAAGAGTATTTAAAGCTTTGCAGGATGTCTTTCACGCAAAACCTCCCGGTCCGATCTTCCGAAGTACTGTTTTTATATGTTCGATCGCTTCTTGTTGGTATTTTTTGTCTGACATCCTGACAAATCTCATAAGCAGGTCTACAAGTCCATCTTTAGACATCAACTTAAGCCTGAAGCCATCGACCAGGAAGTAGAACCTGAATCCTTTGTACTTGAGTTCCTTGATGAGGACATTTCCGACAGCGCCCAGCAACTTGCCTGATTTAGGTGATTCCTCCAGGGATTTGAGGTGTTGCAGGACAGTCACGCTTTCTTTCTTGAACTTTTTCAGTATCTCTTTGTAGAGCGGTTCTACAATCTCTACTTTGACCATTCTTTCTTCGCTCTTTTTATTGCTTCGTCTAGGGGTATGCATTTATCAGAGGACATAAGAAATTCTGTTGCCTGCTCTTTCACTGCAAGTTTGTATATCCTTCGGACTATATCATCATACGTGTCTTCTTTTGAGCCGAAGGTGCTTATCAGTTCCTTGGTCTCGTTGCTTATCTGGATTGTGGTGCTCATACTATAGCTGCTATAGTGGCTATAGTATTTAAGCTTTTTGGTGATCCTGGCGTCTATGCTTGAGGAGTGTCGAGACTAAGCTTCAGTCACCTGAACGTGTAAGTCTCCATCTTCCAGTTCTTCAGCGAGACATGGACGTTTATGCGTTCTGTCTTTTCAGGATAGTACAGCACGTCCCTGACGAACCTTATGTCAAACACCCAGCATCCTTCGCATCCTGTCTTGGCTGAGTTCATGACTTCCAGCTCCCTGCCTTGCTGGTTCTTGTAGCCGTCAAGGCTCTTGACGAACGCTTTTGCAGCTTCGATGGCTTTAGCTTCCTCTTGCTCGAATGTCATCTCGGTTGTAGTTGTTGTGGTCGTTGTCTTGGTTGTTGTTGTCTTTGTGGTCGTCTCTGGAGGTGTGTATGTCTCTTCTGGCTGTGTCTCTGTAGTCTCCTGCACGGTCTCCACAGGCTTAGAACGTAGTGTTTTTGACATCGGTGTTATCTCGGTGTCTTCTGTTGCGCAGCCGACGATAGCCGCTAGAATGATCAGCAATAAGATGACATAAGCGATTTTCATGTTACCACCCGCATCATGATATCCATATATTGCATATAAATCTTGCTGTTGGTCAGCCGCATTGAAAAGTGTGGTGCCGCCTTTTTGCGTAGTGCTATTCAACTCAACAAGCTCACCCGACGGGGGGATGCCCCCTACGGGGACACTTAAAAATCCCTTGGATTTTTGGTGTGCCAAAAACGCCTTGCGTTTTTGAGCAGGTCGGGTTTCGGCAAGATAAGCAGGCACGGAGCTTGGCGGCACCCTGCGGAGCAGAGCTTTTCAATGCGGCCCGTTGCCTTCTTTTTAAATCACCGCCAGCTTTAAATATCACTTTCTATTCTGTCTTGTCATGCCGGGTTTCAATCAAGGTGTGATGGTGAAGTGTAAGCAGTGCGGTAAGTCTGCTCCTTCTACTGAGTTCACTCTTGATCCTGTCTATAGGATGATGGTGTGCAGGAAGTGCGTGGAAGAGCGCAGGATGAAGGAGCGTCCGATAATGGCTGGAGACCGTGTCGTAAAACCCACTGCAAAGCCTGTTGTTTCCGTGTCAAAGCCTGCGCCGAAGCCTTCTGTCGACCTAGGCATACCTAAGGTCAAGTCTTCTACTGCTGCGTCAGGCAGCAAGATGAAGCAGCGCTGCAAGAACTGCGGCCATGTCTATCTTTATGATGCTGAGAAGATGTACCCTCAGAACTGCCCCCAGTGCGGGATGCACATAAACACGCACTCCCAGTATAACTTCTTCTGAAAGTATTATTTCTGACTTTGCGGGTTTGTACTTTCTCTCAGCAGCCCTTGCGGCCAGAATCTTTCCATGTGTGGCTGTGTCACTTCATTGAGTGCGTCGCCTATCCCGCCGGTGACAGTGTGTTTGTCGTCATAGCCGCCTCTGAGTGAGTATGCGGAATGCGCAGGGCGTTGCGCAGCCGGTTCATGCTGGTGCAGCATGAGGTGTCTTGCGAGATATGTTATCATGTCTTCGGGGATCACTGCGGGCGATGGGTTCCTGGTCAGGTAGACTCTTGCGCCTTCCCGTGCCTCTTCGTCGAGCAGCGCGTCAGTAGTCCTCTTGTCGAACTCAAGGCTGTTGGGCAGGTTCGACTGCAACGGCTCGTATCCTGCGAATATCACGTCACGTATCTGTCTTTCAGAGGGCGCTGTTGCTGGTGTCCCGGCCGCTTTCCTTATGTCTGCAAGATTGAGGTCTGCCCGGAGGAAACATGGTCCTGTGAGGTCTGAGGTGTAGATTATGACTCTTGCAGAGTCATGCTCTGCGATGCCTGGAGTCTCTGCCAGTGTCCTGTCAAGGTATGCTTTGTGCTGGTCCCGCAATAGCCTCTTTTTTTCCATGCTGTTCAGGAGCGCTGAGACCTCTTGCGCATACTTCTTGTTCAGGTGTTCGAGGACGAATCTGTCATGCGCTGCCAGGTCAGGTGTTGCGTCGCATCTTGCGGCGTGCCTGTACATTATCCGGTGGTTGAATCTTGAGAATTGTCTTGTATCTTCTTCAAGTATTATTTTGCGTGCGGCCATCTCCTTGCCCAGGTGGCTTGTCAGTTCCCTGGTCCAGGCCACATGTAGTTCTGTGACCCTTTCGCAGAGGCTTTTTGCATTCCTGTCCACTATGATGATGTCGCAGGTCTCTTGCTCCAGGACTGTGTATTGCTCTGCGCGTTCTTCGTTGGTCAGCAGTCTTGGATGTATTATGATTTTAGGTTCACCCGGTGGTCTTGTTGCCTGGCGGCTCAGGAAGGCATTTTATGCGCTTTCCAGGCCTTAAGGCACCTCTTAACGTACCTACTTTCTGGTAACAATTTATATATAAGGCTTTCTGTGCAGTTATCTTCTTTTTCTGCAAAAGCCCTCTGAGTAACATTTAAAAACCC